>JBJOHK010000059.1:0-22923 GCA_046047755.1 Bacteroidota bacterium | reverse complement strand
GTGGTATCTACTTTGTTCAGGGAACCAATGAAAAACAAGCCATCGCCTTCAAAGTGTTTATTCCCTGATGAATAGGTAGTAAATCTCTACCAAGTTGTCCCGTGTTGCCGCCCCGCAGCCCTACCTTTGCACCATGAAGTTGACCTTTTGGGGTGCGGCGCGGCAAGTGACGGGAAGCAAACACCTTTTGGAGTTAGAAGACGGTACTACCGTATTGATAGATTGCGGGTTAGATTATGAAGACAAGAAGAATTTTGACCTGAACAACGCTCGTTTTCCCTTTGACCCCGAAAAGATCGACCTGTTAATTCTGACGCATGCTCACATTGACCATTCAGGTAACATTCCCAATTTGATCAAGCAGGGCTTTGATGGTTTGATTGTTTGTACACCCCCAACCTTGGAATTGAGTGACTTCCTGCTGCACGATAGCTTGAACATTCAACGCATGGAAATTGCCCGAAAGCGCAAGAAATTCTCTAAGCGCAAAAAGGGTCAATACCGCGACTCGGTTCCAAGTCCATTATACTCGGCTAAGCACATCATGGACATGATCGACAGGGTGGAGACCGTCGATTTTGGAACTCGATACGAATACAACGACAATTTGACTCTTCAATTTTACACAGCCGGTCACATTCTAGGAGCGGCGAGTGTGGTTTTGGAGGTGCGAGAGAATGGGGAGACCAAGCGCATTGGGTTTACGGGTGATTTGGGGAATAAGAACTCCAAACTGGTTCCTGACCCCGTGCCCATGCCCAAGTTGAATTATTTGGTTTCAGAAAGTACCTATGGTGGTCGCAAGCACGAACAACATTCCAAGAAGGCGGAAGAAATCATGTTGCGTGAGATACAGGAGACCTGCGTGGAAAATGGAGGAAAATTGGTCGTGCCCGCATTCTCAGTTGGGCGTACCCAAGCCATTTTGTTTACCCTTCACCAGTTGTACCGCGAAGGCAAATTGCCCAATATTAAGATTTTTACCGACAGCCCCCTAGCCATCAAAAGCACACGGGTATACCAACACAGTTTGCCCTATTTGAACGAAGAGGCTAAGGCCTTCCATGCTAAGCATGGGTCTTTGTTTGACTTTGATAATTTGTATGTGATTCAAGATGAAAAGGAGAGCGAGGTTTTGTCAGAAATCCCCGATCCTTGCGTGATCATTTCAGCCGCTGGAATGGTGGAAGGAGGTCGCATTCAAATGCACGTCAAAAACAACATAGGCGGTGAGAACAATACCGTATTGATCGCCGGATTCTGTGCCGAAGGCACATTGGGGCATCGCTTGATGTCAGGTCAGGATTTCGTGGAAATCAACCACAAGCCCCGCGCGGTTCGAGCAGCCGTTCGTAAGACCGATGCGTTTAGCGCCCACCCCGACCACGATCAGCTATTGGATTACTTCAAAGCCTGTGATGAAGGCCATTTGGATAGCCTCTTCTTGGTTCACGGAGACCCATTGCAAATGGAAATTCTGGCCCGAGATGTACGTCATTGCACTGTGCATACTCCGAACCCCGGCGATTCCTTTTCTTTGTAGCTAGGTGTCAGCCCTGCAAACAGTTGCGAAAATTCTCTGGAGGCTCTTAATGAGCCCCCTATCTTGGATGTATGCCACGGCTATGGCTATGCGTCGAAGTTTGTTTGATGGACTAAAACTGCGCAGGCCAGGGCCTCTTCCTTCTTGGGTCGTTGGCAACTTGCATATGGGCGGAACAGGCAAAACTCCCATGGTGCTGTTTCTCCTGGATTTGTTAAAAGAGAAAAAGCCGGCTGTTTTGAGCCGCGGATACGGACGTTCTACCAAAGGCTTTTTGGCCGTGGGCCCATTTAGCCAAGCCGAACAGGTGGGAGACGAGCCCTTGGAAATATTCCGGGCCAGCCAAGCGTCTGTATTCGTGTGTGAAAAGCGGGTTGAAGGTCTCTATGGTCTTCTTAATGCTTCGCCAGAATCCCAATTGGCGATTTTGGATGATGGGTTTCAGCACCTGCCATTATTAGCCAGCGGGTATTTACTTCTTAGTCCGTTCAACGATCCCTTTTGGAAACAAATGCCCTTGCCAGCCGGTCGTTTGCGAGAATGGCCCGAGGCGGCTAAATACGCTGATGCCATTCTGATCACCAAAGCTCCACTTGACTTGAGCGAAAAAGAGGCCCAGGAGCACATCAAATCCATTCAGAGGCTTCAAAAACCGGTGTTTTTTTTCCACTATTCCAACACAGAACCTCTCAATTTTTGGGGTGAAAAAGACTTTGAGCCCAATGAGCCGGTATTTGTATACAGCGGCATCGCTCAGGGCATCGATTGGGCCCCCACTACCTGGGATTTGGCAGGGGCTTGGAACCGCAAAGACCACGCCCCGCTTGGGCCTTCTGAATGGGAAGAACTAGTTAAGCGCGTTATGAAAAGTGGCACAAGGCAGTTGGTGATGACCCGAAAGGATGCCATGAAACTGCCGAATTCTCGCCCCCAAAATCTTCCATTTGACCTCTACGTTGTACACAATGAGGCTCAAATTCTGTTTGGACAGACCGAGGCGTTGAAATCGCTAATTTCGGGCGGTTGAATTCACGCAATTCCTACATAGCGCTTTTAACATTGGTTTTGACCGGGCTATTTGCCTGGGCTTGTAACCCTTCCAAGAACATCGTTGACGAACAGTTCAATTCAGTCGATGCATCGGGTTGGGCCTGGGATAGCGTAACGGAGTTTAGCTTCAACATCGAGGATACCTCAACCTATTACCTGCTCAATTGTGGCTTGCGCATACGCAGCAATTACAGCTACAGTAACATTTGGTTGTTGTACGAACTCGAAGGCCCCGGCTTGCAGCAGCAGAATCAATTCGAAATCACCCTGAGCGATCAAACCGGTCGATGGATGGGCCAAGGAAAATCCAATTTGATTACCTTCCAGCAGCCCTTTTTGGACCAAATTCCATTCAAAGCCGGCACCTACACCTTGCGCATCAAACAAAACATGCGCGACGAGCAGCTCGCTGGCGTCAGCGATGTCGGCTTCCAGCTGGTGCGCGGACGTCCGATTCTCTAATTCCTTTTACTTTTTTGAGGATGGAGCGCGTCCTCTCTTTTGGAGGGCGGCTAGGGCACATTAAGGCGTCAAACGGCCGTACATACGGGGGAACGGAATGCTCTCACGCACGTGCTTCAATTTGCAGACCCAGGTTACCATACGTTCCAACCCTAAGCCAAACCCTGAGTGGGGTACAGAGCCATAGCGACGCAAGTCCAAATACCATTCAAAGGCTTCCATGGGGAGTTGGTGCTCGTGGATTTTACCAATGAGCATATCAACGTCAGTTTCACGTTCGCCGCCGCCTACAATCTCACCGTATCCTTCGGGAGCCAAAACATCTACGCCACGAGCAAATCGGGTATCTTCAGGATTGCGCTTCAAATAGAAGGCCTTCACCTCATGAGGCCAGTCGTAGACCATCACGGGGCGGTCGAACAAGCGGGTCAAAACCGTCTCGTCGCTTCCGCCAAAGTCGTTGCCATATTCAAAGGTTCTGGCACTTTCGATCCACTGAGGGATGTTGCGCAAATCCTCTTCTAAGTCTGACTTGATCTGTTTGAATTCGATTACCTTGCTTTGGTAGAAGTTCATTTGACCCTTCTTCAAACCGGGCTCCTTCAACTGCTCTTCCTTTTCAGCGATTTGGGCCTCAATCTGAGCCAACTCTGCCTGCTTGGCAGCCAGTTCTTCCTCCAACGAAGCAATGCTGTTCACTCCGTTCACATTTTCTTCCCCTTTGATGATGCGTACGGCTTGATCGTAAGTCATTCGAGGGAAAGCACCCAAACTGCTTTCCAAAACCGCTGTATCGCGGCCTATAGTCTTGAGTTCTTCACGGCAATTAGCCAAAACATCTTTCACTACGGCTTGCAACATTCCCTCAATGCAATCCATGTTTTGGAAAATATCATAGAAGGCCATTTCGGGCTCAATCATCCAAAACTCAGACAGGTGTCGGCGAGTCTTGGATTTCTCTGCGCGGAAGGTGGGGCCGAAGGTGTAAATTTTACCCATGGCCATGGCCATAGCCTCTCCGTACAACTGGCCACTTTGGCTCAAGTACGCGGGATCTCCGTAGAAATCAGTTTCAAACAAAGTACTGGTACCCTCACAGGCGTTGCCAGTGAAAATGGGGGCATCCATTTGCACAAAACCCTGCTCTTGGAAATACTTGTGAATGGAGAAAATGATGGTATTGCGAATGCGCATGATGGCCCATTGGCGCGTGCTGCGCAGCCACAAATGGCGCTGGTCCATCAAGAACTCAACACCGTGTTCTTTCTTGGAAATAGGGTAGTTCTCGCTAGCTCCAACGGTGGTCAAAGACGTAACCTGTACCTCAACACCACCGACTTGCTTTTCGTCAGCCAACACCTTCCCGGTCAAGATTACGCTGCACTCCAAACTCAGTTTGGAGGCCTCGGCTAAAGCCTCGGCCCCAGCACTCTCTTCGGTTACCACACATTGGCAATACCCAGATCCATCTCGCAATATCACAAAGGCAATGCCCTTGCCCTCACGCTTATTCGACACCCAGCCTTTCAGTTCTACTTCTTGGCCGATGTGTTGGGAGAGGGATTCGATGCGGGTGCTTGTTTTCATAGGATTTGCGAGTGCTTTTTGGAAACGGAATGGTTATTGCGTTGGGCGGATGTAACTTTGTTAGGCTGCAAAGATAATCGCTTGCAGCCGGAACTTACAGCCTAGGTACAGCCATGAAATTCAGTCAAGATCTTCAACAAAAGTTGCTCCAGAAACTGAGCCCCCAACAAATACAGTTCATCAAGCTGTTGCAGTTGAATACGCTCGATTTCGAGGAGAAACTAGACCAAGAAATGTTGGAGAATCCAGCATTGGAAAAAAACGACACCGAAGATTCGCGCGCCGATGAAGAAAGCCGTGAAAGTGATGAGTGGGACGAAGATTACCAGCGCGACTTGGATGTTGATGAATTGATTCGTGCGAGTGGTGGTGATGATGACGAGTACAGCACCTTCCGCATGGGTGAAGATTATCGAAATGAAGACCAAACCGAGATGCCCATACGGGCAGAATCTTCGTTTCAAGATTTCTTGATCGAGCAAGCTCGGGCGACCTTCCAAAACGACTTTGATTTGATGCTCGGACTGCATCTGATCAACAGCATTGACGAAGATGGCTACCTGCGCCGCGAGTTGCGAAGCATTGCCAACGATTTGGCCTTCAACGAGAACATCCAAACCACTGAAGACTACTTGGAGCGATTGCTGATCAAGATTCAGAACTTCGATCCGGTAGGCATAGGCGCCCGTGATTTGCAAGAGTGTCTATTGCTTCAACTCTATAAAAAAGATTACGGCGATAACCCGGCTTTGACCTTGGCAGAAACCATCTTGGAGAACCACATGGAGGCTTTTGGAAAGCGCCACTACGACAAGATCATGAAGTCTCTGAAGGTGGGTGACGAAGAGTTGAAAGCCGCCATCGCTGAAATCACCAAACTGAACCCCAAGCCGGGCGATTTGGGTTTGAGCAACCAGAAAACCCAGTACATCATTCCCGACTTTACGGTCATCAATGAAGATGGACATTTGCAGGTACGCTTGAACAGCCGCAACACCCCAGAGCTTCGATTGAGTCACACCTATACCGAGACTTTAAAAGCCTACGAGGAGTCCAAAACCAAAGAAAAGCACCTCAAGGAGGCCGTTCAATACATCAAACAGAAGGTAGATGGGGCTCGCTGGTTCATTGATTCTGTCAAGCAGCGTCAAATGACCTTGACCAACACCATGGAGGCCATTGTGCGCCGTCAGCGAGAGTTTTTCCTGGAGGGCGAAGAGACCTTTTTGAAGCCTATGATTTTGAAGGACATTGCCACCGACATCAGCATGGACATTTCTACGGTTTCCCGCGTAGCCAATTCCAAATACGTCGAGACTGAATTCGGCATATTCCCCTTGAAATTTTTCTTCTCAGAAGGGATCACTGGCGAAGATGGCGAAGAAATCAGCAACCGAGAAATCAAGAAGATCTTGTCAGAGGCCATTGGCGAAGAAGACAAACGCAAACCCTTGACTGACGAGGCCTTAATGGTTTTACTCAAAGAAAAAGGCTATGGGATAGCGCGACGTACGGTAGCCAAATACCGCGAACAATTGAACATTCCCGTCGCGCGTCTGCGCAAGGAACTCTAATTACACAAATCCCCAAGGAAAGGTCTTTGATACATTAGACCCAAAGGGCCTACAGCTCAATAACAGCGGTAGGTTGATTTGCGTTCGAATTCAGCTTTGCGCTTCTCCATGAATGCCGTGGTACCTTCCTTGAAATCTTCTGATTCAAAAGCTTCGCCGAACTCATAAATTTCACGCTGCATGCCATTGACATTCGGTTGGAAATAGTCGTTTACACACTTCAATACCTTATGCACGGCACTAGGGCTCTTGGGTTTTACTTTGGCCAAGATTTCAAGGGCTTTGTCCAAGAGCTCTTCTTGTTCTACGACGTAGTTTACCAAGCCTAATTGCAAGGCTGTTTGGGCATCGATGGCATCACCAGTGACCAACATCTCTATGGCTTTTCCTTTGCCAATGAGTTGAATCAAACGCTGGGTACCGCCATAACCGGGAGGTACTCCCAAGTTCACTTCGGGCTGGCCAAATTTTGCATTGCTTGAAGCTATTCGCATGTGGCAAGCCATGGCAAGTTCGCATCCGCCGCCAAGGGCAAACCCATTGACAGCCGCAATGACCACTTTGCTACCTTCCTCTATAGAATTCATGACCTCATGACCGTCTGCGCTCATTCGCGTTCCTTCATCATTGTTGAAATTGGCAAACTCTGAAATGTCAGCCCCAGCAGCAAAGGCCTTGGGCCCGCTGCCTGTTAGGATCATGCCATGAATCTCAGAATTAGACTGACCGCAGTTTACGGCGTGCTTGATTTCCTGCAAGGTGGCGATGGTCAGGGCGTTGAGTTTGGCTTCGCGATTGATGGTGATGATCAATACGCCATCTCTTTTTTCTGTAACAATGTTTTGGTATTCCATGGAATTAGAAGGGGCGGTTTTCGGCCACCCAAGCCTTGATGTAGGTTGCGATTTCTTCGGTTGATGTCCCGGGAGGGAAGAGACGAGCTACGCCCAACTGGTTGAGTTGATCGGCGTCTTCGTCGGGAATGATGCCACCGCCGGTGAGCAGAACATCGTTCAGACCTTTATCTTTCATGAGGTCCAAAATGCGGGGGAAAACGGTGTTGTGGGCTCCGCTGAGAATGCTAACCCCAATGGCGTCAACATCTTCTTGCAATGCCGTTTGAACCACCATTTCTGGGGTTTGGCGCAGGCCAGTATAGATTACCTCCATGCCGGCATCTCGCAAAGCGGCGGCAATGACTTTGGCTCCGCGATCGTGCCCATCGAGACCGACTTTGGCTATCAGAATTCGAACCGGGCGCGTGGTAGTGGACTCAGCCATGAGGCAAAAATAGAGATTCCTGAGGGGAATCGTAACTAGGCGGTTGTTTGTTGAGCGACTAAGGCTTTGCTGATGATATCTTGAACGCTAGCATAGCTCTTGAAATCTTCAGATTGGTACCATTCAATGGGGTTGAAAACGACCTCAGTTATCCCTTCTTCTTGTTGAGGAGTAAAATGGGTTGAACTGGCGGCCATGAAATACCAATGGGTTTCTTTCATGAGCAAAGCATCGTCTTCAAAATAGGAATGGTAGGTAGTCCCTACTTTTTCAGAAATATTCAGATGGTTGATGCCGGTTTCTTCCATCACCTCTCTCAAGGCAGCCGCGCGCTGGTCTTCGTGACGTTCGATCTTGCCTTTAGGCAAATCCCAAACTCCATTTCGCTTGATGCATAGCATTTCATGGTCTTTGTTGAACACAATACCACCGGCTGCTTGGACCACGCTGTATTGGGACAAAAAGTCTTTTAGCAGTTCGCTGGGATCTGGGCAGATAACAGCAAAATTCATGTTTTTGCCGGCTGATGCTTGAGAGGTGAGTATGGTAAAACTCTTGTGCAACTCGGCATCATCGATGAAGTAAACGTTGGGTATGCCTTTGAGCGCACTCATGCTGTCGGCAATAATCAGTGAGCCCTCGTTGAAGTATATTCGGTAATTTTGTTGTTCCATGTCTACAACAGCTGCAAAATTAGCGAAATATCTCCTGGAAATCAGGGCGGTCAAACTTTCTGTAAAAGAGCCTTTTACTTGGACTTCTGGCATCAAGAGCCCCATTTATTGCGACAATCGCATGGTTTTGTCTTATCCTGAGGTGAGGAGCTTTGTAGCCACAGAATTGTCAAATTTGGTGAAAGAGCGCTTTCCCCAAGCCAATAGACTGGCAGGTATTGCCACAGCCGGCATTGCTCACGGAGCTTTAGCGGCCGATCGCATGGGAATCAGCTATTGTTATGTGCGTCCTGAACCTAAAAAACATGGGTTGCAAAACCAGGTGGAGGGGGAGATGAGGCCCGGCGACAAAGTGGTTCTCATCGAAGACTTAATCTCTACCGGAAAGAGTTCGTTTCAAGCCGTCGAAGGGGTGCAGAAAGCGGGAGCCGAAGTAGTCGGGTTAGTAGCCTTATTTACTTACGCGTTTCCCGAGGCGTATCAGCGTTTTGCGGATGCAGGAATACCCGTTTATACCTTGAGTGATTTCCCGACTTTGGCAGAAGTTGCCGTACAAGAAGGCATGATTGAACCGAGCGAATTGGAAGAAGTTCGCTCTTTCGCAAAAAACCCCCAAGCCTGGAGGGCCTGAGGGTTCTTCTTGGGAGATTCGTTGATTAGTAGTTGAACTGCAACTGCAAACGCAGGCGATTTCCAACCTGTTGGTTATCGGGTTTCTTTCCGTCTTCGTAGCGACGGTCGGCAATGCTGTACATGGCCACCAATTCCATGTTCTTGTGGATTTGCCACTCCAGGCCTAACTCCAACTCTTTC
Source organism: Bacteroidota bacterium (assembly GCA_046047755.1). GTDB lineage: Bacteria > Bacteroidota > Bacteroidia > NS11-12g > UBA955 > JALRLA01. The sequence continues at coordinate 13,939 of JBJOHK010000059.1, read as the reverse complement.
ATGTCGTAGCTGCGAGCATCTTGCTCGAATTTCTTACCTCCTTGGTAGCTGGTGTAGCGAACGAAGGGGAAGTAGCATTGGCCATTCTCAGCATCGATTTTATAGGAAAGGGTGGCGTATCCACCTTTCAGTGGCATCAAATCAATGCTGTTGGTAGCGGGGTTGTACTGAGGGCCTTCACCGATGTTGTATTCAGCTTGTATACCAAATGGCTGCGGATAAAGCACAAAGGTTCCAGCCGCACGCTTGTCGTCATAGGTGTAGTCGTCGTTCACTTTTACACATGAGGTTACTTTGCTTGTATACAAGGTGTATTTACCTGTATAGGCTTGAATTCCGGGCTCAATGATCTGTTTTCCAATGGTCATCGGATAGCTAAAGCGTGCCACAGCGTGGAGATTGTCATTGGCTTCGGGGTAGTTGGCCCCTTGACCGTTGTACAAACCGAAAGCCAGGCAGCCGTAGTCGCCTGATCCTTTCAAGTTCTCTTTGACAAATCGGCTATACATTTTGCGTTTTTCAGCAGGAGCCCACATGACAAAAAAGCCCAAATCACGTTCGTTTTTCACCGCTGAGTTGATGCCGTCATTTCGGTCTAAGGGAAGGCGATTTTGTGAGCTTTGCATGTTTTCAAAACCATAGGGAATCTTGCTCTGTCCGAATCGAATTCTCCAGGTGTTGTCTTCGGTTAAACCATAATCAAAGTAGGCATCGCGCACTTGTGCGTAGTGCAAGGAAGAAGAATTGGAGGTCGAGGCGAAGTCGGTCTGGAAGTACATGTACAAACGAGGGTTCAGGTAACCAGACAACTTGAATCGCAATCGTCGTACAAAAAAGCCCCTCTGTTTAGGAGGGGCTTTTGATGGTATGGGTTAATCTTTGTTAGAAGGCTTGAATGATGGCATAGCTAATGCCAGCAACCAAAGCTGAGATGGGAATGGTTATGATCCAAGCGAACAGCAAGTTTCGAGTTACACCCCATCGAACGGCACTCAAGCGCTTGGTGGCACCAACACCAATGATGGAACCGGTAATGGTATGGGTAGAACTCACAGGAATACCCATTTGAGCGGTCATGAACAGGGTTATGGCTCCTGCTGTTTCGGCTCCCACACCTTCTAAGGGTGTTACCTTGGTAATGCGCGTTCCCATTGTTTTGACAATTTTCCATCCGCCGGAGAGGGTACCCAAACCGATGGCGGCGTAACAAGCTACGGGAACCCAGTTGGGCAATTCTTTGAATTCGGAGATATCCCCGTTCGCTATCAACGCCGCACCTATGATACCCATCACTTTCTGAGCATCGCTACCACCATGGCCTAAGCTGAAGGCAGCCGATGAAAGCAGTTGCAAGCGCTTGTACATGTTCGCCATTTTATTGGCCGTGGGTACTCGAATTTTCTCAACAAAAATGTAGGTGAGCAGGAAGATGGAAAATACGGCCATCATGCTGTAAGTCAAAGGACGATTATCAGCCTTATCAATCGCCTTGGCGAGTTTTTTCTCAATATCGACATCAAATGAAGCCTTGAGTTTATCGCTTTGTTTGCCCCCCAAATCCAACACCAGGGCAATTTGCTCGGCACATGCCTCGTGACCCAGTGAATCGTATTGCATGATGAGCGGTTTGCAGGCGTCAATACGGGCTTGGACGGCGTCAAGTTCGGCTTGTTTACTAGCATCGTAAAAGACGTCTTTCTTGGCCTTATCCATTCCGGCAAAACGGGCAACGATATCCGTGAGCTCCTTGTTTCGGTATTCCGTAAGATCCACCTTGGCCGCCATTTCTTTAGCCAAACCTGGAGCTTCTAGTTTTTTGAAGTCAGCCAATAGGGGCTTTAAGGTTTCGTAATTAGCGTTGGCTGCTTCGTATTTAGCCTTTACTTTTTCATCGTCGGGAGACTTGGCCAATTCTTTCTTCAACTTGTCAACTTTCAAGAACTTCATAAGGTTCTCGTCCATCTTTTGGTTCATGAAATAACCGAACATGGAGTACAAAGCGAACGAAGAAATTAGGATGATGCTCCCTTTGAGATATATGTTTCTTTGAATGGTAGTCAAGGTCACATATGAGGAAATGATCATACCTACCAAGGGGGCCAACACAATGAACATGATTGTTTTCATGGTTTTGTCCATTTCGATGATTTCACCTAAAGGAACGTAGCCTTTGGTGATGTAGGCATGAGCAACAGCGGCTCCAGCAAAACTTCCAATCAAAGCATGGGATGAGGAACTGGGAATTCCGTACCACCAGGTCAGCAAGTTCCAAAATATGGCCGCAATCAAACCGGCCAAGATCACTTCTAAGGTTACGAAGTTTTCAAACACCGTTTTATTGATGGTGTTGGCTACGGCGTGGTCTTTAAAGAGAAAGAAAGCCAAAAAGTTGAACATGGCGGCCCATATTACCGCCTGTAAGGGTGTTAACACCTTGGTGCTCACTACCGTTGCAATTGAGTTTGCCGCGTCGTGAAAACCGTTGATGTAATCAAACACCAGGGCCAGAATGATGATAACTACTACGAGTGTCATAGACTCTAGTTGTTAGGCCTTAGGCGTATTTTACAATGATGGATTCAATGACGTTGGCTACGTCTTCGGCTTTGTCGGTAGCCGTTTCCATGACCATGTAAACTTCACGTTGAATAATCAACTTTTTGAAGTCGTCTTCTTTTTCAAACAATTGCTTGATGCTCATGTCAAACACGTTATCGGCATGGTTTTCCAAACTATTAACTTTCACCAGCGATTCCATGATTTTTTCGGGGCGCTTAAGCTCGCGCAACTGCATAACGGCTAATCCCAATTCAGCTGAACACTGTTTGATGATTTCGGCCAAATTTTGAATGCCTTGTTCGTTGGGGTTGATACCGTGAAACTGCATTTTTTTGCAGGCCGCATGGATATAGTCAGCTACGTCATCCATAGCAGTGGCTAGGTAGTGAATGTCTTCGCGGTCGAATGGGGTAATGAAGTTTTTACCCAATTCTTGAAAGATTTGGTGGGTTGTGTTGTCGTTTTGGTGTTCAAGGTCTTCAATTTGTTTGCTCAATGTCAAACGTTTGGATGCGTCTCCTTCGAAAACGAATTCTTCCAACTTGGCACCCATTTCAGTAATGGTGTTGGCGGTTTGCTCAAACAAGCTGTAAAACACCTTGTCTTTGGGCATAAATACGGAGAGTAAATTGTTTAGTGCCATTTTATTCAAAGATTATGGGGCAAATCTATGTCTAGCATGTGGGCTAATGATTTGTATAACGCTGAATTAACTCAAACATAATATTGGAAACAGGGTCATTATGGCCCGTCGCGAAGCGCTTATATACGTTTGGAAACGGCTATTGCCCGGAATTCAGGGCATTATTGAATCATGACAAGTCCATTAGTATGGCCAGTGTTGACACACCCAGCCGAGCATACACTTATGAGCCATTTGGTCTCCATTCGGACCGCTTTGGTTCAACTCAATCGAATTTTGGATGAGGGTTCAGCCGGTTTAGAAGCCTGGAAACAAACTCAGCGAACCTGGACTCAGTGTTTGCGCGCCCAAAGCCAATGGAATGCAGCCTACCGAGAGGCTCAATTGGAAGAAAAGGTATACCAGCGATTCTCCCGAGAATTGGATTCTCTCGCCGCGCGTCTATTGTGTTTGATGCAGGCCTTTAACGGCTGAGGTACATGCTTTTTTCCTTCTGCAACTCGCGGAATACGGGATCTTTCAAGTCTTTGATGAATAAGATTGACTCACCCGTACTCTTCATCTCAGGGCCGAGCTCGCGGTTGACATTGGGGAACTTGTTGAAGCTGAATACGGGCTGCTTGATGGCGTACCCTGATGGACGAGCGGGAATGCTGAAGTCTTTTACCTTGCTGACGCCTAGCATCACCTTAGTGGCCATATTGACATAGGGAACATCATAGGCCTTGCAAATGAAGGGAACCGTACGCGAGGCGCGTGGATTGGCTTCGATGACGTATACCTGTTCGTTTTTAACAGCAAACTGAATGTTCAATAGGCCTTTGATGTTTAAGGCTTTTGCCAACTTGGTGGTGTACTCAGCCATTTGGTTTTGCACCTTTTCACTCAGACTGAAAGGGGGCAAAACCGCGCTGCTATCACCCGAGTGAATACCCGCAGGCTCGATGTGTTCCATCATGCCAATGATGTGCACATCTTCTCCGTCGCTGATGCTATCGGATTCAGCCTCCTCGGCCCGATCCAAGAAATGGTCAATCAAAACGCGGTTTCCGGGAAGGTCACCCAGCAGTTTGACAACGGCTCTCTCGAGCTCTTCGTCGTTGATGACAATGACCATGCCTTGACCACCCAATACATAAGAGGGTCGAACCAAAACAGGATACCCTACTTGATTGGCTATGGTGATGGCTTCTTCGGCATCTAGGGCTACGCCGTATTTGGGGTAGGGAATGTCCAGCTCGGCCAATAGATCAGAGAAGCGACCACGGTCTTCGGCAATGTCCATATCATCGAAGCTGGTTCCAATGATTTTGATGCCGCGTTTGTGGAGTTCTTCCGATAGCTTTAAGGCCGTCTGCCCACCCAATTGAACGATAACGCCTTCGGGTTTTTCATGCTCAATGAGCTCCCACAAGTGTTCCCAGTATATGGGCTCAAAGTAGAGCTTGTCGGCCATATCAAAGTCGGTGCTGACCGTCTCGGGGTTGCAGTTGATCATTACCGCCTCATAGCCCGCTTCGCGTGCCGCCAAGATGCCATGAACACAACTGTAGTCAAATTCAATGCCTTGACCGATGCGGTTGGGGCCACTTCCCAAGACAAATATTTTCTTTTTGTCGCTGACAACGCTCTCGTTTTCTCCATCAAAAGTGGAGTAGAAGTAGTTGGTGGGAGAGGGGAACTCAGCCGAACAAGTATCAACCATCTTGTAGACGCGTCGAATGTTCATTTTGGTTCGGCACTGGAACACATCTTCTTCTGTAGTGTTACCACCCATTAAATGGGCGATTTGAATGTCACTGAACCCTTTTTCTTTGGCTACCTTCATCAAAGCAGCTGGGATGTTATTGGGGGTATAGCGACGCACTTCGTTTTCTGTTTTGACCAAATCGGCGATTTGCTCCAAGAACCAGCGGTCGATCTGGGTGATTTTTTGTACGCTGCTGATAGGAACACCTAAGGCCAAGGCATCCTTCACTTGGAAAATGCGGTTCCATGAGGCGTGCTCCATTCCGTGAACGAGTTCTTCCAAATTGCGCGAAACTTTCCCGTCAGCACCCAAGCCGTGTCGGCCAATTTCCAAACTCTGACAAGCTTTTTGTAAGGCTTCTTGGAAAGAACGGCCAATGGCCATAACCTCACCTACGCTCTTCATTTGGAAGCCCAAACGTTTCTCAGCCCCAGGGAACTTATCAAAGTTGAAGCGGGGAATCTTGACAATTACGTAGTCCAAGGAAGGCTCGAAAAAGGCTGAGGTGGTTTTGGTTACAGGGTTTTTCAACTCGTCTAAGTAGTAACCAATGGCCAGTTTGGCGGCAATTTTAGCAATGGGGTAACCGGTGGCTTTTGAGGCCAAGGCACTCGAACGGCTCACCCGAGGGTTGATTTCAATGGCAATGATTTCTTCGGTGTCGGGGCTGACGGCAAACTGAACGTTGCATCCGCCGGCGAATACACCCATGGAGCGCATCATTTTGAAGGCCATGTCGCGCATGCGTTGGAATGCCACATCGCTCAAGGTCATCGCAGGGGCCACCGTGATGGAATCCCCGGTGTGAATACCCATGGGATCGAAATTCTCGATGGTACAGATTACCGCAATGTCGTCTTTGCTGTCACGAAGCAGCTCAAACTCATACTCTTTCCAACCTAAAACGGCTTGTTCAACCAGTACCTCGTGCACGGGGCTAGCTTCCAAACCGCGCTGCAAAGCCCGGTCAAAATCTTCTTTTTTGAATACAATGGCACCGCCAGTTCCACCCAGGGTATAGCTGGGGCGAATTACCAAGGGGAAGCCGATGCGCTGAGCAATTTCTTTGCCCTCCAAAAAGCTGTTGGCGATTTGGCTGGTGGCCACACCTACACCCAGCTCGCCCATGAGTTGGCGAAACTTTTCGCGGTCCTCCATCTTGTCAATGGCGGGAATGTTGACTCCGATGATGCGAACATTGTATTTCTCCCAAACGCCTACCTCATCAGCCTCTTTGGCCAGGTTTAATGCTGTTTGACCACCCATGGTAGGCAATACGGCATCGATGCTAGGTTGTTCAATCAGAATTTGTTCAATGGTCTCAACTGTAAGTGGCAACAAGTAGACATGATCGGCATTGATCTTGTCGGTCATAATAGTTGCGGGGTTGCTGTTTACCAGTGAAACCGTGATTCCCTCTTCGCGAAGGCTTCGTGCGGCTTGAGACCCTGAATAATCAAATTCACAGGCTTGACCAATGATGATAGGTCCAGAACCTATGATGAGAACGTGTTTGATTGAAGTGTCCTTGGGCATAGTCCAAAAATTAGGCAAAGTTAGCCATCAAGGTCTGCCAATGCGAATAGTGTGAATAAATACCGGCTTGATATTCTACAGAATTGGCAGCCAATCAGACACATATATAGCGTCAACCTCTGCACAGCCGAGGGCTTGTGCTATCTTTGCTCTATGGGACTGAGACAAGACAAATTTGGTAAACAGGTTTTACGCGACCTATCAGAGCTTCTGAATTTGCACCGCGCCGAGTGGTTGGGCTCAGCATTTGTGACCATTAGTGATGTTCAAGTCAGCCCTGATTTGGGTCTTGTAAAGGTTTATGTAAGCCTATACAACAATCCCAATCGCCAAGCCATCATGGATAGCTTGGAAGAGCATAACAAAGAAATTCGACACGAATTGGCCCGCCGTATTCGCAACAACGTCAAGAAAATCCCCGAAATTCGGTTTTACGAAGACAACAGTTTGGATTACGCTGCTAAGATGGATGAGGTTTTTGCCCGCATCAAGCGTGACGAAACTGGCGAATAAAAGCCTATGCGATTTGTTTGGACCTTAGCTTGGAAGTACTTCTTTTCCAAACGCAACCCTACCGCTGTTAATTGGATCAGTGGTATTGCCTTGGTGGGGTACGGCATAGGTTCAGCCGCTCTGTTGATTCTGCTATCAGCCTTGAACGGATTTGAAACCATCATTTTCGATGGATACCAAAACAGTGACCCGTCTTATCGAATCATACCGCTGAAAGGCAAAACCTTTGAACTGTCAGCTACAGATTCGTTTGAGTTGGCGAGTTGGCCTGGAGTAGTAGATGGGGGTCCTGTCTCTTATGACAAGGGTATCCTGCAGCACGATCAGGGGGAAACCGTTGTCGAGGTTTTTGGCATGAGTGAAGGGGCCTTGCGGTGCATTCACTTAGACAGCCTATTGGTGGCTGGAGAGAATCGCCTGAAAGGCAATAGCATGGCGGCCAGTATGGCAGCGGCTCTATCTTATCGAATCAATTTAGGCGCTGGAAGCGGTGATCTAACCTTAATGGCCCCAGACCCTGAAAGTGTTTCTCTAACTCAGACTCAGTTGATCATGGAGCCCATACGGGCCACAGCTTTGTTGGCATTGGAGCAGGATGGTCAATCCCGCAGGGTGTATGTGACCTATTCCCTAGCGCAAGATTTGTTTGTACATAACGGTGCATGTACCCAGTGGTTTTTAAGTGGCGAACCCGATACCGAGAATCTTCGAAATTGGTTGGAAGAACGAGGGTTGATGTTGGAAGATCGACACCAGCAGCACGCTTCTTTGTACCGCATGTTCAACACTGAAAAATGGGTGGCTTTTGCCTTGTTCACCTTTGTGTTGCTGCTCATTTCTTTCAACTTATTAGGGTCCTTGAGCATGCTGGTTCTGGCCAAAGCTCAAGATATGCGCTACCTAGAAGCTGCCGGTATGAACAAGAACCTTCGATCTCTGTGGGTATTGGCTGAGTCTTTGCTCATCGGATGCGTGGGTTCAGTCTCAGGACTGGTCTTGGGCTGGGTATTGGTAGAAGCTCAAATACGGTATGCCTTTATCAAAACCCAGGGCACCTATTCTTTGCCTTATCCAGTTGAATTCAGGGCTGAAAATCTGTTGTTGATTTTGGGCTTGGCTTTGTTATTGGCGTTGTTGAGCGCTATTGTACCAGCGTTGATTTCGGCACGAAGCCGCTGGTTATCGAAGTGAAACGGAATGGAACAAAAAAGGCCGGCTATTCGCCGGCCTTTTTCTTATGAATTTTTGATCAATTCCAAAGATCAAATCTATCCAACATCATGACTTTATTCCAGGCGGAGATAAAATCTTGAATGAATTTTTCTTGGACATCTGAAGAAGCGTATACTTCAGCCAGTGCGCGAAGTTCTGAATTCGAACCGAAAATCAAATCAGCCCGCGTAGCTGACCATTTGACATCTCCGGTCTTTCGATCTGTGCCTACAAAGGTTTGCTTGTGCTCGTCAAGCGCGGTCCATTTGGTGCTCATGTCCAAAAGGTTAACAAAGAAGTCATTGCTCAAGGTGCCAGGACGAGAAGTGAAAACACCTTGCTTAGAGCCATTGTAGTTGGCTCCTATAGCACGCATTCCTCCGACTAATACGGTCATTTCGGGTGCGGTTAAGGTCATGAGTTGAGCCTTGTCAATTAACAATTCTTCTGTACTGAGGGTGTATTTAGCGCGCTCATAGTTGCGGAATCCATCAGCCATAGGCTCCAATACGGCTTGGCTGGCGATATCGGTCATGTCTTGACTCGCATCGGTACGACCAGGGGTAAAAGGTACGGAAATGTTGTATCCACCGAGTTGTGCCGCTCGTTCAACTCCGAGATTTCCACCCAAAACAATCAAATCGGCGATAGAGACTTTTGCTCCTTTGCTCTTCTTGTTGAATTCAGCTTGAATGCTCTCGTAGACGTTCAAAACGTTCGCCAATTGCTCCGGATTGTTGCACTCCCAAGAACGCATGGGCTCCAATCGAATGCGAGCGCCATTGGCACCGCCTCTGCGGTCGGTGTTGCGGTAGGTTGACGCTGAGGCCCAAGCTACACTTACCAATTCTTGATTGCTCAAAGACGAGGCAGCAATTTTGGCCTTCAAATCGGCTATTTCTTTGGCTCCGATAATCTGTTCGGGTGCCGCGGGAACGGGGTCTTGCCATATGAAATCTTCTTTGGGTACTTCGGGACCTAAATAGGTGCTGCTAGGTCCCATGTCTCGGTGGGTCAATTTGAACCAAGCTTTGGCAAAAGCCAAGTCAAACTCTTCGGGGTGGTCCAAGAAACGTTGGGAGATGGCCTTATAGGCAGGGTCGTAGATCAGCGACAAGTCGGTGGTCAACATGTGGGGTTTGTGCTTTTTCTCAGGGTCAAAGGCATCGGGGATATTGGCTTCAGCATCGCTGGCCACCCATTGGTGAGCACCGGCAGGGCTTTTGGTCAATTCCCATTTGAACTTGAACAAAGCAGCAAAGTAATCGTGGCTCCATTGGGTGGGAGTGCGGGTCCAAATCACTTCCAGTCCAGAGGTGATGGCGTCGGCTCCAGACCCGCTACCGTAGCTGCTGGTCCACCCAAATCCTTGTTCGGCGATGTCGGCTCTTTCGGGCTCAGCGCCTACGTGGGAGGCGGGACCTGCTCCGTGCGTCTTACCCAGAGTGTGACCCCCGGCAATCAGAGCGACAGTCTCTTCGTCGTTCATGCCCATCCGACCGAAAGTTTCGCGAATGTCTTTAGCGGCCAATAAGGGGTCTGGGTTACCATCGGGTCCTTCGGGGTTGACATAAATCAATCCCATTTGAACGGCAGCCAGCGGATTTTCCAATTGGCGGTCGCCTGTGTAGCGGTTACTTTCTAGGAATTTGGATTCAGATCCCCAGTAAACATCACTTTCGGGTTCCCATACGTCTTCGCGACCGGCACTAAAACCAATGGTTTGGAAACCCATGTTTTCCAAGGCTACGTTGCCGGCTAACACCATCAAATCGGCCCAAGAAATGGCCGCTCCATATTTCTGCTTAACGGGCCACAACAAGCGGCGAGCTTTGTCCAAGTTGGCATTGTCAGGCCAGCTATTGATGGGAGCAAATCGCTGTTGACCGGTGCGAGAACCGCCACGCCCATCGCCAGTGCGGTATGTACCGGCACTGTGCCAGGCCATGCGAATGAATAATCCGCCGTAGTGACCCCAATCGGCGGGCCACCATTCTTGAGATTCGGTCAGGGCTGTTTCAATGTCTTTCTTGAGTTGGAAATAGTCGAGGCTGGCAAAAGCCTCGCGGTAGTTGAACTCAGGCCCCATGGGGTTTGACAAGTTTGAGTTTTGTCTCAACAAACTAAGATCCAGTTGAGAGGGAAGCAGTTGCGATGAAGTTTTCTGACCGTGAATGGTTACTCCATGTTGGGCATGGGCTTGTTCCATGTTAGTGCCGCTACCGCCGTGAACGGGACATTGTGAAATGTCGCCGCTGTGCTGGGCTTGAATTTGCATGCCTACGGCCGCAAATACCATTAGGATTAGTTTTTTCATATCGGTTAAATTGTTGGTTTTCTGTTATTTGTCTATGCTACCCAAGACTCGCTTCATGAAGTCGGCAGCGGCTGTACGCACATCGATTTTTCCTTCTGAATCGCGCACAATGTTTAGAACCTCTATGGCTCCAAGGGAGTTGGAGATCAATTCTCCAATGACCTCGAGTTCTTCGTCTTTGAGACCGCGAGCTTCACTCAAGGATTCGAGGACTTCGACGGTCTCCAATAGGTAGTCTTCGTCGAAGTTCTCGGCTAGGTGTTTAATGATTGGCAATTTCATGGACCAAAGTTTCTAGGTTCTCAGCGCGGTTGGTTTGGACCTGATTGATCAAGGTTCCATTATGAAAGGCAGCAAATGTGGGCAGGTTGCTGACATCGGCCAATTGACGCGATTGTGGGTAGCGCTCTGCGTCTACATATACAAATTCGACCCCTTCGGTCTCGGCGTCAAAGCGTTTGAATTTGGGTTTCATCAAACGGCAATTTCCGCACCAGCCAGCGCCGTACTGAACCAGAACTTTCTCGTTCTGGCTCAGTACTTCGTGGAGATTATCGGCTGATAATTCGATCATTTTAGTGCTTGCTTAAGTAATCAGCAACGCCGTCACGAGTGGCAGACATAGCGTCTTTGCCTTCTTCCCAGTTAGCGGGGCAAACTTCGCCGTGGGTTTGGAGGTGAGTCATGGCATCGATCAAACGAATGTATTCGTTTACGTTACGGCCAATGGGCATGTGGTTGATAGACTCGTGGAATACGGTACCGGTTTCGTCCAACAAATAGGTAGCGCGGTAGGTCACGTTGTCACCTTTTACGGTGTAATCATCTTCGGTTCCTTCGTAAACGATATCCAAAATATCCAAAGCTTCAGCCAACTCGCGGGTGGTGTCGGCCAACAAGGGGTAAGAAACACCCTCGATACCGCCATTGTCTTTGTGGGTATTCAACCAGGCAAAGTGCACCTCAGCAGAATCGCAGCTAGCACCGATTACGATGGTGTTGCGCTTCTCGAATTCAGCTTTTGCCGCTTCAAAGGCGTGCAATTCGGTGGGGCAAACGAAAGTGAAATCTTTGGGGTACCAAAACAAGACTACTTTTTTCTTGTTGTTAACGGCTTCTTCAAATACGTTCAATTTGAAAGTGTCGCCCATTTCGCTCATAGCGTTAACGGCGATGTTCGGGAATTTTTTACCTACGTAACTCATAGTATCAGGAACAAAATTACCACCCCTTTGTTTATAAGTAAAATCAATAACATTTATCTTTGCATAAGATAAACTTATGAATATTAGTGGCATCACTCGTCATCAACTCAATGGATTGCAAGCCTTGTTGAGACACGGATCGTTTGGGGCCGCTGCAGAAGCGATGTTGATTTCGCAACCGGCCCTTTCGATGCAGATTCAAAAACTGGAGACCCAGTGCGGTTTTCCCTTGGTTGATCGAGGCGTCAAACCCTTGGCATTGACCCCAATGGGGGAGTCATTCATGGCCCAGGCTAAGCTTGTGTTGCAAGCCTTTCATGACCTAGACGATACCTTGATGGATTTGCAGTCGCGCATGGAAGGCGAGTTGCGACTCGGAGTGATACCCACCATTGCTCCTTATTACATACCCAAAGTGGTGGGTCCATTCATACAAGCGTACCCAAATGTACAACTGCAGGTGCGCGAATTGACCACTGAACGCATTCTCGCTGCTTTGCGCGCAGGTGATATTGATTTGGGAGTGCTGGCTATTCCCATGGCCCAAGATTATCAGGCATTTGAGGTTCAAGAGCTGTTTCAAGAGCCCTTGTGGATTTACCACCAAGGTGAACAGGCATTGGAGTCCATGCCCTATGTGGGCTTGGCTGAATTGGAGAATTACAATGCCTTTTTGTTGAACGAAGGTCATTGCCTGCGCGACCATGTCTTGATGATTTGTGGTCCTAGAAGTTTGAACCAACGGGAAGGATTGCAGTACCAATCGGGCAGTTTGGAAGCCCTCATCAATTTGGTGGATCGCTACGGCGGATTAACCGTGATTCCTGAAATGGTGCGTCAAGGATTGACTCCAGACCAACAAGGCCGAACCCTGCCGTTTGGCCAGGATCAAGCCCACCGTTCCATAGCCATCATTCATAACAAAAGCGGGTACAAACGAAGATTGGTATCGGCCTTCTACCGAATTTGTTCCCTTGAAAATCAAGAACTTGAAAAAAAGTAAAGATTTTTTTGGGGGATGGTCCCGATTATGGTGTTGTGTATTGTTATGGGGACACCTGGTTTTATTAATAAGGTTAAAGGCCTTATTGCAGTATTATTGTGTAGTTTTTTAAAGGTAAAAACATTTAAATGATGTCGAAATTTAATATAAGCCGTCTAGCTCTTGTTGTTTTCTTGGTTAGCACCCAACTGTTGAAAGCACAGCCTTACAACGTAAATAACGTTTCCAATAACGTACTTCAATTTGGAGCATCGGGCCAAACTGTTAGCAACTATCCAAGTTCATCTACGGGTAAGGTTGCTGGTGATATTGTGGTGTTTTCCAATGTGGCGACCATTTCTGGTCAGAGCATTGATGCTGTCATGGAAACAAAATCCCTGAGCTCAGGAACTACATTTTCAAATTATGATGTTACCTCTGGAACCGGGAACTCGGTCGATTTCTTCTCTCCTCAGTTTTCGTTTTCTAACCAAGGAGATTACGCAGTTTTCAAAGTCAGTTTCATCACCAATGGAAGTTTTAGCTTCAATAGTTCGAACAATACGTGGACGGGAACGGCTGCTGTTTTGCAGAATATCAATATAAACGCCTATGATCTAGACGGTAATGGAATGGGAACAAGCTCTACTGGCAATGGGCAGTTTATTGAATTTCAGAGCATTAAAAATTATTTATTGGGTTCAAGTTCAGTTCTTGTAAGTTCCTACAACAACGCAACACATTTAACCCGGTTCACCTCCACGGTGACGACAAATAACTCAAATGTCACCGATGATGACTATCGGGTTAAAGTGGTGCACAAGGACGCGAGTTCTCTAGAATTTACTGTCGGATCTAATGAAACAGGAGGGGCTTACTTCTATTTGGATTTTTCCGTTGGACCGAATTGGACCAACACCCCTGTTACCTGTAACGCGCAAATTGCGAGAAATCCGAACACATTTGAATTGTGCCCTTCTGACACCATTATCTTAACGGGCACGGGAACTCCCAATTCAACAAGCCCTTGGGTGAGTTCTTCCACCTCTGTGGCGACTGTAAGTACTGCTGGGGTTGTCTCAGGTGTAAGTGCAGGAACGGTCGGAATTACCTACACCGATAACAACGGTTGCATTGCCAACGAAACAGTTACAGTATTAACTCCTCCTTCCATTAGCGTTAGCCCCGCTTCGCCTTCTATTGTTAGCGGATATTCTGCCTC
>JBJOHK010000058.1:0-11545 GCA_046047755.1 Bacteroidota bacterium | reverse complement strand
TTCAGAGGTCAATACAATTTCCATTCTCTCACCCTCATTCAAGTAAAACGGCCACTCGTTCAAAGCAGGCAAATCATAAAAATGTTCCCCCCAAATTGACTTGTAGCGGCGACCCTCCATGCCTGACGATAAAATTAATTGACCTTCTAAAGTGCGGGCTTCGGCGTGAAAAGAAACAGGACTAGACGATTTTTGAATCGGTTCATGCATAAAGCGATTTGGGTCTATAACCAATTTATTATCAGCATTAAAAATCCGAAATCGAATGTGCTGAAAGCTGTCCAAAGCAAAATCACCATCCTGGCTGTGTTCTTCACAATAATGATCAATAAGAGCATTTTCGGCCATCAATCGAGCAAAAAATTTCTGATTGCTGTAGGCCTCATATTCCTGTGGATTCAACACCTTATTAACCGCCACAATAAAAAAAGCGTAATCATTATCAGGTAAAGCCATAATACGGGGATTGCCTAAAATTTTAGCCTTTAGTGAATCAGTCTTGACCCGCACCTCTATAATGCTTCCGGGAGATGAAATCTGCAAGGCTTCCAGCAACTCATTTCCCCCTTCAACTGGATAGGGAAACTCCGCCAAGGTGTCTGATGAAAAAGTATTTTGAATAGTATCCTGTCCAGGGCCAATGAGCATATAGTTTAACAAGCAATAATGACCCGGTCCATACTGCTCTTTCAAAGGCATGCCCTTTAAAAATCTATACTCCAATCCTGTTTCGGTTTGGCTGTATTTGTTGCAAGAAGCCAAACTAAGCAGCACGGCCAAGGCTCCAACTAAGCGCATTTTCATTTCCATGTTTTCTGAAATTCTGTAACGGTGCGTTTGAAGAGAGTCACCGAATTCTCTAAAGTATCTTCACTTTGGCCCCCTGCGGCATTTTTGTGCCCGCCACCAGAAAACCACTGAGCCGAATATTCATTGACCGCAATATCGCCTTTGGAGCGAAAACTCATCTTCACGCGTTCTGTGCGATCAATGATCAAAGCACTCATGCGCACACCTTTGATGTTCAATCCAAAATTGACCAAGCCTTCTGTATCTCCTGTTTGAACATTAAATCGCTGCAATTCTTCGGCACTCAGGTAGATCAAGGCCACTTCTCCACCCGCCAATAGTTGCATTTTCTCGTGCAAACAATATCCGAACAATCGAGAGCGGTCTGGACTAAATCCATCAAAAATGCGCTCCCGAATGGCCACTTGGTCCACACCAATGGCCAACAATTCAGCGGCCGTTTTAAGCGTATGTGGAGTAGTATTGGCGTATTGAAAATGGCCCGTATCGGTCATCATGCCCGTATACAAGCAAGTAGCCGTATCCAAGCCCATGTCATACCCTTCCAACTTTTTGGCAAAGTCGAAAATGAGTTCACAAGTACTGGATGCCCGGGTATCCCAAAAGGCGTAAGTGTAAAATTCTTCAGGATCTAAATGATGATCTATCATAATTTTATCACAAGTCAATTGACCTACTACTTCACCCAATTGATTGATTCGAGAGAGCCGATTAAAATCTAGGCAAAAAACAGCATCGCAGCTGGCTACATAGCTGTCACATTCCTGTTCGCGACCCTCATAAACCCAAACCGTTTCATTGCCAGGTATCCAATGGTAACTATCGGCATAGTCGGTAGGAGCGATAACCTGTACCTCTTGGCAGTAAGCCTTCAAAACACCCATTAAGCCCAAACTAGACCCCATCGCATCGCCATCAGGTTTGTGATGCGTGGTAATAACCACGCGGGAATAAGCTCCTGATTGGATCTTTTTGATGAGTTCTTGGGTTGTATCAATGGCCATTCGCACAAAAATACGGCCTAGGCAAGGTAAATTTGCGCCATGCCCGATCGTAGGTATAGCATTCTTCAGCACGAGTCCGGCCTGCGCGTGGTTCATTTGCGAATTCCTGGTAGCCGATTGGTGCATGCTGGATTCATGATCGATACGGGCAGCTGCCACGACGGAGAGCATCCAGGCTTGGCCCATGCCTTGGAACACATGATGTTCAAAGGCACACACCGAAGAAAAGCCTTTCACGTCATCAGCAGCCTAGAAGTGGTGGGCGGAGAACTCAATGCCTACACCACCAAAGATATGACTGCCGTGTATGCCTCTACCGAAAGTAGGCACCTGCAAAAGGCAGTTGATGTGCTTAGTGACATTGTATTCAACTCCAGTTTGCCAGAGAACGAACTCATCAAGGAGAAAAAAGTAATCACCGATGAGATCAACATGTATTTGGATAGCCCAGAGGAGAACATCTATGACGAATTCCAAGAAAAAGTGTTCGGAGATCACCCTTTGGCTCACAACATTTTGGGAACGCGAGAAAGCGTAGAACGCATCAGCAGCCAAGATTTAAAGAATTTTGTTGGACAGCATTACCACGTTGAGAACATGGTTTTCTCAGTTGTGGGAAACGTGAGCGAAGCCCGTGTTTTGCAAGCACTTGATAAATATTTGAATCGCTATTCGCTAAGCAAAGGAAGCTACCAATCAAAGCCCCTTCTTCCATTCACGACATACAAAGCCTTTCAGGAACGGCAAGAAAGCGACTTCATGCAAGCCTATGCCATCATAGGCAGCCCTGCCTATGGCGAAACTCACCCCAAACGTTACCCCTTGTTGCTCTTGAACAACCTGTTGGGCGGACCCGGCATGAACAGTCGTTTGAACCTAGCCATTCGAGAAAAGCATGGCTACACCTACCATGTAGAAAGCGGTTACCAATCTTTCAAAGAAGAGGGTTTGTTTCACTGCTACTTCTCTTGTGAACTCAAGTACTTGGAGAAATCATTAGCCCTTATGTTCAAAGAGTGGAAACGCTTGCAAGACGAACCCCTAGGGGCTCGCCAACTCAGCCAAGCCAAAAACCAATACATTGGCCAAATGGTGATGAGCAACGAAAATGGCAATGCCTTGATGTTGCATCTAGGAAAAGGAGTACTTCGTCATGGAATGGCTACCACCTTACAACAGGCCATAGAACGCATCAAAGCGGTTCAAGCCGAAGACATCATGGCTTCAGCACAAGAACTCTTGCAACCCGAAAGGCAGAGTCAGTTGTTGTATATTCCAAATTGATATGAAAAGCCGGGTAGAACGGCTCATTGAACAAGGAGAAGGTGTATCGCTTGACTTCAAGCAATGCATCACTAGCGCCGCGAAAATTGCCAAAACCATGGTGAGTTTCGCCAACACAGAAGGTGGCACCTTGTTAATAGGAGTCAAAGACAATGGCCGCATTTGCGGGGTGCGCAGCGAGGATGAGCTGCACATGTTGCATATGGCGGCTGATTTCTACTCCAAACCCGTGGTTCCCTTTCAAGTCGAAACCGAAGAAGTAAACGGCAAGACGGTCTTGTTAGCCCATGTCCCAAAAGGCCCTAATCGCCCCTATTCAGCCAAGGGAGAGGATGACAAATTCTGGGTCTATGTTCGGGTATACGACAACAGCATTTTGGCTTCCAAAACCACCGTTGATTTCATGCGTCAAGAGCGCAGTGGCCGAAATGTCAAGCTTAAAATGGGCGGATTGGAAGAGCAAATTCTAAAATTTGCCTCCGAATCAGGGAAAATAACCCTCAAGCAAATTTGCCAAAAATTCAATGTAGGCCGGCGAAGGGCGAGTCGCGTGCTCGTAGACTTGATGCGCTTGGATTTGCTGCGCTCCCACACCTTTGAGAAGGAAGAGTACTTTACTCCCGTTGGGCATTAGGACCAACTACACTACGCCCTTAAGGGAGCGCCAATTCCGCCTTCCAAGATCGGTAGCCGTTGAGACAGAGAAGCAGAAAAAGGGCGTACAAAACAGCCGTCACCGTTTGGCCATTGATATGATACATGGGCACATAGACCACATCAACCAAAACCCAGAGGTACCAGTTTTGAATGAAGCGGCGTGACTGCCAAAAAAGGGCCGAAATACTCAGCAAAGTCAGAGCGGCATCTACCCAGATAAAGGAGGCATCAGGCTTTAAATGGGAAACGGCCTGCACCCAAATGGGATATACAAGAGCCGCCAACACTAGAGTCAAAACCAAGATTCGCCTGGGGCCAATCGAAATGGGCAATGGCCCTTTTCCGGGTGAAGACCACTGCCGCCATCCGTAGGCTTGAAAACCCAAGAACACGCCTTGCAAGACGGCATCGCTCACCAGCCCCGCGGCATAGAAAACATAAGCGTAAAGGCAAGAAGCCAGCATGGCAATCGGCCAATTCAAAATGCGGTTTTTGGCCGCGAGCCAAACGCACCAAAGCGAAAGGCCGGCAGCTAGCCATTCCGGCAGAGGCTCCCAATTTATCCAAGTCCAGTCAGCACCGCTGTAGAACAAGCTCATGCTTCGAAATTAGGCATGACAAACCCCTATGCCCTAACTTTGTTATCAGTTAAAAGAACGAATTATGTTTGAATTGCCTTCACTCCCATATGCCTACGATGCGCTTGAGCCGCACATCGATGCGCAAACCATGACCATTCACCACACCAAGCATCACAATGCTTATGTGACCAATTTGAACAATGCTTTGAACGGACACGATGCCGCTGGAAAAAGCTTGGACGAATTGATGGGTATGATTTCTACTCTTCCAATGGCTGTTCGCAATAACGGCGGTGGTCATTACAACCACAGTTTGTTCTGGAGCATCATGGGCCCCAATGGCGGTGGCGCTCCTACTGGTGAATTGGCATCCGCCATCGACGCCAGCTTCGGCAGCTTTGACGCATTCAAAGAGCAGTTCAACTCAGCCGCTGCAACTCGCTTCGGTTCAGGTTGGGCTTGGCTGGTCATGCACGACGATAAATTGGTCGTAACTAGCACTCCTAATCAGGACAACCCCATGATGGACATCGCCGAAGTAAAAGGCACTCCCATTTTGGGCTTGGACGTTTGGGAACATGCCTACTACTTGAACTACCAAAACCGCCGCCCCGATTACATCGGTGCCTTCTGGAACGTGGTAGATTGGAACGCGGTAGCGGCTCGCTTCGCCGCGGCTAAGTAAGACCTTGTTTAAAACCTACGAGAACCCCGCCCGAAACGGCGGGGTTTTTTATTGGATGAGCCATCACCAGCAACCAGCTTCACCGCCTGTTCAACAGCGACTACATCGATAAGCGTGTCATCTGATCCTATAAAAAAAAAGGCCCCGCTTGCAGCGGGGCCTTTTGAATGTGCTCGTAAAAGAATTACTTCTTCTTGGCAGCTTTTGCCTCTTCGGCAGCAGCCTGCATCAAAGCACGAGTAGTCTTCACAGTAGCGATGGCGTTTGCAGGAGCATCCAACAAATCAAATCCATTCACTTCCAAGTGACCCACTTTGGTGCTCTGACCAATTTCCAAGGTATCGATGCTGACATCGATGTAATCAGGCAAGTTGCTGATCATACCGCGCACACGCAAACGGTTGATCTTCTTCACCAATTTACCACCGGCACGCACACCAGGTGAGTTACCCACGATGCGAACGGGGATCTCAACCGTTACAGGCTTATCGGCAGAAATAGCCAAGAAATCAGCGTGCAAAATGGCTTCAGAAACAGGGTGAAACTGCAAGTCTTGCAAAGTAGCCTCGTAGGTCTTCTCACCCAAGTCCAAACGCACCTTGTATACATTCTCGGTGTATACCAAGTTTTTAAAATCGGCTTGATAAACAGCGAAGTGAACGTTTTCACCGGCGCCATACAGGTTGCAGGGAACTTGGCCTGCGTTGCGCAATTCTTTGGCAGTACGGCTGCCAACTTCAGAGCGCATTTCTCCTTTCAACAAAATAGTTTTCATATTCTAACTAGTAATTTTTTTCGGGTTTAGGGTTTCTTCAAATCCAGGTTGGTCTGGGTCGTGAAGATTTGGCGAAATAGGGAGCTGATGCTTCCATTTTCGTGTACGTTGCGAATGGCGCGAGCAAACAAAGGAGCCACACTGATGATCTTGATGCGATCAGAATGCTGCTTCAATGGAATGGTATCGGTAACCACCAATTCGGTTAGCACAGAATTTTCAATGTTTTCGTAAGCTTTGCCGCTCAACACAGGGTGGCAGCACAAAGCGCGTACAGATTTGGCGCCCTTTTCTATCAACATGGCTGATGATTTGCACAAGGTTCCACCTGTATCGATGATGTCATCAATCAAGACTACATCCTTGCCCGCTACATCACCGATAACGGTCATGTTGGCAATCTCATTGGCCTTTTTACGCTCCTTGTCACAGATCACCATGGGCAAATTCAGTGCCTTGGCTACCTCGCGAATACGAGCGGAAGACCCAACATCAGGGGCCGCCAATACCAAATTGTCTTGGGGAAGTGCCTTGATGTAGGGGGTGAAGACGATAGACGCTTCCAAGTGATCAACAGGAATGTTGAAGAAGCCCTGAATCTGAGGGGCATGCAACTCCATGGTCATGACACGGTTTGCACCGGCTGCTGTCAATAGATCAGCCACCAATTTGGAGGCGATGCTCACGCGGGGTTTGTCTTTGCGGTCTTGACGAGCAAAACCATAGTAGGGAATTACAGCGGTGATGTAATTGGCACTGGCGCGCTTGGCTGCGTCGATGCACATCAACAATTCCATCAAGTTGTCGCTGCTAGGATAAGTGCTCTGAATGAAGAACAAATCACAACCGCGAACACTTTCGTTGATGTTCGGTTGAAATTCGCCATCGCTAAAGCGGCTAACCGTCATGTCCCCAGGAAGGGCACCGTAATACTCACAAATGCTATTGGTCAGGGCGGCTGACGCGCTGCCCGCAAAAATTTTGACCGGGTGTATCAAAGAAGCCATAGTGTGTTTTACTGTCTCTCAAGGCGTTAGCCTCAGATATCATCAAACTTTTTTGTTGCCCGACTAGGACTCGAACCTAGACGTACAGAACCAAAATCTGCTGTCCTGCCAATTAGACGATCGGGCAATTAGGGCTGCAAATATAATGAAATTTCCAATCTCCAAACCTCGCCGGCCCGGGAATTGCAAAAAATACTATTAGCCTTTTCAAGCGGCCTCCAAGCTTTTGTTAGCGTTTGGTTAGAATGCGCGACTCTCGCTTGGGCCCTTGGGCTAGTTGGAGCACATAATTACCGCTTGGCAATCCGCGCAAATCGACATCAACCACCATTTCACCGGGAGCCACACGGGCTTGGTACAAAACGCGAACCTGACGGCCCATCGCATCGAAGAGTTCCAGTCGCACATTGCCTCCATCAGAGCTCAAACGAATCTGAGCTGCATCACCCGCTGGGTTCGGATAGGGCTCGCTCAAACTGATTCGGCTAACCAAGTCTAAGTAATCATCCAAGCCTGCCGGGTTGGATTTGAAGATCGGCAATGTGTCGAAATCCTTGTCGCCCATGGCGGCTTTTACCTCCGAGGCACTGAGTTCAAACCAATCTTGCAACACGCTAGCGTAAACTTGACGAAAATCAAATTGCATAGGTACGTTATCGTTGACCGTGACCACAGAAGCTATCTCTGGGTTCTTACCGATGATACCTGACTGCACTCCTGTTCCAAATACAAACAAAGGAGCAGCGGCTCCATGGTCAGTACCATTGCTCGCATTGTCCTTGATACGACGGCCAAACTCCGAAAAGGTCATTCCCGCTACGCGATCGGCGTGACCCAAGAGCTGCAAATCATCTTGAAATGCAGCTACCGCATCGCCCAAAGTCTTCATCAAATTGGCGTGGCTGCCCTTGCTGGTATCGCTGGTGTCAACCTGCTGAGCATGGGTGTCAAAACCGCCCAACGAAACCATGTAAACGGGAGTTTTTAGGCCGCCGTCAATCAGTTTGGCTACAATCTTCAGCTGATCGGCCAGGTTATTGCCTCCTGGGTATTTGGTCGATAGGTTTTTACCCTTACCAGCCGCCGCTTTCACCACATCGGTAAAGGCATTGGTTTGGCTAGCCAGCATGCGCAAAAAGGCCAATTCTTCTTCGGCAGGGGTGGTTGGAGTCGCCCCGCTGCTATCGCCCCCTGCTACCAAATCGTAAAAAGCATCCACACTGGAAAGCACCATACCCATATTGGCTTCAGGGCCCATGAAGGTTAGAGAAACAGCATTGCCGATTTGAATACCCAAGGGATCGGGCATATCGGTATTGGGATAGTCTTCGGGGAAACCCGGAAAACGCTGATCCAGATAGCGTCCCATCCACCCGGTGGCCCAAGTCTCCTTGCTGTCTGAACCGCTCATCCAAATGTCGGTCGAACGAAAATGCGAGAAGTTTGGCTGCGCATAACCAACAGCTTGTACGGCAGACACCAAGCCGTCGTCAAACAGGTTTTTTAATCCTGTCAAGGAAGGGTGAATGCCCGTACCTGAATAGCCTTTCAAAGCGGCCACTTTGGTATCGGGAATCAAGACCGATGTTCGGGCCTTGCTCAGATTGTTGTACTGATCGAGCGGGATCAGAGTGTTGATGCCGTCGTTGCCCCCATTGAGCTGAATGATCACCAAAACATGGTCGTTGGTATTGCCTCGGCGGCGCAGAGCCCCCAACAAAGGTGATTCGGCCAATGCCTGGGCTTTGTAGGCTCCAAAAGCCACGGTGGCGGCTGATCCGGCTTTTAAAAATGAACGTCTTTTCATGGCTTAAGAAAGCTGGTATTCAGCCAAATTGGTGATGGTTTTTAGGAGTCCCTGCAGCTTGGATTTTACGGCTGCTAATTGGGCGGTATGTTCAGAATTCGTTGGGTCATTGGCCGCGTACCAAGCGTCACTCCAGTTGTAATCAGGAATACCACCTGGAAGCAAAATGGCCTTCAACTCAGCTATTTTAGCCGTGCTTAAAGGCATGGCCAGCATCCATTGGGTCAGGTCGGCTATCAAATCATCGGCACTGCTTGGGTTCGAGGTTTGCAAAGCCACATCGACCACATCTATCACGAATGTGTAGCCATTCTTGACATATCCTACATAGAGCAAAAAGTCGCAAAACTGATTGCGCTTGGGAAAGGTATCAGCGTTTATCCAAGTGCGGTGATACATAGGTGTTTGGTACCAGGCCGGCCAACCCGAAACATTCGGTGGATCACCCAAATCCAGCTGAATCAGTTCACCGTAATAACGACCTAATTGGTAGATGCTGTACTCGGTATCGACATCATTGGTTGGATATTCAGGTTTGGTTTGGATCAAGAAACCAGCCAAATGGCTAATCGGGTCCTTGATGATGCAGCTTCGGTTCAGGTTGTCAAAGAAGTGCTCGCTCATGAACAGTTTCTTCAAGACCGGCTTGATTTCCCAACCCTGATCGATGAAATACTGAGCCAAGGGTTCAATGATTTTGGTCTCTTCATCGCTACTGATGTCGTAGTACACGAACATGCGGTAAAGTTTGCGGCATATGTGCTTGGCTATTACTGTGTCTTTCGAAAAGATGATATCCAGCAAATCGTTCAATTCTTTGTCACCGGCCGAGCTACCAATTTGCCCCTTCAAAATGGCATTACTGTAATAAGAGCTAAAGATCTTGTCGTTGCTGTCGTGATTGGTGGCCACAAAAGCACTGTTGTAGGGCTTGTTCAAAAAATTGATGGTCCAGCCGGTCAATACTCGTGCGGCTGCTTTAACATCGTCTTCAGAGAATTGTGCATCGGTTCCCTTTCCTAGGGTAAACAACTCTTGCAATTCTCGGGCATAGTTCTCATCAGGTGCACGCTTGGTATTCAAGCGCCCATTCAAATAATCAAGCATGGCCGAGTCTATAGTGATGGCTCGAACAAACGACTTGAAGTTCCCGAAGGCATGGGTTCTCAAAAGCGTATGGTGGGCATAGGAATTGACCGCCAAATTGACCACCAAGGTCTCAGTAGCAAAGTGGTGGTGCCAAAACAGAGACATCTTCTCGTGAAGAGAGTTTGTCTTGGTTTGGGTTTGTTGGAACAACCAAGCCTTCAAACTGTATTTGCGCTCATTTTCAAAATTGACATCAAACGGAGCATTCACCCAAGTATCGCCAAAAGCGACATTGGGGTCATTTGTGCGAAGGCTGTAATTATTGAGCGGGGGGGTTGGAGCTGCAGAAGGGGCTGTCAACAAAGTGTCAACCGCCTGCTCCAGGGTCTTAGATTCAAACGACTTGATTTGGGCAAAATCAAAACCAAACAAGGTTCTTCGCAGCAAATGCAAAACCTCTGAACGACCAAACGTACCCGTGTAGGCATCCAGGGTGGTATTGGTTCTACGTTGAACAGCAGGGGGAGTCAATTCGGGCATAATTGTGTTCTGTGAATTTAGACGGAATTTCAGCGTATAAGTTGCATGCAGTTTGTCAACACACCGTCACATTAAACCACGGGCATCAACAGTCTAACCTGCCCATGAGCATAGGCTTTTCGTTGATCTTCCATCTCCAAAATGGCAGAACCCCGCTCATCAACACCTATAAAAATAGCTTCCTGCTGAGTCCCGGTAGGCCATTGAATTTGCACCTTTTCTCCTATGAACATCAAAGCTTTGTCAAATTTCTCAACGGGCATCTCTAATACCTGTGGCAAAGCCATATGGTGCTGCAAACACTCCAGTAACTCGCTGGCATATCCTTTATCAGAAGACCACAAAGCCGCCCCCTTAATCCCTTCAGGCCACGTTCGCTCGAATAGATTTACTCCAAGGCCAAACAAAAAATAATCCGAGCGCAGCTCCTGTAAGATACCCGCCAATTTTCCAGTTCCTCGGTACACATCATTGGGCCATTTCAGTAACAACGGCTCAGGACATACCCGCTGCAAAGCCATGAGAGCCGAAGCCGACAATTGCTTATTCAACCTCACCCAATCGGTATCTACAGAAAAAGCTTGACGCGAATAGGCCAAGGTAAGGGCTAATGATTTCCCTGGTTCTTCTTCCCATTTGCGTCCCATTTGACCACGGCCCGCCTGCTGATTGTAGGTATACAAGAAAATGGGGTCTTTAGGAGTTTTTCCCAATAGGGGCTCGATGGCCACCATGGTCGAATCACAAGAATCAACACTGGCCACTAGCCAATCTCCTACCCAATCTATGCCCTGAAACTGCGTCAAAATAGCGTTCTTTGCAACAAAGATGACCCAAATGGCGAAGAAAAGCGAAGTTTCAAGTGACTCATTGGTAGCGGCAGTAGTGGCCGGCCTTCAAGAAAAAAAAGGACACAAGATCGTTTCGCTAGATCTGCGCAGTGTAGGTTCTTCCTTCGCCGATTTCTTTGTAATAGCCCATGGCACTTCTAATCGCCAGGTTGACGCCTTGGCCGATAGCGTAGAAGAAGTAGTACGCAAGACAGTAGGCGATCGACCCGCTCATCGGGAAGGTCAACAAGAAAGCGATTGGGTATTGCTGGATTACATCAACGTGGTTGTTCACGTTTTCAGCGAAGAAAAACGCGCCTTCTACGGCATCGAAGATTTGTGGGGTGACGCTACTCGCCGAGAGCACAACGACTCCTAATTACCAATTCGCTGGATTGAGATAGGGCGTGTACATAGAAGCCCTAAATTGGATGGTTCCTGTATAGGCCATCACATCCTGATGCACCCCCAATCCA
>JBJOHK010000057.1:0-6704 GCA_046047755.1 Bacteroidota bacterium | reverse complement strand
GTGCTGTTTTGCTGGATGGTCAAATCTTTGATGCTCAAGTAATCGGTACCGTTGAACAATACAGCGGCATAGTTACAGGTCACACCCAAGGTTTTGCCATTACCATTGATGCTAATGGTGTTAGTAGAACTTGCACCAGAAATGACGCCAAAAGCGATTTGGCTGCTAACCGTTTCGTTGGTTTGAACCGTAACGGTAACAGGGCCGCTGACACCACTGGCATTCAAGGTGCTCACAAAAGAAGCCCAAGAGGTAAAGTTCGTTGAACTGGCGGCAGCAGCGTTGTTAATGGTGTAGCTACTACCACTCAATTGAGCCCATGCCGAAGACATTGACAACAAACCCACCCCAACAAAGGC
Source organism: Bacteroidota bacterium (assembly GCA_046047755.1). Lineage (GTDB taxonomy): Bacteria > Bacteroidota > Bacteroidia > NS11-12g > UBA955 > JALRLA01. The sequence goes on along the minus strand of JBJOHK010000057.1, from coordinate 6,345 downwards.
GAGCAGTCGGCTCATTGATTTTTTAATTTGATGTAATTGTGTTTTCATCGTTTGATTGATAATGTTTAGTTCTGATAATTTTTTTTAATTCTTTAACTGAATATTTGATTTTTGGTGTATTTATTAAAATCAATAATAGAACAGCAAACGCACAGAAACACTAACTTTATCAATCATTCCAGCATCTTTTTAAGGTTTTTTTACACGAGTTAAAAACACCAATAATTAAACAACAAACAACTCTAATTAATCACTCTATTCGAGCAAAAAAGTTTAATAAATCGATCAAAATGAATAGTTTTAACTACTCAGTTATTAAAAAACATAGCAACTATAGCCGCCGCGAACCTGGATTCTAAAAAAACTCAATTCGATGATGAGCTAACAGCACCCGCCACGCGAATACCATCCAAAGCGGCACTCATGATGCCACCCGCATAACCCGCCCCTTCCCCACAGGGATAAAAGTTTTCTATGCCCGGATGGCTCAGTTTTTCAGCATCGCGGGGAATGCGAACTGGCGAAGATGTGCGACTTTCAACGGCGACAAGAATGGCTTGATTGGTTCGAAAGGCGGGCATTTTCTGACCCAGCTGAACCAATGCCGCACGAATGCGTTCATGAATGGCTGAGGGAAGCACCTGGTTCAAATCATGCGATTGCAAACCCGGTATATAGGAATGGGGTGGCAAATCTGCACTTCGCTTCTGCTGAATGAAATCTTCAATACGCTGAGCCGGAGCTTGAATCGAACCCGTTAACTCAAAACAAGCCCGTTCAACCTGGGCTTGATAGGCCAAGCCGCTCAATGGGCCCTCAGACGCAAAGGGGGTAAAATCCTTCTCATCAACCGAGACCACAAACCCCGAATTCGCAAAGGGGTTATTGCGCTTGCTAGGGCTCCATCCGTTGACCACCACTTCCCCAGAGGCCGTTGCCGCGGGAGCTATTATACCACCCGGGCACATGCAGAAGGAAAACACGCCACGGCCATTGACTTGTTCAACTAGGCTGTAGGAACTTGGCGGCAGATAGGGTCCACGCAGATCGCATTTGTATTGTATTTGATCAATGGTTTCTTGACTGTGCTCTAGACGCACACCCAAAGCAAAGGGCTTGGCTTCAATGGCTATTCCTTTACGATGAAGTAATTCAAAAATATCGCGGGCCGAATGGCCAGTAGCCAGAATAACTTTCTTAACGGGCATTTTTGCTGCATTAGAAAGGGAAAGAGACACCACTTGGCCGAATTCTACTTCCATGTCCACGACTTGAGAATCGAAAAGCACCTCTCCTCCAGCTGATAGTATGCTTTCACGAAGGCTTTCGACCAACTGCGGCAACTTGTTCGTGCCAATGTGCGGATGGGCCAACCACTGAATCGATTCGGGAGCCCCGTGTTCTATCAGGCTTCGAAGCACCTTGGAAACAGGGCCTCGTTTGGTGCTGCGGGTGTACAATTTTCCATCGCTGTATGTTCCTGCACCGCCTTCACCGAAGCAATAATTGCTATTGGGGTCGACCTCTCCCGTACGGTTGAGCTGCGCCAAATCACGACGGCGGCGTTTGACATCTTTGCCTCGTTCCAAAAGCACAGGCTTAAAACCCTGCTCAATCAAAGCCAATGCAGCATAAAGGCCAGCGGGACCAGCCCCAATGATGTGCACTTCGGGAGCCGCGCTCACATTCTGCAGACGAAATCCTTCTTCGTTCTGCACTTTTTCATGGGAGGCATAGACGTCGGCGCTGATAATCACCTTAGGTTGACGGCTGCGCGAGTCGATTGATTCCTTAATGCGCAGCACCTCCCCCATGGGTAAACCAGCCTTGTGCAAGAATTGCATGCGCACCAAATCTTCATCGGCAGCTTGCTTTGGGTTAAACACGAGTTGAAGGCGCTGTGGCATAGCGCAAAGGTAGCCATGAGCCAAGCACACCTTGCTCATGACCAACACTTGAGTTTTCATCAACCGCAAGACCCGTCCAATTTGCCTATTTTTGTAGTTCATGAAAGAAACGGTGGTCAGCGGCATTCGCCCAACAGGGAAATTGCACTTAGGGAATTACTTCGGGGCTTATAAGAACTTTTTGCGCTTACAAGAAGAAACCAATGCCTATTTCTTCATCGCCGACTACCATTCTTTAACCACTCACCCTACCCCAGGCGATTTAAAATCAAGCGTGCGACGTGTATTGGCTGAATACATTGCGTTAGGATTAAACCCTGAGAAATGCACCGTCTACATTCAAAGTGATGTACCCGAAACGGCCGAACTGTATCTGTTCTTAAACATGAATGCCTATTTGGGTGAGTTGGAGCGCGTTACTTCTTTCAAAGAAAAGGCCCGCACACAGCCTAACAACATCAACGCCGGATTGCTAACCTACCCCGTACTAATGGCTGCTGACATCTTGTTGCACAGAGGCATAAAAGTACCCGTAGGCAAAGACCAAGAACAACACTTGGAAATGGCACGCACTTTTGCCAATCGTTTCAACCGCTTGTACGACGTCGAATACTTCCCTGAACCCACTGCCTTCAACTTTGGCACCGAATTGGTCAAAGTACCTGGACTAACCGGCGGAGGCAAAATGAGCAAAAGTGCCGGCGAAGCAGACAGCATATATTTAGACGAAGAAGCCTCCGTCCTGAACAAGAAAATCATGCGCGCTGTCAGCGATAGCGGCAATGAACCCGGAGCGCCTAAGTCTCAACCCGTGCAAAACCTATTTGACCTCATGAATTTGGTTTGCGCCCCTGAAGTAATCGCCTCGTTCGAGGAAGATCACAAGGTGGGTAGCATTCGCTATGGCGATTTAAAAAAGCAGCTGGCTACTGACATGGAAACCTTCATTGCCCCCTTGCGTGATCGAATACAGACCACCTTGGGCGACAGCAAACGACTGGATGAAATAGCGGCTTACGGAGCAGAAAAAGCGCGATTGAGCGCCCAAAAAACCTTGCGCGAAGTGCGTGAAATCATCGGGTTTTCCCGTTAACATTGTACCATGACCGATATTTCGATCGTCATACCCCTTTTCAACGAAGATGAATCCTTGCCTGAATTGCACGCATGGATACAGCGCGTTTGTGCCGAAAATAAGCTCAGTTATGAAATTCTCTTGCTTGATGACGGCTCAACCGACAACAGCTGGGCAGTCATAGAATCTCTGGCACAGAAAGATCCCGGAGTGCGAGGCATTCGAATGCGTAAGAACTACGGCAAAAGCGCAGCCTTAAACGTGGGCTTCAAAGAAGCCTTAGGAGAGGTGGTAATCACCATGGATGCCGATCTGCAAGACAGTCCTGATGAAATCCCAGAGCTGCGCCGCATGATTCGAGAAGAAGGATTTGATGTCGTTTCTGGGTGGAAAAAGAAACGCTACGACCCCCTTTCCAAGACCATACCCACCAAATTATTCAATTACGCGACCCGTAAAATGAGTGAATTGGAACTGCACGATTTCAATTGCGGCCTCAAAGCTTACCGCCAAGAAGTTGTTAAGAACATCGAAGTCTACGGTGAGATGCACCGCTACATACCCGTCATCGCCAAATGGAATGGCTTTCCGAAGATTGGCGAAAAAGTGGTTGAACACCGCGCCCGAAAATTCGGCAGTACCAAATTTGGCATGGACCGCTTCATCAATGGCTTCCTTGACCTGATGAGCTTGTACTTCATGTCCAAGTTCGGCAAACGCCCCATGCACTTTTTTGGCCTGTACGGAGTTTTGAGTTTTGTAATCGGTTTTGCCATGGCTGCCTGGATTTTGATTGACAAATGGGTGCATGTTTGGCAAAACACCTCTGCTCGATTGGTCACCGACAACCCCCTCTTTTACATTGGCTTAATTGCCATGGTCATTGGCACCCAATTGTTTCTGGCTGGGTTCTTGGGGGAATTGGTAAGCCGCAGCAATCCTGAAAGGGACCAATACAACATTCGCCAACGCACCGACTCATGAGCTCTTCGGTGAGCAAAAAACCTCTGGCCGTCATCGTAGGTCCGGCTCACCCTCTTCGCGGCGGATTAGCCACCTACAACGAACGCCTTGCTCGGGAGCTCGCCTTGCAATACGAAGTAAAGATTCTCACCTTTTCGCTTCAGTATCCAGGGTTCTTATTTCCCGGTCAAACACAATATTCTAACGACCCTAAACCCAGCGATCTGCAAATCGAGGTTAGCCTGAATTCCATCAATCCTTTGAACTGGATTCGAATGGGCTTGCGCTACCGACGTTTAGCTCCTGACTTGGTCATATTTCGTTGGTGGATGCCCTTTTTTGGCCCCTGTTTTGGCACCTTCGCCCGTCTGGTTCGAGGAAACAATCACAGTCGCTTAGTCGCCATCACCGACAATATCATTCCCCACGAAAAACGCTTTTTCGACAAGCCCTTCAGCCGTTGGTTTCTACCCGCCTTACACGGGGCCGTCGCCATGAGCAAAAGCGTACTTCAGGACTTAGAAAACTACCCATTGTCACGAAAAGTAGCCAAAGCCGAATACCATCCACACCCCCTTTACGACAACTTTGGGACTGGAGAAAGCCGCGAGGAGGCCTGCGCTGCCTTAGGCTTAGACCCTTCGAGTCGCTATCTATTGTTTTTTGGCTTTATTCGCCATTACAAAGGATTGGATCTCTTGTTAGAAGCCATGTCCTTGCTTAATGAGCACCCCAATTGGAAGTTGATTGTAGCCGGTGAATTCTACGAAGAGGCTGAACCCTATTTAGCTTTCATCAAAAAAGAGAAACTCGAAGAGAGCATATTGCTGCATACGCAGTTCATTGAGAACGACGATGTGCGCCATTATTTCTGCGCAAGCGACTGCGTTGTTCAACCCTACCGCAGTGCCACACAAAGTGGTGTAAGCCAAATTGCCTACCATTTCCAGACCCCCATGATCATCACAGATGTGGGCGGTTTGTCGGAATTGGTACCCCACAAGAGAGCGGGTTGGGTATGCCAGCCACATGCCGCCGCTATTGCCGAAAGTATCGAAGCCATCATGAAGCCCTCCGTTTTGGCTGATATTCGCCAGCACTTAGGGGAATTGAAAAAAGGCTTTTCCTGGGCTTCTATGGCACAGGCTCTGCAAAGGGTCGCCCAAGACTAAATCAGAACCTTGACTCTGGCATTTCTTTTGCAGTTTTGGCAAAAATTCATCGCATGAAAAACCGCAGTTTATGCAAATTCTTCTTGGCTCTATTGGGTATTACTCTATTGATTCCCGACCCTGCGCTTGCTCATTCCACTCGCCACTCAAGCGCTTCTCTTTGGGAACAATCGGCCATTGGTCCACGAGCCCGAAAATTGCGCCGCGAAAAACGCCAGCGCCTTCACCGCCAGTACCTCTTTTTTGTCCGGGCCAAGCAAAGGCATGAGCTCAGACAACTTCGTCGAAGTCACCGACGAAAAGTTCGACGTGGCGAGATTATTTTCAGACCCTAATCATCGATCTTTGACCCATGTCAACAGCACCATACCCCTGCTTCTGGTTAAAAGACAACGCCCGTGAAGCGGCTGATTATTATTGCTCTATTTTCCCCAATTCTCGTATCGTAAACGCCAACCCCATGGCGGTTGTTTTCGATTTGAATGGGGCTCGGCACATGGCCCTCAATGGGGCTGGTGACCATGGCTTTAACGAAGGCATATCGCTGGTCATTACCTGCGACAATCAAGAAGAAATCGACCATTTTTGGGATCGCCTGTGCGAGAACGGACAACCCGGTCGCTGCGGCTGGCTCAAGGATAAATTTGGCGTTTCCTGGCAAGTTGTCCCTAGCCTATTGGGCAAGCTCATGAGCAATCCCGAAACGGCACCCAAAACCATGTATGCCTTCATGCAAATGAGCAAGTTTGACATAGCAAAACTCCTCGAAGCTCAGGCGTAAATTCTCGTTTCAATCCCCTAAATTTGCACCCCGCACAGAGAGGTGTCCGAGTGGTTGAAGGAGCACGCCTGGAAAGTGTGTATACGCCAAAAGCGTATCGAGGGTTCGAATCCCTTCCTCTCTGCAAAACCCTGCAAAGCTCCGAAAAATCGGGGCTTTTTTTATGTTCGAAGGGCAAGCCAAGTATACTTGAGCGCAGCCAGAAGAACATGAAAAACGGCTGCGCAGCAGCCGGCTTTGCAGGGGTTTGATTCTCCCCTTTTGGGATCAGAGAGCGCAGCGAACTAATCCCTTCCTCTCTGCAAAACCCTGCAAAGCCCCGAAAAATCGGGGCTTTTTTTATGTTCGAAGGGCAAGCCAAGTATACTTGAGCGCAGCCAGAAGAACATGAAAAACGGCTGCGCAGCAGCCGGCTTTGCGGGGGTTTGATTCTCCCCTCTTGGGATC
>JBJOHK010000056.1:0-20334 GCA_046047755.1 Bacteroidota bacterium | reverse complement strand
CCCATGGATACATTGGCTTCTCAGAATGCCAGAGAATTCATTGAAGTAGATGCATTGAAAAATACAGAGAGATTCGGCAATCCTTACCGTCGATTTGATGTGCGAATTGCCTATCGAATCGAGGCCAAAAAAGTATCTCACGAAATCGCTATCGACTTGGTAAATGCCACCAATCGTCAAAACATTCTGAAGTACTCGTACATCAACGAAGCCCCTTACATCAAAACCGATTATCAGCTGGGTCTGTTGCCCTTGTTCTATTACAAGATCAATTGGTAAGGGGATAGTGTCCACTTCGCGGCACATGTGAAGAGAAAGGCGGCGCGCCCAGCAGGGCGCGCTGTAGTTTCGTATTTGATGAAATGGCTTTGGATTGCAGCCGCAACTGCGCTGCTGAGCAGCTCCTGCGTGAGCAAAAAGGAACACCAACAAGTTTTGGATCAAATGGCCGCTTTGGAAAAAGCCCAAGCGGGAAAGCTCCAAGATTGCAATGACCAGAATCAAGCCCTAAACGGGGTGTTGGAAGATTTGCAGTTTCAACGCACAGCCTTGGAATTGCGAGTCTCTGCCTTGAACGACAGCATACTGATTTGCGAAAACAAGTTGGAAGAAAACAATGCCTATATCCAAAATTTGGGAAGCAGTTTGGACCAACAGCGTCGAAACCTGGCCTCAGAGCTAGAAGCCAAAAACAAAACCCTACAGGCCAAAGAACTAGAGCTAAACGATGCCCTGGCCAAAGCGGAAGCTGAGCGCATGCGTTTGGAGAAATTGCGAATGGAGCTAGAGACCGTAAGCAATCGTGTAAAGGAGCTAGAAGCCGAATTGCGACGCAAAGAAGAAGCCGTTGCTCGTTTGAAGGAAGCCATTACCGCAGCGCTTGCCGGTTTCTCTGACCTGGGCATTGCCGTTGAATTCCGCAATGGAAAGGTTTACGTCATCTTGCCTGAAAAGCTTCTGTTTAAAAGCGGCAGCATCGATGTAGATCCCAAAGGCCAAGAAGCCATTATGCAAATTGCTCAAGCGCTCAAATCACAAACCGATGTTCGAGTGGCGGTTGAAGGCCACACCGACAACATCCCCATGAAAAGCGCCACCATCCAAGACAATTTGGATTTGAGCGTTCTACGCGCCACCTCTATTGCCCGCATCATGATTGCTGGTGGCATGAATCCTGCACACATTGCGGCCGTGGGAAGAGGGGATACTCAACCTGTGGCTGACAATACTACTCCTGAAGGCCGAGCCAAAAACCGCCGCACAGAAATTGTGCTTACGCCCCAGCTGGACAAGATTTTGGAAATCCTCAACGAGAACTAATTGGGACTTCTGGTCGTCGCCATCGAGAACCACCGCAACCGCGAAGTCGAGGCATTATGCCAGACCTATTTACAGCGCTTAAGCGGCAAATACAAATGCGAACTCGTACTGCTACCTGCAGCAAAAGTCAGCGACCCTCAGACCCAACAAGAGAAAGAAACGGCTTCCATTGAAAAATTGTGCAAGCCGGGCGACACCTTGTATTTGTTAGATGAGCGAGGCATGCGCAGCGATAGCCCGTCTTTTGCTCAATTGCTTGAACAAGAGCTGGACCAATCTAGGGGTCGCATCATTTTTGCTATCGGAGGCGCCTATGGGTTTACTGAGGCCGCTCGCAAACGTCATAAACTGCTGCGCATGAGTGACTGGGTCTTTCCCCACCAGTTGGCCAGATTGGTATTGATAGAGCAACTCTACCGAGCTTCTCAAATTGCAAAAGGCACAGGCTATCACCATGAATGATGGCTAAACTTTCAAGCATTGCGCCTTCCATTCCATCCCTTAAAACTCTATCAGATTCTTACCTTTGCAAACCCATGAACATTGAGAGTGCTCTGAGCTTGGAAATCCAATCCGTACTGAAGCAATTGTACGGGTGGGATCAGGCTCCCAAACTGGATCAAACGCGACCTGAATTCGAAGGCGATTTCACCTTAGTAGTTTTTCCGTTTGTACGAGCCTCTCGAAAAAGCCCTGAAGCTACGGCCGAAGAAATTGGCACAGCCCTGATTGAAGCGAGTTCGTTAGTTTCCTCGTTCAATGTCATCAAAGGATTTTTGAATTTGGTAATCAACGCGCAAAATTGGTCTTCCTTCTTGGATCAAGAATGGGACAATTTGCAATTCGGACAAGGAAATCCTAATGACCAAAAGGTGATGGTCGAATATGCATCACCCAACACCAACAAGCCTCTGCACTTGGGGCATATGCGCAATAACTTTTTGGGTTATTCCCTGGCCCAACTGTTCAAAGCAAATGGACACGAAGTAGTGATGGCCAATTTGATCAACGATCGCGGCATTCACATTTGCAAGAGCATGCTAGCTTGGCAGCGCTTCGGAAATGGGGAGACCCCTGCGAGCAGTGGCATGAAAGGTGACCATTTGGTGGGCAAATACTACGTTGTGTTTGAAAACGCCTTGCGAGAACAAAGTGGCCCTGCTATTGATGGGGCCATGCAAGGCCAGTTTCAACATGATAACGAGGCCGTTCAAACGCGCTACAATCAAGCTTGGACCAAACTGCAGGAAGCCAAAGAAGAGAAACAAATCGCCAAAATCAAAGACGACATCAAAGAATTGGTGCGCAATCAATCAGAATTGATGTTGGCTTGCCAAAGCATGTTGCGCGATTGGGAAGCTGGAGATGCTGAAACCTTGGCTCTTTGGAAAACGATGAACGGCTGGGTGTACGAAGGGTTTGATGCCACTTGGAAGCGCATGGGCGTATCATTCGACAAGTTTTACTACGAAAGTGACACCTATACCTTGGGAAAAGACCTGGTACAAGAAGGTCTTGACAAGGGAGTATTTTACCGCAAAGAAGATGGCAGCGTTTGGATCGACTTGCGAGATGCTGGCTTGGATGAAAAGCTGGTTCAACGCGGCGACGGAACATCGGTATACATCACCCAAGACATCGGTACCGCTCAGCTCAAATATGAAGAATTTGGCGTTGACCGAAGCATCTATGTAGTTGGGAACGAACAAGACTACCACTTCAAGGTCTTGTTCCTAATCATGGAGCGATTGGGCCGCCGTTACGCCAAGGGTATGTATCACGCCTCTTATGGCATGGTAGACCTGCCTTCTGGCAAAATGAAAAGCCGAGAAGGTACAGTAGTCGATGCCGATGACCTGCTTCAAGAAATGGTTGATGCTGCACGCGAGACCACAGAGGCATTGGGCAAAACCGAAGGTTTGGAAAACAGCGAGCTCCAGGCACTGTACGAAACCTTAGCACTTTCGGCCCTGAAGTTTTTCATTCTCAAAGTAGACCCCAAGAAACGCATGCTGTTCAATCCCGCTGAAAGCATCGATTTTCAAGGCGATACAGGGCCATTTGTTCAATACAGCCATGCCCGTATTCGCAGCATTTTGCGCTCGGCGCCCAGCGATTGGAACTCAGCTGCCGAAACCGAAGAGGCGATGAGCGAAACAGAAATTAATCTTCTGAAAACCTTAGCTCAATACCCCGACACGGTCAACCAAGCTTGCCTGCAATACTCCCCAGCCTTGGTGGCTCAATTTCTGTTGGATTTGGCCAAGGCCTTCAACCGTGTTTACAACGAGCACAGTTTCTTGAAAGAACCCAATGCTGCTTTAATGAAGCGCCGCTTGAAAATGGCCAGCATGACGGCAAATGCATTGCGCCATGCATTAAACCTTTTGGGCATTGAGGCCGTCCAAAGAATGTAATGAAACGCATAGCCTGCTTGGCAGGGTTGATCGGGTTTTTCCAATCTGCCTTTGGTCAGAATCTATACTTTCCTCCCCTGGTGGGCAACACCTGGGACCAAACTTCGGCCAGTACCTTAGGTTATTCCAACGAGCGAATCGATAGCTTATACGCCTACTTAGAGGCCAATAATAGCAAGGGATTCCTCCTCTTGCAAGACGGTAAAATTGTCTTGGAAAAATACTTCGGCACCTTCACCCAAGACAGCACTTGGTATTGGGCTTCAGCGGGTAAAACCCTTACGGCTTTTGCCGCGGGAATTGCCTCTCAAAAAGGTTTATTAGACCTACAAGCACCCAGTCATACTTACCTGGGAACAGGCTGGAGCTCCATGAGCGTCCAACAAGAAGATAGTGTGCGCGTTTGGCACCACATCACCATGACCACCGGTTTGGATTACGGGGTACCCAATCCGGATTGCACCGATCCTTCTTGCCTCCAATACAAATCACCAGCCGGTAAACAGTGGTACTATCACAATGCTCCATACACCTTGATGGATGGAATCATAGAAAACGCCACTGGCCAAACCCTCAATGGCTTTGTTTCTCAGCAGATTTCTTACAAAACCGGCATTAGCGGCTTATTCATACCCGTGGGAGACAATAACGTGTTCTTCTCAAAAATGCGGAGCATGGGTCGCTTTGGATTGCTGTTATTGGCCAAAGGATGGTGGAACGGCAACCCTGTTTTAACCGACACACAATTCCTATACAACATGTCACATTCGAGCCAAAACCTTAACCCTAGTTATGGGTATTTGACTTGGCTCAACGGCCAATCGGCCTACATGCTGCCCGGAAGCAGCCTTCGAATCCCGGGCACACTGCTCCCTTCTGCCCCCAGCGATGCCTATGCCGCTATGGGTAAAAACGGCCAAATCATCTGTGTCATCCCCTCCCAGAATCGCGTTTGGGTTCGCATTGGCGATCGATGGAACGGCTCCGGAATCGATCAAGTACCAAACGTGTTTTGCGACCGCATTTGGACATACCTCAACGCGCTTGAAAACAGCGCTGGCCTGAATTCGCAAGCCCCTACAGGGGCCTTATACCCGCAGCCTGCGGCTGCGGGCGACTGGCTCTATGGGCCTTTTGCTCAGGGAGAACAGCTGTCTTTTTTTGATGCTCAAGGGCGGTTGGTGAGCAGGGCTGTAGCGGCCGAAGGCCGCGTCTGCATGCCTGTATTAAGCGGCTGGTACATCCTGATCAACGAGAAGGGGCAAAAGACTCGAATCTGGGTTTACTAACCCCACTTATCTGGGTTGTCTTTGAGAAATTGAGCCCATGATGAACCCTTAGATTTGCCGCGAGCACTGCCCGTAGCTTGCCCACTTTTATTCTCTCCAAACTTGCGGGGACTGAATTGATACAAGTGACAAAGGGCTGCGGCCAATCCGTCGGAGGCGTCTAAGGTCTCAGGCCTTTGTTCAAATTTGAATTCAGCCGTTAACATAGCCAAAACCTGTTCTTTGGAGGCGTTACCATTGCCTGCAATTGACTGTTTGATTTTGCGAGGCACGTATTCATAAACCGGTAGTTGCTTGGAAATGGCGGCGGCAATGGCCACTCCCTGGGCTCGACCCAATTTCAGCATAGATTGAACGTTTTTGCCGTAAAACGGCGCCTCAATGGCTACTTCCGTCACCTCAAAGCCTTCCACCAATTGCACGATGCGCTCAAAAATGTGAAAGAGTTTCTGGCCGTGGTCTTCAATTTTGCCCAAACGCAGTACGCCTAGGGTTAGCAATTCGGCTTTTTTGCCATCGGCCCGAATGATGCCGTAACCCAACAAGTTGGTTCCCGGATCAATGCCCAATATGATGCGACCTTCGCCCATGACACAAAGATGCAGAAAGGGCCACAGAATGCGGGGAAAAAACCCGAAATTTGCCCTAGCAAATTGGAAAATAGAGACATGGCCTTTGATTTAGACTTAATCCAAAACGTATACGCCCGCATGCCGGAGCGCGTTCAAGCCGCCCGCCAATTGTTGGGCCGCCCCTTGACCTTGACGGAAAAAATCCTCTACAACCACTTGTGGGAGAATCCCGTAGGTGCTGCTTACCAACGCGGCAACGATTACGTAGATTTTGCACCCGATCGTGTGGCCATGCAAGACGCTACCGCACAAATGGCTTTGTTGCAATTCATGCAAGCAGGTCGCCCCAAAGTGGCCGTTCCTTCTACCGTGCATTGCGATCACCTGATCACGGCACAAGTTGGCGCTGATAAAGATTTGGCTATTGCCAACGAAGAGAGCAAGGAAGTATACAATTTCTTAGCTTCTGTCTCTAACAAATACGGCATCGGTTTTTGGAAGCCCGGTGCAGGCATCATTCACCAGGTTGTGTTGGAAAACTATGCATTCCCTGGGGGCATGATGATCGGAACCGACAGCCACACGGTGAATGCCGGCGGTTTGGGAATGGTGGCCATCGGTGTCGGCGGTGCTGATGCCTGTGACGTGATGGCTGGATTGCCTTGGGAGCTCAAATGGCCCAAATTGATCGGTGTGAAACTGACGGGTAAACTCAGCGGATGGGCGGCTCCCAAAGACATCATATTGAAAGTAGCGGGCATCCTGACCGTAAAAGGTGGAACAGGTTGCATCGTAGAATACTTCGGAGAAGGTGCCAATGCATTGAGCTGTACGGGTAAAGGAACCATCTGCAACATGGGCGCTGAAATCGGAGCTACCACCTCTACCTTCGGTTACGATGAATCTATGGAGCGCTACTTGCGCGCCACTGGCCGTGCCGAAGTGGCTGATTTGGCCAATGGTATTCGCGAGCATTTGAATGGCGACGCCGAAGTTTATGCCAATCCCGAACAGTACTTTGACCAAGTCATCGAAATCAATTTGGACGAATTGGAACCCCATTTGAATGGCCCCTTCACTCCAGACTTGGCTACTCCTATTTCCAAAATGAAAGAAGTCGCTGCCGCAAACGGTTGGCCCACCAAAGTAGAAGTAGGTTTGATTGGTTCTTGCACCAACTCCTCTTACGAAGACATCAGCCGTGCCGAAAGTTTGGCTCAGCAGGTAGCCGCCAAAAACTTGAAAACCAAAGCAGAATTCACCATCACCCCTGGCTCAGAAGTGGTTCGCTATACCATTGAGCGCGACGGGTTCTTGGAAACCTTTGACCAAATTGGGGCCAAAGTATTTGCCAACGCTTGTGGTCCCTGCATCGGAATGTGGAACCGTGCTGGTGCTGACAAACAAGAGAAGAATACCATTGTTCACTCTTTCAACCGCAACTTCGCCAAGCGCGCTGACGGAAACCCCAATACATATGCTTTTGTGGGTTCGCCCGAATTGGTTACCGCTTTGGCCATCGCCGGAGATCTGACCTTCAACCCCTTGACCGATACCTTGATCAACGAAAAGGGAGAATCTGTCATGTTGGACGCTCCTTCAGGTGATGAACTTCCAAGCAAAGGCTTTGATGCCGAAGATCCAGGCTATGTGGCTCCCGCTGCTGACGGATCAGGCGTTTCTGTTGATGTAGCACCTGACTCCAAGCGTTTGCAATTGTTGGATCCTTTCCAAGCTTGGGAGGGCAGCGATTTGCACGGTTTGAAGCTATTGATCAAGGCCAAAGGCAAGTGTACAACCGACCACATTTCCATGGCTGGACCTTGGTTGAAATTCCGCGGTCACTTGGATAACATCAGCGACAACTTGCTTATTGGTGCCATCAACTTCTTCAACGAGAAACCGAACGAGGTAAAAAACCAGTTGACCGGCCAATACGGTCCTGTTCCCCATACCCAACGCGCCTACAAAGCAGCCGGAATCGGTTCTTTGGTGGTGGGCGATGAAAACTACGGGGAAGGTTCAAGCCGCGAACACGCTGCTATGGAACCACGCCACTTGGGCGTTCGTGCTGTACTGGTGAAGAGCTTCGCCCGTATCCACGAGACAAACCTTAAAAAACAAGGCATGTTGGCCTTGACCTTTGATAACAAGGCAGATTACGACAAGATTCAAGAAAATGACAACATTGACATCTTGGGCTTGACTGAATTTGCCCCTGGAAAATCATTGAGTTTGGTGTTGAACCATGAAGATGGCAGCAGCGATACCATTACGGTGAACCACAGCTACAATGAGCAGCAAATCGAATGGTTCAAAGCCGGTGGTGCTCTGAACATCATTCGCAAAGGTGTAGCCTAAGGCCATGAGCCAGGGAATGAAAACCCTCATTTCCACTATACGAGCCTCTATGAGCGCCCAGCCTTACGGCTGGGCGCTTGGTGTTTTTATCGCCTTTCGCGTCTTTGCCTTTGCCTACTTCAACGGCAATTACATTGATTCTGATCAGTGTGTATTGGCTCAACAAGCCGAAGATTTCAGCCGAGGTCTGTTTTACTCACCCTATTTCTACGGGCAGGGATATAACCTATCTATCGAAGCCTTACTCGCCTCCCCTTTGATTCAACTGGGCCTGAATCCCTTATGGGCCTTACCCTTGGTCACCGCCGCATTGTCAGCCCTGCCTTGGATTCTGTTTTCCCAAATTCCGACCCATTCTCAACATAGAGCTTGGATATTGTTAAGCTCCTTTTTGTGGCCCATTTCTTATACCCAAATCAGTTTGATGCCTCGTGGTTTTGTACAAGGCATTGCCCTAGCCTCTATGGGTTTATTTGCCTTTGTTAAGGGCACAAGGTGGAGATGGTCCATTTTGGCTTTTCTTTCCTGTGCCGCCTTATTGGCCAATCCCAATTCCGTACTCTTGTTAGCGGCCGCATTGCCTCTCATACTGCAAACACTCAAGCCTCGTGATCTATGGCCTTTGACCTTAGGAATCATTCCAGCCGCTGGCCTATTCTGGGCCCTACAGTCCTGGAGTTTAGAATTGGCACCCCTCTGGGTTCACGGCAATCCCAATCTCAGTTGGAATTGGTCGACGGCCCTGGTGAATCTCCGTGCTTTACCCTTGCGTTTGCAGCACTTGCTTTGGTTTCCCGGATGGGTGGGGCTAGCAGTGAGTGTGGGCTTATTGACCTGGCTATTGGTTCGGTTTCAGGCTCAAAAAGTGGGAATTCTTCTTCTGGTCGTGGTTCTCTTTTCCATGGGCTCGGCCAAATTGGCTGATGGCACAGCCAACATCTTTTACTCCTATGGCCGCTTTTTCTTGGCCATACCTCTAGCGCTAGCCTTTGCCTTGGCCTTGGGTAAATCTGAGAAACAATCGGGGTTCCACCCCGTATGGCTGCTGCTAAGTGCGGCTTATGCTTTTGGACTTTGGCATTTCAGTAGTATACGTCATTTCGGCAATGTGTACTGCCCTGTGATGGTGTATCACAGAGCCACATTTGAAGAACACGCTAGGGAAATATTGACGGCAAGTGAATCATCTGATTGCATCATTGTCGGCAATCATTGGGTCATTGAAGCCGGCTCTCAAGGCTTTGGATTGGCAGAAGACTTGCCCCCATCGTTTCGACCTGTTTACGAACGCCGCCTTTTTGAACTTCAGCCTTTATTGGACAAAAGCTGCGACGAAATTCTGCTCTTGGATTTAGAATTGGATAAACGACCTGAGGTCAAGGAACATCCAGATTTGGTATGGTCAGAAATCCCAAGCGAGTTGGGCACCGTATATCGAATTCGCACAAATTGCGAAAAAACACTGCGCGAATTATTGCAAATTCTGCAACTTACCAGCCCAAGCTGGGAATCCCAACAGCAACCTTAATGGGCGGCAAATCGTCGAATAGCCTCTCGGGTGTAAAGCTGCGCGCAAGCGTGCATGTTGCCCGGGTCTCTTTGAAACCCATTGCCGTTTCGAACCACAATCATTTCCAGCTCAGGAATGCAAATGATGAACTGTCCTAGGTGACCTTGAAAGCAAGACAACTTGTAGGTTTTACCCCCTTCTTCCAAGTCAAACAACCAGAAAGAATGGCCGTATTTATGGGTCATTTCACCGCCCAATCCTGGCATTTTCAACTCATCTAAGGGAATTTGTGCCATGGCCAAAAATGCAGAATCAACCAAGCCTTCACCGTGGTTCAATACCAATCGGCCCAATTTGGCAAAATCGCGTGAACGGGCGTCAAAACAACAGTAATTCAACTCCTTACCATTTTCTCGATCCAGTTGCCAAAGAGCCGGAGCTTCGGCTCCAATTTTCGACCACAGTTCTCTTGAAGCAAAGGCCGAAAGCGATTCACCCACAGCTTGACTCAAGGCCAAACCCACCAATTGAGTGGCTCCACTTTGGTATTCGAAATGGGTGCCGGGTTTACGAACAACCGCAATTTCACGCATGGTGGCCTCGATGTCCGATCCATAATAAGCACGCGCCGTGATACCCATAGGGGCCGTATAACTCTCATCCCACTCCAAACCTGCCGTCATGGTAATCAAATGACGCAAGGTCAAGGCTTGGGCATTCGCTTCATATTCGGAATTTTTTTGACCTGCCAACTCCCCTACCCAAGGAAGATAGGTGCGCACTGGCTCGTCCCAAGAGGGAATTTTTCCTTGCTGAATGGCCATTTGCACTAACATGGCCGTAATGGTTTTAGCCATTGAGAAGGAGTTGGCTTTTTCTTCTTCTCCATAGGGATCGAAATAGCGCTCCATGACTATTGTATCTCGAAGAACCACCAAATAGGAGCCGCTGTTCGTGCTTTCCAACATGGCTTGCAATTCCTCGCTAATGGGCTGCTCAAATCGATCATTGGCCAAAGCAAAAGGCCTAACGGCACTTGGATCATTGGCTATCTCACGGGTATCAAAATCCTTCCAATCCAAGTAATGCGAGGTGGTTTGACCACGCAAATAGGTTAGCTCAATACCCTTGATCAAGTAACGGTAGGGAGACAACCACATCAAAAAAATCAACAAGCCTAATATGGCTGCGGTGTACAATAGGGTTCTAAGCACCTTGTTCATGACATCAATGTTACGCAAAAACCAGTTGAAATCGGGTAAATTTGTAAGATGCCCATTTTGAAAAAATCTGCCCCTTTTGCGTTTCTCATTGTGCTGTTTATGGCTCCCGTATTGGGATCACTTTTTTTTCCTGAATCAGTAAATTCTACATACGGTGAACACCCTGGATACCAGCAGCAGTGGTTGGAAGAAAAGAGAAGCGCTGATGGAACATGGCCCAGTTTCATGCGCAGCGCATGGGCTAAAGCCGATAGATCCATGAATGTGAGAAATCGGGCTGGATTTTTTGACACCCTATTGGAATTAGGACCCCGAGATGTGGGTGGAAGAACCCGCTCCATGTGGGTCGATCCTACCAATCCAAAAGTATTTTTAGCCGCTGCCATTTCGGGAGGGATTTGGCGAAGTGAAGATGCTGGAAACAATTGGACTCCCCTAAACGACCACGAGGTGAATCTGATGGCCAGCTGCCTCACTCACAATCCTAAAAACCCGTCGTTGGTATATTACGGCACTGGCGAAAGCAGAGCCAATAGTGCCGATGTTGATGGAGATGGTGTTTTTAAAAGCAGCGATGGGGGGAAATCATTCACCCAGATGAGCAGCACGGTAGGAAAAGCGGGATTTTCCGACATCTGGGATATCGCTCATTCCCATACTGACAGCCTTACCCTATTTGTAGGGAGTCATACTCAAGGTTTGCTTCGCAGCACAGACGGAGGAGAATCTTGGGAAACGGCTTTCAATGGAGGCAATAAACAAGTCAACAATGTCATTTGCTTGCCCAGCGGTCGAGTGATCCTAAGCATGCAATCCAACCAGGTCTACTACAGCGATGAAAACGGCGCTCCCGGTAGCTTCGTCAAAGCCGATTTTGCCAATATGCCTGTTGCGGGAACTTATCGCCGCATCCAAATGGGATACTGCGCCGCTTACCCCAATGTGGTGTATGCTGTCTTTGAAGGCTTTGGATTTTCAGATCCTCCAGCTGGCTTTTTCAAAAGCAGCGATGGCGGAGCCAATTGGACCGCCCAACGCACTCCAACTGATATGGGTGCTGGCTACCAAGCCTATTGCGTAATGCTTGGTGTCCACCCCACTGATAGCAACTCTGTAGTGGTGGGTGGGGTAAACATTACCGAAACCCGCGATGGGGGTCAAACTTGGATCATGAAACAAACGGGCCATGCTGATCACCATTCCTTTTACGCTATAAACAACAACGATTACCTCATCGGAAATGATGGTGGAGTTTTCCGCTACCGCTGGGGCAATACCCAAGTCCAAGCCAATTTGAATGCGGGTTATCAGGTAACTCAATTCTATGGTGGTGGCATGGGATACGAAGGTTATACGGCCATTGCTGGGGCTCAAGATAATGGCACCCATGTTTCAACAGGCCGATTGGTGTCCCGCAAATTTTACGGAGCCGATGGAGCCTATTGCCATATTGGTCAACAAGACGGATCGGTAGCCTACCTATCTACCCAAAATGAAGGCATTCGCCGAGTGCCCAACTTCAATCCTTTAAGCCCTCCTAGCTGGCAGCAAACAGTGGGTATCAACGATAGTCGATTTGCCAGTGACGGCGTTGATTTTATCAATTTGTATGAGCTTAGCGATTTCGACCAAGGTCAGTTGTACTACCGCACCAACCGCTACTTGTACCAAAGTACTGACATGGGAACATCTTGGGTCCAACTGTCCAAGATTCGTACGGGAATTAAAGCGATAGCCATTTCCTATAGCCAAAACCCCATTGTATACTTTGGTGGAACCGCGGCCCAATTATACCGCATTGACAGTGCTTTATCGGCCACTCCTGGAACTGAAGTTTCCTTGAACAATAGTATACCAAGTGCGGTGACTAATGATGTTATAAAGGGAATATGTTTATATTCTCATGACCCCAATAGCTGTTATATCGCCCTATCGAATTACAGCACTCAACCCCGCATTTGGAGAGGCCGCAATCTGGACAACACACCCACATGGGAAGAGGTGTCATCAGGACTGCCCGCCGGCCTTCCCGTTAACCATGTGGCTTGCGACCCCAACGATCCAGAAAATCGCATTTTTGCCGCTACCGATTATGGGTTCTATTACACCCTCGACGGCGGAAAAACTTGGGAAAAGCACTACGGCATCCCCTCAGTGGCTGTGCATCAAATTAAAATGCGCGCCTCTGATCGAACCTTGTTTTTGTTTACTCACGGCCGTGGAATGTGGGCCATCAAGCTCAAGCCTGAAGTGAATGCCAATCCCCCAATAAGCGAAAATCTTGCGTTGAACCTTTACCCAAATCCGGCGCAATCACAGATTCAAATTCAGGCCGTTGAAACTTTGAAATACGCGGTATTCAACACGCAAGGCCAACAGGTCTTACAAGGTACCTGGACAACCGGGACCCACAGAGTAAACATTGAGAACCTGCCTTCTGGAACCTATTTCATTCGTGCCTCAGGGGCCAGCAAAACCTACACCCAATCGTTCATCAAGCAACCATGAACCCACAAGTAGAGCAATCACTCAAAGCCTTAGAAGCTGAAATCAACGAGTTAAACGATATGCTCCGCGAAGTCAGCGACGATATTCGGGCTGCCGGATTCAGCCAATACCCTCTATTTGTGGCGCATCAAGAGGTTAAATCTGTGGGCGATTGCTTGGTGGATAGAACCGAATTTGATTTCCCCTATTCCCTAAATGCCACGACGCTCGAACGATTCATGGAATTGGGTTTACTGAGCGAAGACCGCAAAGAAGCCTTTATAAAAGCTTGGGGAGATCCAGCTACGAACCTATGCCTATTCTGGGTGAACGGCGAGCATACCCAATTCATCTTCAAACCTTTTAAATCATGAGCAAAACGGCCCGCATTGATATCGTGGTATTGAACTACAATACGCGTGATTTGCTGGCCCAATGTTTACCTGTGGTGCTGCGAGAATCACAGATTCCTGGAGCTCGAGTGGTACTGGTTGACAACCACAGTAGCGACGACAGTGCCGAATACGTACGCCAGCATCACCCTGAGATCCATCTGATTGAACTGCCTGAAAATGCAGGTTATGCCGGGGGCTACAACCAAGCCTTGGCCCAATTGGATGCCGATTATTTCGTTTTGCTCAACAGCGACGCCGAACCCGGTCCCAATTGGCTGGACCCTTTATTGCGGCTGGCTGAAAGCAGCCCACAATTCGGGGCGGCTCAACCCCATATCCTCGACTACTATCAACGTGACAAGTTCGAATATGCGGGTGCCGCTGGTGGGTATATGGATCGCTTCGGATACCCATTTTGCCGAGGCAGAATCTTTGGAAAAGTCGAAAAAAACGAAGGGCAATACAGCCAATCACAGCCCGTTTTTTGGGCAACCGGTGCGGCTTTATTCGTCAAACGGCAAGCTTGGCTGGAAGCCGGAGGCCTAGACGAAGCCTTCTTTGCTCACTTCGAAGAAATTGACTTGTGCTGGCGCTTGCAACTCAAAGGTTACAGCATTTGGTCCTGTGCCGATAGTACGGTCTATCATATGGGTGGAGGAACCTTAGCCAACCAAAGCCCTCGAAAGACATACTTAAATTTTCGCAACAACTTGCTCATGTTGTACAAGAACCTTCCAAGGGAATTGGCCGACAAGCGCATCATTCAGCGCAAATTGATGGATGGCCTTGCCGCCTTCTTGTTTTTGTTGCAGGGCAAACCCCAATTGATAGCCCAAATCATCAAAGCTCACCGAGATTTCGACAAGAGCAAGCAACAATTTAAGAGAAGCACAAACCCCGTTCCAGTACACCAACTCAAAGGAACCTTAAACGCCAGTTTGGTATTCGGGTATTTCCTGCAAGGGAAAAAAACCTGGACCGCTTGGTTCAACAACCAATAAGATCTCTAGGCCCCTGAACGAGGGTGGTATTTCAACAAAGTTTCGGATAAAAAACTCCGATCAAGGTGGGTGTAAATCTCTGTAGTGGTGATAGACTCATGACCAAGCATTTCCTGTACAGCCCTCAGGTCGGCGCCGGCCTCCACTAAATGTGTAGCAAAACTGTGCCTGAAGGTATGCGGAGATATGATCTTCTGTATTCCCGCCATCTGTGCACATCGCTTGATCAACAGAAATACCGATTGCCTAGACAAGGCAGCTCCTCTACGGTTGAGAAAAAGCACATCGCGATGGGCATCTTGAATGTTCATGTGACGCCTAACGCTGTCGTAATACAGGGCTATGTGTTTAAGTGCTCTTGCTCCGATAGGCACCAACCGCTCTTTGTTGCCTTTGCCAATTACTTGAACATAGCCTTCCTCTTTATATACCTGAGTACTTCTCAGTTGTACGAGTTCTGACACGCGCAATCCACAGCTGTATAAGGTTTCCAACATCGCCACATCGCGCTCACCCTCCTCTTTGCTGCGGTCAATACAGGCAATCATGGCATCAATCTCATCAGGAGACAATACCACTGGAAGTTTACGGCCAATTTTCGGCGGCTCTACAAAATCAGCTGGACTTTCGGCAAGGGCCTCTTCCATTACCCAGAATTTGTAAAAAGATCGAAGGCCTGACACGACACGAGCTTGGCTGCTGGCTTCAAACCCCAGTTGAGACAAACCGGCAACAAACGTTTCCAAATCAGCCTGCTTGATTTGCATGGGCCCGATAGATCGGGGCTCTGCCCATGATTGCAGTTTTTGAATGTCTCTATGATAAGCTTCTATAGAATGGGTTGCCAAGGAGCGTTCCAACAACAGGTATTGCAAGAACGGCTGTATGGCCTTGTCCCAGTTCATGCTTACTGAAAATCAGCGTGGGCTACTTGCACAATGTTCCCTGAACTATTGTCAATGATCCAAACCAAGGCACTCAAATTTTCGGCTTTCCAATTGTATCGACGAGGCACGTACATGTGCTTCTCTACCGTAATACCCGCTACCGGATTTAAGCCTGCCGGTATGGTCATGGCATCCCCTAAGGCTGAACCTTGGACAGCGCGCAGAACATGGTCATGTTCGTATTCATCGGTGTATCCGCCGGGAGCATCGACATCTGATTGTTTGCCAATGATATGACTCTCCAATATACCCACGACCCAGCTGTAATTGCTGTTGAGGTCTGTATTGGCCGTAGCTTTAATTTCCAATCGCCCCCGATCTTCATCGGCTTGCCATTCTGTGCGCAATTCTAAATTCCAGATGGAGGGCTTGGCCAATTCATCTTGTACCATCAGGGGCCAAGAAGTAGAACTTACCAATCGATTTCCCGAACCGTCTGTAGCGTAATTCACACTACCAATAGGCAAGGAAATGACCGAACCCAATGAATTGATGATTTGGGTAGCGTCGTTGTTTGACAAGGTATCAAATCCAGGCCAAGGTCGCGTCAAAGAAGCGGGTGAGCTGGCGTACAAGGCCACTGCTTCCACTTGACCTGCGTATTGATTGACCAAGTCTTTGGCTACTTTGGCGGCCCTAGGGCAGTTGTTGCAGCGAACACCCGTAACATCAATAACCAGGGCCGTCTTGGCCTGTGGGCTAGGAGCGGCAGACATGTAAACCGTATCAAGCAGAGGCTTTTCGGTAAACTTGATGTATGGCGGTTCTTCCTCACAAGAAACAAAAAGTGCTATGGCACACAAACTCAGCAACGCGGCTTTCTGCATGGTAACGAAGTTACAAAACTGAATGCACTTAATTTTGTTTTAACCGTATGCGCTTGACTGCTCTAATTCTCGGAATTGGAACCTTAATGAGTTCCTGTTTTTTTGGAAAACCCAAAATGGCCAACCCCAATATGACCCAAACCCCTAGCTCCTCCGTATTCGACATTTCCATCAATGCCTTAGACGGCAGCCCTATGGATTTGTCAGCCTTTAAAGGCAAAAAAATCTTGATTGTCAACACCGCCAGCGAATGCGGATACACCCCGCAATACGAAGGCCTGCAAGCCTTGTATGAAGCCAACAAAGAACAATTGGTAGTATTGGGCTGCCCCTGTAACCAGTTCGGGGGCCAAGAGCCTGGAAGCGCGGAACAAATTGCTAGTTTTTGCAGCAGCCGATTCCAAGTGAGTTTTCCCATGACCGAGAAAATTGATGTCAAGGGTGAGCAACAACATCCCCTGTATAAGTGGCTGTGCAACAAAAGCCAGAATGGCGCTTTGGATGCCAGCGTGAGCTGGAACTTCAACAAGTTTCTCTTGGATGAAAATGGCCAAATGATGGCTTATTATCCTTCAAACATCAGCCCCAACGACCCCGATTTGTTGGCCGCAATCAATCGCTAAATCCCGTAAGGCATTTTAGCCCTTGTGCCGTATTTTTGCGGCACTTCAATCTCATGAGCATTCTCGTCAATAAAGATTCCAAGATTGTGGTACAAGGTTTCACCGGTAACGAGGGAACCTTTCATGCCACCCAAATGATCGAATACGGCACCAACGTTGTCGGAGGTGTAACCCCAGGTAAAGGCGGCAGCTTGCACTTGGATCGCCCCGTTTTTAATACCGTTCAAGAAGCGGTGAAAGGCACAGGCGCCAATGTAAGTATCATTTTTGTTCCTCCCGCATTTGCCGCTGACGCCATCATGGAGGCAGCTGATGCAGGAATCAAGGTGATCGTTTGTATTACCGAAGGAATCCCCACCAAAGACATGGTGATGGTGAAAGCTTACCTGAGTGACAAAGATTGCACCTTGATTGGCCCGAACTGCCCTGGTATCATTACTCCCGGTGAAGCAAAAATTGGCATCATGCCCGGCTTTATCTTCAAAAAGGGACATATCGGTGTGGTTTCCAAATCCGGTACCCTGACCTATGAAGCCGTTGACCAATTGACCAAATTGGGATTGGGCCAAAGCACAGCGATTGGAATCGGCGGAGACCCCATCATTGGAACGACCACCAAAGAGGCCGTTGAAATGTTCATGAACGACCCCGACACCCATGGCATTGTCATGATTGGCGAAATCGGAGGGGGCATGGAAGCCGAAGCGGCTCGTTGGATCAAAGAACACGGAACGAAGCCCGTAGTTGGATTCATCGCCGGTCAAACAGCACCTCCAGGCCGCCGCATGGGTCATGCTGGAGCTATTGTAGGTGGAAAAGACGATACAGCCGCTGCCAAGATGGCTATCATGGCCGAATGTGGCATTCACGTTGTCGATTCACCAGCAGAAATTGGACAAAAAATGTTTGATGTGTTGAACGGGTAATCCTCATTCACACTGCATAAAAAAAGCCCCGATTGCTCGGGGCTTTTTTATTGCTCTCCTTTTTTATCGAGTCAGATCAATGACGTCTACATCTTCATGTGCGGCACTGTTCCATTCAAAATAGGAATCAGCGAGGGTCTGATTGGTTGCAAACGTCTTGAGATCAACCTCAATGATAACTTCTGTTCCGTTTTTGTTATGTTGAATCAATCGTTGCACTTTATTGTTGGCCTGATCAACTTCTATGCGCACCCAAGACCATGAATAGGACTTGGCGCGATTGGGCACCATGTGTATTACATCATAGGTATGACCCAAGCGGCTTACTTCTCCCTCGTGCATGGATTTGAAATCCCGGTCGTAAATGGTGAACAAATCGCTGGGCGAGATGCTGGTGCTCTTGTATTTGAAACTGTCTTTGCTGACTTCAATATCCCCTTTTACATAGGTCCAAACAAAATTCTCATTGCAGTAAATCTCCTGCTCTCCGTAATCCAGCTTGAATTTTTTCCCTTTCATCCAAATCTGCCCCCGAGACTTTGACTCGCGGCCATTCGAGGCTTTGGTGATTAAGGTGAATTTGCTAAAAATGGTCTTATAGGTTTGGTAGTCTTTGGACACTCGCTTGAGTATTTCCCTTGATTTGGCATCGCTGCTAGAACCAACCGTTGATGCAGAAGACGACTCCTCTACCGATGATTCTTGAACAGCACTGGCCTCTTCAGCCGCGCTATCAATGAACGAATCATCTGACTGGGCAAGGGTATCAGCGATAACTGCCTCTGGGCTTTCTTCTTTTGAACCTGTCGAGTCACAGGAAGCCATAATTACACCAATGGCCAAGGCCAACAAAAGGGGGGTTCTCATTTCAATTGTATTCCAAATATCTATACGTCTACGGCTCCGTTTGGAGCCTAGTCGACAAACGGTTTCAAAATTAGTCCAAGTTGTCCAAAAAGTGCTCTAAACTCATTTCATCAGGAATCAATACTTCTCTTGCCTTGCTACCTTGGTTAGCACCGACAACTCCTGCATCTTCCAACTGGTCCATCAATCGACCGGCACGGTTGTACCCAATTTTCAATTTGCGCTGAATCATACTGGTTGAACCTACTTGATTCTGTACCACCACACGGGCGGCATCAGCGAACAAGGAATCGCGCTCATCGGGATCAAAATTCCCTCCTCCGCTCAAACTGCCCCCTTCTTCTTTTACCTCCGGCAATACATAGGCAGTTGAATAGGCCCTTTGCTCCCCAATGAATTCACAAACTCTTTCTACTTCAGGGGTATCCACGAAAGGACACTGCAAGCGAATCATATCACTACCACCCGAGTAGAGCATATCTCCCTTTCCGATCAATTGATCGGCACCATTGGCATCCAAAATGGTACGGGAGTCAATTTTAGACGTTACACGGAACGCGATTCGGGCCGGGAAGTTAGCCTTGATCATACCGGTTATGACGTTGACAGAGGGGCGCTGAGTGGCCAAAATCAAATGGATTCCAATGGCTCGAGCCAACTGGGCCAATCGCGCAATGGGCGTTTCTACCTCTTTACCGGCCGTCATGATCAAGTCGGCCACCTCGTCAATGACTACTACAATATAGGGCAAATGCCTATGACCGTTTTCTGGGTTCAACTTCCGTTCCTTGAACTTGGCGTTGTACTCAATGATGTTGCGCACCATAGCATCTTGCAACAATTTGTAACGATCATCCATCTCTACACAGAGAGAATTCAGCGTATTAATAACCTTAGAATTATCCGTTATAATGGCATCTCCATCTCCTGGCAACTTCGCCAAGAAGTGGCGCTCTATCTTGTTGAAAAGAGTCAATTCCACCTTCTTTGGATCGACCAAGACAAACTTCACATAGGCTGGATGCTTTTTGTACAAGAGAGAAACCAGAATAGCATTCAATCCCACTGATTTACCCTGACCCGTGGCACCTGCCATCAACAGGTGGGGCATTTTGGCCAAATCGGCCACAAAGATTTCATTGGAAATGGTCTTACCCAGCACTACTGGCAAGGCAGCATCGCTTTCTTGGAATTTCTTTGACGCCAAGACGGTTCGCATGGGAACCATTTCAGGATTGCGATTGGGTACTTCAATACCTATGGTACCGCGACCGGGTATGGGCGCAATGATTCGAATCCCCAAAGCCGCCAAACTCAAAGCGATGTCATCTTCCAAGTTCTTGATCTTGGAAATCTTAACACCAGGAGCCGGCACAATCTCATACAAAGTCACGGTTGGGCCTACACTCGCTTTGATGCTAGAAATGCCAATTTTATAATTTTCCAGCGTGGTGGTAATCAGATCTTTGCTTTTGGCTATTTCAGCCATGTCAATTTCCTGCTTGCCCTGATCGTAGTCTTTCAATAAATCCAAACTGGGGAATCGATAATTGCTCAATTCCAAGGTGG
>JBJOHK010000055.1:0-5139 GCA_046047755.1 Bacteroidota bacterium | reverse complement strand
AATTTACCCAATACGAGTATTCCAAATTAACGGCTAACTACCTCCTGGATAAGGTGGGAATGGAAATGCCCATTGACACCATGGCATTGAAGGGCCAAAAAATGAACAGCTTGGCTAGAGCTTTTGCGCAAGAAGGTGCACGCACAGCCACTTTGGTTGATCCCGAGCGCTTGATGCACTTGTACGGATCTAGTTTTGACACCTTTACCACCCTATTGGGTCATGCCCTAAAGGTCGATGACATCATGGAGTTTCGACATTGGTGGAATGCCCTATTTGGCTTTTTCACCGTGCTGTTTGGAGCCTTGCTGATTCGCCAAGCTACCGGTGGATCCTGGAAATACGCTTGGATAGGTCTTTTGCTATTATTCTTCACTCCTCGCTTGCTTGGAGAGGCCTTGAACAACCCCAAAGACATTCCCTTTGCTTTGGGCTATGTAGCCTCCTTGTATTACGCGGTTCGATTCTTCAGGCAGTACCCACGGGTGAAACCCGGAACGGCGGTAGGCCTAGTTTTATTCACCGCTTTGGGCATTTCCATTCGTATTGGCGGCTTGCTTTCAATCGCCATAATTGGCTTGTATGGGGTCTTGGCCTACATCAGACGCATTGAATTGGGGGCATTTTTGCGTCTAAAATGGACGGGAGGCCTACGATGGATTTATGGCCTAGGCTTATTCGCGCTACTCTCCTATTTGATTGGTATTTACCCTTGGCCCTATGGCTGGGATGCGCCGTTCAGCAACCCGTTCAAGGCTCTTGAGGCGTTCACCAATTACCAGGGCAGCATTCGCCAGTTGTTTGCAGGAACCATTTACGATTCCAACATGCTTCCCCGCACCTATCTCATGCAGTATGTGGCCATTACCTTGCCCTTAGTAAGCTTGATTGGCTTTGCTTTGTTTTTGGTTTTCTGGGCTCGAAAGTGGAAGAATTCACCCGTTCAAGGTTTGATTCTGTTTGCGGCTATTTTCCCCATTGCCTACATTTTCTACAATCAGTCTCAGGTCTACGGCGGATTGCGACAAATCCTCTTTACCATTCCCCTATTTGTTGCCGGGGCCGTCATTGGGTTTTGGTCTTTGGAGAGAGTCATCAAAGCCCGTTGGGCCGCCTTTGCCATTCCTGGATTAGCCCTCATCGGTTGCAGCCTTCCCGCTTCATTTGTGGCTCAAAACCACCCCCTTAGCTATGTGTATTTCAACGAAACCGTTGGAGGCACAGAAGGCGCCTACGGTCAATACGAAATGGATTATTACTTGGCCAGTTTGCGCCCCTCTTCCGAGTGGTTTTTGGAAAATGTCGCCCGCAAGAATCCGACGAAAAAATACACCGTCCTGACGTACGGCATGGACCAAGTCAAGTATTATATGCGCCACGACAGCAATGTCCATGTGGGCTACACACGGTTCGATGATCGTGCCGGTAAAGATTGGGATTACGCCATTTTTTACAATGCTTATTTTGATGAAGCTCGATTGAATAACGAATTGCCCGTTTGGGGAACCGTTTACAGCCCCGAAGTAGATGGGAAACCCATGGGTTGGGTGATAGAGCGAAAGAGCCGCGAGGACCTCAAAGGAATTCAAGCCGTTATGGGAGGCCGCTATGCTGAAGGTATAGAACATTTCAAGGCCTATCACCAATTGGACGCCCGAAACAGCGAAACCCATTTCTACCAAGGCATGGCCTATGCCAACTCTGGCAAAATGGATTCAGCCATTGCCTGTATGGAAACCAGCTTAACACTCTTTCCAGAATACACCAAGGCCCTGTTTGCTAAAGCTGAATTTCACGGTGGTTTGCGTCAATTCGACCAAGCCATTGCCTGCATGAATACCTACTTGGACAGCCGACCCGGCGATGCCGAAGGATATTACATGCGTGCGGCCTACGAAGCCTCATCAGGCAAATACGATGAATCACTCTCTAGCCTTACTACTTCCATGAAGTTGAACCCGCTTGATGCCCGCATTTATCAATTGGGAGCGCAGATCTATGGAGCCAAAGGCGACAGCTACAACAACAAGCAATGGGGTACGGCTGGCTCTCTGTCTTCAGCCACTACTGCCGGAGAACAGCAAGCCTGTATTCAAGCCATTGCCATCGTATATGAAACGGCTACCGGCGAAGTACTAGATTTGAAGAAATACGGGCTAGCCCAATAGGCTTAGCGCTTATCAAGGCCACAAATGCGGCCTTTTTCATTCAGGCCCACAAGAGCAGACTCGCATTGTGCATCGTGTTCAAAGAATATTCGAATGTTCTCGGACATGGCTCTTTCGTTCATGCGTTGGCGTTCGCTCATGGTAACAAGCGGCTGAATGTCGTATCCCATGACATAGTTGGGCTGCAAATGGGCCACTGAAGGGTACAAATCGGCCGCGTAGAGCAGGGAACCTTGCTCAGCATGAACCAACGGGCACAGCATTCCCAAAGTATGCCCGTTGAATACCATGGCTTCGATTCCGGGCAAAAACTCCTGCCCTTCTGAGACCATGTTCAATCGATTCTTCAGGCAATCGTAGTTTTCGGGTAAGAATGAAGCCTTTTCTCGAGGGTTGCTATTATGTGCGTGTTTCCACTGTTGCTCGGTAAGATGCACGGTAGCTTGGCTAAATGTGGGTACAACCTCTCCAGCCGGACTGAGCGTCGCAGCCCCTCCAACATGATCAAAATGCAGGTGAGTTAAGACCAAATCGGTGATGTCTTCGGGTTTGTAGCCGGCGGCATTTAGGCTACCCAAGAGAGACTCGGTTCCATTCAACTTGTAGTGCCCGAAAAACTTTTCACTTTGCTTGTTTCCAATACCGGCGTCAATCAAAATGACCTTTTGGCCCGTTTCAATCAGCAAACAGCGCATGGCCCAGTTGCACAAATTGTCCTCGTCGGCGGGGTTGAGCTTGTTCCAAATGCTCTTGGGCACAGTACCGAACATGGCCCCGCCATCCAACTTAAAATAACCGGTTGAAATGGGTGTGATTTTCATTAAAAATCTCCGTAAACGTCGGTCAATGCCTCGTAGCCTGTCTCGGTAATCAACAGGGTATGTTCAAATTGGGCCGAAAGCTTTCCGTCAATGGTTCGGGCTGTCCAGCCGTCTTTGCGGTCTACTTTGGTGCGGGCCTTCCCCGCATTGATCATGGGTTCAATGGTGAAGGTCATACCCGGCTTTAAAATGGCTCCTGACCCGTACTCGGCAATATGGGCAACCTCGGGGTCTTCGTGAAATTTCAAACCTACGCCGTGGCCACAAAATTCATACACCACGGTGTAGCCATGCTTATGAGCATGATCAGCAATGGCTGCGCCAATATTGCCTACGCGACCGTTGGGTTTGCACTCCTTCATGCCCAGGTGCAAGCATTCTTTGGTCACATCAACCAGTTTTTGAGCATAGGGAGAGATTTCACCCACTGCATACATTTTGCAGGTGTCACCATAAAAACCTTCCAAAATCGTCGTAACGTCTACATTGACTATGTCGCCATACTGCAACTCGTACTGATTGGGTACACCATGACAAACCACATCGTTCGGGGAAATGCAACTCGCATGCTTATAACCCTTGTAACCCTTGGTGGCCGGAATGGCCCCGTGGTCGCGAACAAACTCCTCTACCTTGCGGTCCAAATCAATGGTTTTGGCGCCGGGTACAACAAAGGGTTCTAGGTATTTCAAAGTCTCGGCGGCCAAACGGCTGCTGCGTCGAATTCCTTCAATTTGTTCGGGTGTTTTGATGATGATTCCCACCTTACAAAGGTAAGGGAATTCGCTCAGGCTGCCCCGTCCAGTTCGCGCTTTAAGGCTTGGGCTGTTTGGCTCAAGTCAAGCAATTTGGGACCATACCAGCTGAAGGGTTCGCCATCTACCAGGCAAATCCAGGAGGCGGGGCAAATTTCTTGCAATTCAGAAATGTGCGATTCTTTGAATGGATAGGGCTCAGAAGAGAGCATGATGATATCAGGTTTGATTTCGGCAATAGTGCTGACTTCCAACTGCGGATAACGCTCTTCCTCGACCGCATTTCTCAAGTTCAACTGCCCCAAGACATCGTGAATGTACGTCAAGTGTCCAGCGGCCAAATAGGGCTCTTTCCAAATCAAATAAAGACAACTCGCACCTTCGAAGTCTGGCCATTGCTGCCTGGATTTTTGCAGTTTTTGCAGAAAATCGTTGGCTTTTTGCGGGATTTGCAGAACATCGGCGATGAGGGTGGCGAAAGTTGCAAAATCTGCCACGGAATTGATATCAGAAACCCATACTGGGAATTCTTGAGACAGCGTTTCAATTTGATTCTTGTCGTTCTCTTCCTTGTTGGCAATGATTAGATCAGGCTTGAGGTCACGTATGCGGTCTACATGCACCTTTTTCGTTCCTCCTACGCTTTTATCAATGGCCCACTGTCGCTCGGGGTGAATGCAAAACAGCGTTTGCCCCACAATTCGCTCAGCTGGCAACCAGTCGTATAGCAAATCGGTCTGGCTAGGAACCAGAGATACAATTCGGCGCACCTCAAGAGGTACCCGAACGCTGCGTCCGAGCATATCCAAACATTCGCGCATGGCCTTACTGGGCGATGGCTTGAATCAAATCTTGTCGAGTAATGATGTGCCAATGACCACCCATATCCATCATTAACACAGAATGGTTGTCTTTGTTTATCAGAGAAGAAATTTCTCTTATGCCTGTATTGAAGGAAACTACGGGATACGGATTCCCCATCAAACTGGAAACAGGTTGCTGCAGTTGATTGGAATCTTTCAGCAAAGCGGAATACAAACGTGAATCTTCCAAAGACCCCACCCAATCTCCATGTTGATTTTTTACAGGCAATTGACTGATACCGAACTTTTGCATCTTGGCGAAAGCCGTTTCAGCTTTGTCGCTATCTAAGGTAGTCACCAATGGCTGATGGGCATGACCTTGCACCAAATCTAAAGCCGTCAACACCTGTTTGGGAGCGATGAATCCGCGGTCGCGCATCCAATCTTCATTAAACATTTTACCTAAATAACGGGTGCCGTGATCGTGAAAAATCACCACTACAACATCGTCTTTTTTGAAGCGGTCTTTCATTTGAAGCAGACCAGCCATAGCTGCTCCTGCGCTGTTACCCACAAATATGCCCTCCTCCCG
>JBJOHK010000054.1:0-2950 GCA_046047755.1 Bacteroidota bacterium | reverse complement strand
CCACTTCTTGGGCACCTGGACCTTACTTCTTACACTTGGAAGGCGCTTCCGCTCATTATTCGCTGCGCTTGTTGGTTCTCAATCAGCGCTGAGCAATTCCAGTTTCCCATCTTTTGATTCAATGGTGCTGGGATTGGACTCCCAATCTTGCCAATTCAAATATTGACCATTAAAATGGTGAATCAATCGGCGGCAAGAAGGATCCAAAATCACCCTATAACCTGCTGGAATAAAGAGAGTTACATCGACCTCTTGCTTGCGCCAAACCGCGTCTACTTCGCTACCCAACCCAAACTGCTGAGAAAGTTGCAATTCGTTGTTTTTCATCTCAAGGGGGTATTCAATCATGGCCGCGCGCTCCATGGCTGAAGCACGACTTTTGCCTCGAGCCGATCGAGTGATTCTCACATAGGGAAGACTGTCTTGAGTGGCGGCTAACTTCAAGGATACATCCTCGCTGAGTTTATTGGCCAGCAATTCATTCCAATCGCTCTCCCCGTAATACTCGATTTTTCGGCCGTCGACATCCAGGTGTAAATGGTGTTCTCTGAAGGCTTTGGGTTTAACCCCTGAAACTCGAATCTTCAAAGGCCGCTCGGCAACCGCATTCCATTTGATTTCCTGATCCCATTCGGCCACGTTTGAAAAATCTCTTCCCACTTGGGCTGTAAGCACCATCAAATAGGAGAAAGCCATCAGTACCAATATCGCCTTCAATGTTTTAACCCACAATGGCAAGCGACGACCATTCACCAGCAATCGCAGTGCCACATAAAACAATGAAACTATGGGAATCAGAACTAAGACGGCCGCCGAAACAAAAGCCCAAATGGCTTGGCTTCCATCCACAAAAAAATAGTCTTGGATCAAACCGTAGGTAAAACTCAAGGCCCCAGCCGATGCAATGACACCGACTGAAACGGGAACAAAGGCCAACAACAAGGCAATCAACATTACCCCACCTAAGAAGCGACCCAATCTAGAACCTTGATTGCGCATCCATGCCGCGCAATCTAGAACCTTGATTGCGCATCCATGCCGCTGCTTGAGGCTTTCCTTTGCGGTAGGCTTCTTCAACATCGCGTCCCAAATTACTGGCCAAATTTTTCAAATTGACCTCCTCTCCTTTCATCTCTAGTTGCTGAATTGGGCTTTGGGCTTCATCCAACACCAATACCAAAATGATGTATAGGGGAAACCCGAATCCGCCGGCGATAACAGCCAAAACAAAAGCTAATCGTATCCATGTGACTTCAACACCTAGATACTGAGACAAACCGGCGCAAACACCGAAAATTTTCTTAGCATACGGATCTCGGTATAGCTTGCGACGTGTCGAATTCTCTCCCTGCTCAGAAGTAGATTTCTCGGCCTCATGCAAATCTTTTACCTCACCAATTTGAGCCATGACTTCTTCTACATGCGGCATCAAAATCGCCTCAGATCCTTGGTTCAATTTATAGGAAAACAACTCGGCAATGCGGCGCTCTATGTCGTCGTAGGCTTCGGCATCCCTAATCGCGGCTCGCAACTCATCCAAATAGTGCTTTAAGGTTTGATAGGCGGCTTCATCAATGGGGAACACAAACCCCTGAATGTTGGCTTTGATTATTTTTTGCATGGTCAAGAAGATTGAGATTGAATGGTTGTAACGGCGAATTCCAATTCGGACCAGGTTTGCTTTAGTTGTTGCAAAAACTCTGTTCCTTCCGGAGTTAAGGAATAGTATTTTCGGGGAGGCCCAGAGCTGGACTCTTCCCATTTGTACTGGAGTAACCCGGCGTTTTTCAAGCGTGTCAACAGCGGATACAAAGTTCCTTCCACCACAATCAACTTGGCCTGTTTGAGCTTGTCTATGATATCAGAAGAGTATTGTTCTTCGTTTGACAATACCTGCAACACGCAAAATTCCAATATGCCTTTTCGCATTTGCTGCCGGGAGTTCTCCAAATCCATGGCACAAAACTATGCAACATTTAGTACTATGCAATACAAAGTACTATAAAGAGCACTCTTTTATCGACCAGCATTTGGCACAGCATTTGTTGCAAAAGGGTCGATCAACATGAAACATTGGCTCCTACTCTTCGGTATTTTGCTCGGATTCGGCTCAAATGCCTACGCCCAGAAACATGTAGATGCCAATGCCTATACCCAACATCCAGCTGAATACAACAATCAGGTGGTGAAAATCTCCAACATCATTTTGATCAAACCCTCCTCTCGTGATGAATTCTATGCTGTTCAATTTCGAGAGTGTCCAAAGGGATACACTCCCGTTAGCATACAGTTCCCTGACTTGGGTTACCGCGGTCGTTTCATGATTCATCAGAACTTGGCCGGTACTTTTGCCGAGAATCAACACATCATCGCCGATGTAGTTATCGAAGTAAACCTCAACGGCCCTTCCATGTTTTCGGTCGTAACCTACGTGGAGCCACATAGATAGAACCATTCCCACCCCTATCCCAGCACCTTTCAAAGACAGAGTAGTCCTCCTACTTGCCGGTAGGTTCATCAAAAAGGGCCTATCTTCGTAGAGCATGAAAAAATTGGGATTATTAGCCTCTTTGGCCTTCTTTAGCCAAGTTGCATTTGGGCAGCTTCAACTTTCGTTCATCAGTGTTGATCAAAATGCGATGAGCACGGTTCCACGTTATGCCCTTGATTTTCCCTTTATCAAAAACTTGCACAAAGCCGGCCTTCATGCCGGTGCCAGCATTCGCAACCAAGGCATCATTTACGACGAAGCCAGCACCGGTGATCGCATAAAATTTCGCGCCTACTCCTTGAGTCCTGAAATCAAAACCAGACAAAAGTTTGGTTCTCTTGCTCTTGAAATCGGCGCCGGCATGGATTGGTATTTCCATTACAAACAAAAGCGATTCGTGGGTGGAGAGCGCAGCAACAAAACGATTGATTTCTCCCAATGGATTCCCAACCCCGGAGT
>JBJOHK010000053.1:0-4119 GCA_046047755.1 Bacteroidota bacterium | reverse complement strand
AAAGGGCAGTGTAAGAGTATCCGTAATGCCCCACATCAGACTCTGTTCAGACTGCTGAGGCTCTGACCATCTTGCCGCGAGTGGATAAATTCGCAAACCCTGAGCCTGAATAAATGAGTCTACGAATAAGACTAAAAATAACAATATAGATTTCGCTCTCGGCATTACCCCGCGTGTACGCGTGAAGGTTAAACGCGAAAATCACCTTTTTATTGCCCCTTGACAATAGTAAAAGGGCAAAAACATCAATTCATGAGTAATTCTTCAACGCTTGAACTATCCTGAAGGCCCGTTTGAACTTGAATGACTGTGAGGTCGATTTTTGAACCAATGCTTAGAGATGTTCCTTCTGATACAGCTTGGCCTTTGTACCACTGAGCAATAACCAAATTGTTTCCTTCCGTGCTAGGTTGGTAACTGATATTGCCCAAAACCAAGCCCCGACTTTTCAATAAAGCGGTACTCAAGGTTAAACTTTGGTCAATCAAATTGGGCATTCGCACGGTGGGTTTGTTGACCGTGTTAACGGTTAGATAAACAATGCGTCCTTCTTTGACTTCCTCGTCTGGAAAAGGCAGTTGGCTGATAATGATGCCCGGGCGTTTATCAGGGATGTATTGGGAGTCTATAACCTGCATTTGCAAACCGCTGGCCGATAGGGTTGCTGTGGCTCTATCTGGTTTCAGGTCTACGACATTGGGTACTTTGACATGTTCTCCGTGTCGGGTATAGGTTCCAAGGCCCAGATAAATCATGAGCAGAAGTAGGGCAAATGCCATACCCGCCAAAGCTAGATTTTGTATCCAATTTTTCATCCTTTTAGGGCCAGTCTTGCTTGTCCAAAGTTGAGTATTTCCCGAATGAATTCAAAGGGTTTGTAACCGTTAATAGAAGCTTGATGGTAAATACATGTGGCCGGGGTCATTCCGGGAAGGGAATTGACTTCGATGATAACGGTTTCTACCTTGCCCGAATTCCAAATTTTCACGAAGGCATCGATTCGGCAATAACCTGTTACATCCAAACTGCGGGCCACTGATTCCAATGTTTTCCGCACTTCGGCGCTAATCTTTGATTGTTGTTCCGCATTCTTGGAAAAACGA
Organism: Bacteroidota bacterium; assembly: GCA_046047755.1. Lineage (GTDB taxonomy): Bacteria > Bacteroidota > Bacteroidia > NS11-12g > UBA955 > JALRLA01. The sequence goes on along the minus strand of JBJOHK010000053.1, from coordinate 3,016 downwards.
GGGGGAGTGAGATTTTGTCCTTCACCAGCCAGGAATTTTTCTTCCAGGGATAGGATTTCAGATTCGGCCAATGATTCAGAAGGCTCAAATACCTCATAGCTCAATTCTCCATTTGGTGATATGTGGGTGAGCATACCCCCGGTAATCTCCAAGAAATGATCGGCATCTTCTTTGTCTATGAATCGCTCAATGAGCAATTCTCGCTTGCTTGGAAATTCATCGTTGATTTGGATGTTGAGCGAGCGCATTAACTCCTCAGGTACGCTTTCTTGCTTACGGAATATGGCTGCCATGAAATCGTGCAGTTCAGCCACTGATTTGATCTTTCGTACGGCTGCGCTGCATCCGTCATCGGCTGGTTTAGCAATCAAGGGAAGACCAAATTCGAAGCACAGCGATTGGGCCAATTGCGGGTCAGATTCCCATTCAGTCTGAGATACCAATCGATGATCGGCTACTAAGAATCCCAATTCACGCAATCGGCGATTGGTTTCATATTTGTTGATGGTCAAAGCAGCCGAATGCGCTAGACTGCCGTTGTGATAAAGCCCCACCTTGGCTAAATCTTGCTGCAAGGTGCCGTCTTCGCCAGGTCGACCATGCAAAGCGATGAATACTCCGTCAACCAACTGAGGCAACTCTTCCAGGGTTATGGTCTTGGGTTGGTGCAGAACGTGTTCAGAGGCAAATGCCGAGGCCCATGCTTGGGAGTTTTTTTGAATGCGGGTCAAGACAGGGTTTTCTTGAAAGTTCAAAAGCTGATTTCGAATATCATCGGCGTTGTCTTTCAGCATCAAACTCAATGGCATTTCTATCAACTGGTAGGCACTGGAGTCTCCGGCTAAAAACAGAGGGATGGGCTCAAATTCAGCACTGCTAGCTAGCTTCTCAAAAATGTTTCGTCCGCTTTCCATGGAAATGTGACGTTCAAAACTGTAGCCCCCCATGATCACGGCTATTTTGCGTTTTTGGCCTCCCGATTGTTTGTTGTCGCGAATGGCTGACTTCAAATGCTCAAGACCGCCTTGGAATTTCATGCCCGTCGGGTGGGCGGCTATTCTTGCTTTTAGGCTTTGATGAATGATGAACGTTAAAAACTGACTGGGATTTAGGCCTACTTCTGCCGCTTGATGAAAGAAGAATGAGCTGGGCATCATGCCGCTAGTGGTGTTGGGGTCATTCAGGAAAATGCGGCCATCTTCTTGAACAAAGCCGTCAATTCGAGCATAAACCTCGAATCCCAAGGCCTTGTACAATTCGCAACACGCAGTCCGAATGGCTTCCAAATGTTTTTCCTCTACTTCAATGGGAGTGACTTTTCTGCTTAGGCCAGGCAAGTATTTGGAGCGGTAATCAAAGAGCTCGCTGTTTTTTCTGATTTCAGTAGGAGGCAAAGCAAAGGGTTTCCCGTCTTGGTCGGCCACCACTATGCAACTGAATTCTTTGCCTTCGATTAAGGACTCCACCAAAACTACTGATTCGCTATCGGGCGATTCGAGCCACACGGTCTCTGCTGATTCCAATGAGGTATTCAGAGAATCCATCAGAACATCGGGCCGATAAATCTTCTCTCCGTTCAATTCCAAGGGCAAGCCGAGGCTGGATCTCAAGTCTGTTAGGTCTTTGACTCGTTCGATTTTTTGAAGATCGGAAAGAGCATTCCAATCATTGGCCGATACTTTCAGACGAAAGAAACCGGCATCGACGGCTGATGAGAAAGTCTCATAAGTGGCATTTTTTAAAATTGAAACACCCAAGCTTGATCCTTGGTGTGCCGGTTTTACTACGCAGTTAGAGCCTAAATGATTGACGACGCTGTGGAAATAGGCCTGACGTTCGGCCAGATTCCATTGCATCCAATCCGAGCGTTGAAGGGTTTGGTACTGGTTGACATACAAGCCCAATTCGGTTTGCCATGCTTTCTGTCGCTGCTTGTTAATGCCCATGGCCGAGGGGAAAATCCCAGAACCGCTATAGGGGATTCCCAGCCATTCCAACATGCCTTGAATGCTGCCATCTTCGCCCCCTGTGCCATGCAAGGCCAAAAATGCGAAGTCGACCCTTTCGCGCAGTTCTGCCGGTTCTATGGGTTGGCCCAAGGGTTTAAGCCATTCCAACTCTTGCGCCCTAGAGGTGGGTTGCAAGCTTTCGGCATATACTTGAAAGCCATTGGGCAAGTCAGGTAGATGACTAACCGGCGGATAAAAGTCTCTGATGCTTCCTTTGTAGACCAAAGGCCAATCCAGAAGAACAAGATTGCCAAACGAATCAACAAACACAGGAATGGCTTCAAAAAGCCCCTTGTCCAGATTATCGTAAACGGTTCGCCCTCCGGCAAATGAAACTTCGCGTTCTCGGCTGGAGCCTCCAAACAAAATGGCGATTCGCAACTTGCTCATTGAATACAAATGTAGGGGAGTGGGATAGGTCTTGATTTTGTCGATTCCCACAGGCTTCGACGGTGTCCAAATTGATTCGATAAAGAAATTCCCGGTTTGCATGTTCAGAATGACGAACTTTGAACAATGGCAAATCGAATTGTTTTCTCGTCCCTACATGAGGGCCTAAAAAGCGCTTGGCCCACTGCTGTTGCTTTTCCTGAAGACTGGAAAGTGGGCAATTGGCGAGACTGCATTGAAATGAATCGTTACACGGCATTTGTGTACACCAGTGAATGCCCTACTGCCAAAGAATTGGAGGAGTTGCGCAGAGCCGGTAATGCCATTGCCGCCAAGTATCACGGGGTTAACGCTTTTGGCTTGGTAGAGAGCCATGAGCCTGAAGTCGAAGTTTCTACTTCGCATATCGAATCGCTAAAGGCTTTTCACGAAGGATTTATCTTGGGTCAATATCGATTCAAGTTGGGCCAAGAGCGCCCCGCTGCTCTGAGTCCCAATTGGCCGAGCCATATGGCTTCCGAAATGCAGGCCGTTTCCACCTTGTGCGAATCAGTATTCTGGGCTCGCGACCTGGTCAATTTGCCCTATTCGCATTTGAACACAGAAAGGCTGTCTCA
>JBJOHK010000052.1:0-5911 GCA_046047755.1 Bacteroidota bacterium | reverse complement strand
AAAAAGAATCAAGAGCCCACTGCCAAGTGTGGTTCTCGATCGGCTTCACCCTCAAGTTAGGAGAGGATTGTACACCCACGACAATGTTTGGGTTCCAAGCCGAATGGGTGGCATCCCATTGCGGTTCGGCGTATTGAGTGAATCGCAAATCCCATTGATCTTTCAGGGGTTCTACATTGAATTGGCCTTGAGCAAACGATAGGTATTTGTGATGGCGTTTTCCAGCTATGCTCTGCAATAGCGTGTCTCGATTAGCCGAGCTGCCGTCCAAGGCTTGGGTTTCAAAGATTAAATCACCGTTGATTTTTTGAACAACTGGCCAAAATTTCAAAAAGGGTTGACCGTCTTTAATCAGCAGAAATAGAGAATCACCGACTACCTCATGGCTATTGGGGTTATAGACGCCCCAAGAGAAATCCCAAACATTTTTACTGTTTTTGGTGCGATTGAAGGCCCCTAGCAAGTGGTTGTCTGGTGAGTTGAAATAGATGGGCCATGATTTCCAATCGCTGGTATCCATGGTTGCCCAATCGGCCGTGCTCCCTTTCGGATATTGACGAAGCTCCCATCCTTTTGCATGATTCAATCGAAGGCAATTGTCTCTTGATACGGTCGTGTGAGCCAAATCCCATTCAGTAATTTCACTGGATTGGGTTTCTCCCATGCTCAACGAATAGAAAACTTCGGTTGAATAATTAGAACCTAATGAAACACTATCGATGACAGATTGGCCATAAGCCATTGAATGAATGGTTGTTAGGGTCAAGAAAAAAAACAGCTTGGAAAGGTCAAGACGCGAGCGTTTCATGGCCCTACAAAGGTACTCGAGGCCGCAGTTGGGCTCATTTTTGGCTCGTCATAAATTTGTCAAACGCCCGGTGGGCTGTCGGTCTTCGTATTCGTGGGTTCCAATTGCCTGGAGTACCTTTGCGTCATGGCCAAAATAAGCATCAACATCAAGCAAGGGTCGTTGTCGCAGTCGGAACCCGTCTTGGGCATCGATTTGGGAACAACCAACAGTTTGGTGGCTTGGGTTCCATCGGGAGAACGAGATCCCCAAATTCTCGAATCAAGCGAAGGCCGATTGACCCCCTCTGTGTTATTTTTCCCTGAAAACCAGGCTGAGCCAGTTGTGGGTAAAAGGGCCTGGGAAGCACTCGAAAACCAACCTGAGCGCTGTGTGAGAAGTGTGAAACGATTGTTGGGTAAGAGTGCTAAAGATGTGGAAGGGCACTGGGGTTACCGATTGGTTGAGACCCGTGACGAGGCCATGGTTCAAGTGGAGGTAGACGGTCGTTATTACGACCCCATTCATTTATCATCTTTGATTCTAAAAGAACTTAAGCGGAAAGCGGAGGGGGCTTTGGGTCAATCGCTAAGCAAAGCGGTGATAACCGTGCCGGCCTATTTTAATGATTCCCAGCGCCAAGCTACGCGCGATGCTGGTAAATTGGCAGGCCTTGAAGTGTTGCGAATTGTCAATGAACCTACTGCGGCTAGTTTGGCTTATGGACTAAATATTGGGGCCGATTCGCGCACCGTTTTGGTTTACGACTTGGGTGGTGGCACTTTCGATGTGAGCATTCTCCATTTGGAAGATGGGGTATTTGAAGTGTTAGCGACTCATGGAGATACCGCATTAGGCGGCGATGATTTGGATCTTAGAATTGCTCAGTGGTGGATGGAAGAGCACTCCTTGCAGGGTATGGAAAATAGCATGCGCTTGCAGCACATAGCAGAACACGCTAAAACGCAATTGAGTCAAGACCCACAAGGTTGCTACACGGTCGCCTTCAATGCTGATGTCACCTTGCGGTTGGATTATGTAAAGTTGTGCCAGTTGGCCGAACCCTGGATGCAAACCACCTGGAAATCGGTTGATAAGGCCTTGGCATTATGCAATTTGGTTGAAACCGATATCGATGAAGTCGTTTTGGTAGGCGGAAGTACACGTTTCCCAGAAATTGCCCGCCGATTGGCTCAGCGATTTGATCACTGTCGTGTCAACAGTGAAGTCAACCCTGATGAGGTCGTGGCCTTAGGCGCAGCTATCGAGGCTGATGTGCTCGCCGGGAATAGAACCGATGTATTGCTTCTGGATGTAACTCCCTTGTCGTTAGGGATTGAAACGGCTGGAAATTTGATGGATGTCATCATACCACGAAACAGTAAAATTCCAACCCGTTTGGCCCGTGAGTACACCACTTCGGTCGATGGCCAGGTAAACCTAAAAATTGCCGTTTTTCAAGGGGAGCGCGAATCGGTTTTGCACAATCGAAAACTGGGCGAATTCGTTTTGTCGGGAATACCCGCCATGCCAGCCGGTTTGCCTAAAATTCAGATCAGTTTCGCCATCGATGCCAATGGTCTTCTTCAAGTGAGCGCTAAAGAATTGAGGAGTGGCATGGAACAAAGCATAGAAGTTAAACCCCAATATGGCTTGACCGATTCTGAAGTGGAACAGCGTCTATTGGAGAGTATGCAAAACGCGAAAAGCGATTTGGAAGAGCGCATGTTGACAGAAGCTCAGAACGAAGCGCAGCAAATACTATATGCCACCCAGCGATTCTTGGATAAGCACGCTCAGCATTTGTCTACTGAAGAAATTCAAATCACGCGGCAACGATGCGATGAATTACAGGGTCTATTGACCCAGGGAGATCGCAACCGTTTGCTCGCTTCGATTGAAGCGTTGAACGAGGTGACGAAGCCATTTGCCGAACGCATCATGGACATTGCGGTTTCCGAGGCCTTGAAAGGAAAAAAATTGTAACATGAACCCACGTCTAGTCATATTGGTCATTTGGAGCGCCCTCGGCTGCCGCCTCGGGCTCGCCCAAGATGCCAGTGTCGACCGTGAGTGGGAACAACGCCAAAATTTTGGTCTTAAGATGGGCATAGGGTTCAATAGCATGTATGGAGGGGAGCTGCGAAACCCCAGGCCTTTGCTCGGCTACCAAACCGGTTTTTTCTGGCACGGCGATGCTACTCTCAAACGCAAATGGGACCCGCAATTGGGCTTGGACCTGCGTCTGCGCGGCAGCAACTTTGCCAACGCCCGGCCCACCGATACGGTTATCAATTCGGCTTATACCCGCATTTCACTGCTCAGCTTGGATGCGCCGATTCTGATGAATATCAGGCTCAAGCCCCAAAAGAAAGACCAGTACCGCTGCTTGCAACTGGGGGTAGTGGCATCCTTTAATTTTCGATCGGTCATTTTTAAGGGGCCCAACCGCATTCCCGCTCAAGCCGATGTGTTTTTAGACCGCTGGGAAAACTTGCCTCTTCATCCGCTGGAAAATTCGCTGCACTTGGGTTATCAATCACGGGGCAATGCCACCGGTGTCCAATGGGCCCTAAATTTGGGAGTAACCGACCTGAACGACAACTTCGCCTTGGAAGGTTTGGCGCCCATCACAGGAACAGGGAAACGCATTTCAACCTGGGCCTTGCAGTTCGGCTTGCTGTTTTAACTTTGCCGCTGAAACTTCCAGCCCGGACAAACTATGCCCAGCGTCGCTTTTTACACCCTCGGTTGCAAACTCAATTTTTCAGAGAGTTCTACCATGGCCAAGCAGTTGGCAGAGAAGGGATTTGAGCGCAAAGAATTTCAAGATTCGGCCGATTTGTACGTGATCAATACCTGCAGCGTCACGGATCACGCCGACCGCAAATGCAAAAAGGTGGTGGCCGAAGCCCTTCGCTACAACCCTGAAGCGTACATAGTTGTAGTAGGTTGCTACGCCCAACTCAAGCCCCAAGAAATTGCCGAGATACCGGGTGTGGATTTGGTTTTGGGAGCAGCCGAAAAATTTCAATTGCTCGACCATTTGCACAGTTTGAGCAAGGAAGAAAAGGCCCGCACCTATAACCAGCCCATCAAAGAGACACGAGAATTCGTGCCCGGTTTTTCAGAAGGCGATCGCACACGCAGTTTTCTCAAGGTTCAGGACGGATGTGATTATTTCTGCACCTTCTGCACCATTCCCTTGGCTCGAGGCCGCAGCCGAAGCGCCGATATTTCTGAAACCGTTAAGAGGGTAGAAGAGGCCGCTGCTTCTGGAGCCAAAGAAGTCGTGTTGACCGGGGTAAATCTGGGTGATTTTGGCGTGGGTCATGGTCAGACCTTTTATGAGTTGGTTCAAGAATTGGACAAAATCGAAGGCATCGAGCGATTTCGCATATCCAGCATAGAGCCCAATCTGTTGAGCGATGACATCATTCGGTTTGTAGCCAGTAGCCAAAAGTTTGTGCCCCATTTTCACATCCCGCTACAGAGTGGAAACGATGAGATTTTGAAGCGCATGCGCCGCAAATACTTGCGAAATGTGTACGCATCCAGGGTGGCGTTGATCAAAGAACTCATGCCCCAAGCCTGCATTGGGGTGGATATCATTGTGGGCTTTCCAGGAGAGACCGACGAATATTTTCAAGACACGTTCGATTTTGTGCACGATCTGGATGTGTCCTATTTTCATGTGTTTCCTTACAGCGAGCGCCCCAATACCACGGCGAGAAAGATGGCCGGCCGGGTTCCCTTGGGAGTTAGGCAAGACCGGGTGACTCAGCTGCGCAGTTTGAGCGAAAAAAAGCGCCGTCAATTTGCCGAGTCTCAGTTGGGGAAGACCTTGAATGTGTTATTTGAAACCGAAGACAGAAAAGGCATCATGCAGGGTTTTACAGAGAATTATGTCAAAGTTCAAGCGGCTTATGACCCCTTGTTGGTGAATACAGTTGTGCCCGTTCAGCTCGAGAGGCTCGATGCTGAAACAAACGCCTCAGGCTTGATTCTAAATTAAGCCTTTTGGGTTTTGTGGCCCGTGCACCGGGTTGTAATTTGCAGCGTGTTTCCGACCCTATACCATGCATTGAAAGACCTTTTAGGCTTGAATATTCACGCTCTAGAAATGGTCAATACTTTTGGCTTTTTTGTGGCGTTGGCCATTGGGGCTGCTTTCGCTGTCATGGCCTCAGAATTCAAGCGTCGCACTGAATTGGGACAGATGCCCACGGTCGCGGTTAAAACCGTTTCTGGCAAACCCTATCCCGCTTCTGACTACGCCTTAAATGGGTTGTTTGCTTTCCTGTTTGGCTATAAGGTGCTTTGGGTCATGACTCAGTCTGGCGAGGGCTTCGTTCCTCAAGAACACCTGGCCACGGCTGAGGGTAGCCTTATGTGGGGTCTGGTTTGCGCGACCGCATTTTTGGCCTGGCGTTACCGAGAAGATAAAAAACAGCGATTGCCGAAGCCGGTTGAAAGCATTTCCCAGGAAGACGCTTCCTACCACATGGGGGCCCTGACTACCTCTGCCTTGCTTTTCGGCTTTTTGGGCGCCAAAGTTTTTCATCTATTGGAAAACCTGGAAACCTTTCGGTTGGATACCCTCGTAGTTGACTTGTTTACCTCCGGCGGATGGACCTTTTACGGAGGCCTTATTGGGGGTGCCGCGGCCGTTTTGGTCTACTCGAGCCGCAAAGGATTGAACTGGCGCTATGTGCTGGATGCAGGGGGCCCAGCCATGATGTTGGCCTATGGTGTGGGTCGCTTCGGTTGCCATTTCTCTGGTGATGGTGACTGGGGTGTGGCGAACCTTAAACCCAATCCAGGTTTGCCCGATTGGTTATGGGCTTACCGATACCCGCACAATGTTTTGGGTCGCGATTACCCCTTGCCAGGCATGGAACGCATAGCTGATTGCCAAGGCCGCTATTGCTATCAATTGATAGATCCTGTTTGGCCGACTCCTTTGTATGAGGCCTTAATGGCTCTGTCTTTGTTCGCCATCATCTGGTACCTGATTCGTCCGAGAGTCAAAGCTGCGGGTCAATTGTTTTCCGTCTATTTGATTTTTGCTGGCGTGGAACGCTTTTTGATTGAGTCCATTCGCGAGCATGGCGAAAGTCTGTA
>JBJOHK010000051.1:0-3991 GCA_046047755.1 Bacteroidota bacterium | reverse complement strand
GGGGCGCCTTTTTTATGCGTTCTATTTGGAATTACTGATCACTGGTCTTGGGCAATTTTACCCCAAAGACCATTTCTTCCCCGCCGCTTGTTAAGCCTTCCAATACGATGGCTCCTTGCAGGGATTTCAACTGTGATACCGCGCCAGCGGCTGAGTATACCGGCTGGTTATTGATGTGCGTAATGATGAAATCATTGGGAATACCGGCGTCTTTGAAGACCCCTTTTCCCACCGATTTGACCTTTACTCCCGTCTTGATACTCTTGGCCAGCCGCTCCTCCCGGGTGGTGTTGATCAATTCCATTCCAAAGGCTTCACTGCTGCTCTCGCGTTCGGCCAATTCTGGTTTGGACTTACCATCGGTACTCAATAAAATCACCGGTATTACCATTTCCTTGCCCTTTCGGCGCAGGGTTACTTGAACTTCATCGCCAGGGCGGAATTTTCCAATGGTTTCCTGCAGCTTGCTGCTGGAATTAACCGCGGTGCTGTTGATTTTCAGCAGCACATCGCCCGACTGAATACCCGCTTTATCTGCGGCACCTTTTTCTACCACTTCCGCCACATATACCCCGTTCAAGTCTTTGAGGTTCTTCTCGTCGGCCAAGTTTTGGCTGATGTCTTGGATGGAAACACCCAAAATGGCGCGCTGAACTTTTCCGTATTGGGTGATGTCGTTGAAAACCTTTTCAACCAGGTTGACGGGCACGGCAAAAGCGTATCCGGCGTAAGATCCGGTTTCAGACGCAATGGCCGTATTGATACCTATAAGTTCGCCCTGGGTATTCACTAAAGCCCCACCGCTGTTGCCCGGGTTGATGGCTGCATCGGTTTGAATGAAGTTCTCAATGGCGTACTGATTGCCGTTCGAACGTATCAGGTCAATATTGCGACCCAAGGCTGACACAATGCCAACGGTAACGGTCGAAGTAAGATTGAAGGGGTTACCGACGGCAACCACCCACTGCCCTACTTTGAGCTGATCGGAATTGCCCAATTTGATGAAGGGCAAATTGTTCTCAGCTATGCGCAAAACGGCAATATCGGTATTGGGATCAGTACCCACCAATTCGGCAATGTAAGAACGCTTGTCGTTGAGTATGACTTCGATTTTCGAGGCGTTATCAATGACGTGGTTGTTGGTGACAATGTATCCGTCATCGGTTACGATGACACCTGAACCTGAGCCGCTGCGAGGACCGGGCTGTTCGAATTGAAAACCAGGGCCGTTGAAGAATTCGAAAGGATCAATCGGCATCTGGGGGTTGCGGCGTTGTTGAGGCTGCGCGTTAACGGTTGATATTATGTGAACCACGGCTGGATTGGCTACTTCGGCCACGGCTGTAAAATCAAAGGCAGGCTCGGCTCCGAGACTGGCATAACGGGCATTTACGCCGGCTGAAGATTGCTTGTCGGACAGCGTTTTAGCTGCTCCGGCACCACTGAAAAGGGAATAACCGGCTAAGCTGATGGCTCCGCCCAAGCATGAAGCGAGAACAAAAAGCCAAATTCTACGATTCATTAAAATTTCTTTCATGTGCATGTTCCTATCAAAATTTGTTCCAACACTACGAAATAACGGCTTTACTCTCCTTTACTTTGTGTAAAAGAATCGATGTACCGTTTACCTTCTGGGACGATCAGCGATAAACGCCTGTCAACATGACCGACAACTCACAACATGATCAGCAAATTGTAGCCCGCATTCAGATGGGTGACAAAGAGTCACTGGTTGAATTGTACCGCAGTTACAACGGTATGATTTCGCAATTGGTGCTGGGAATGGGTGGGTCTTCCGATGATGTTGACGATGTATTTCAAGAGACGTTGATCGCCATTTGGGAAAACATGAGGAAAGCCGATTTTACCCTAAGCTCCAAGCTGAGTACCTATTTATATAGCATTGCCAAAAATCAATGCATGCGCTTGATGGATAAAAGAAAGCGTATTCAGAACGAGGACCCCTTGGAGCATACCCGAAAGGCTGAAGAGCCAACGCCTGACAAAGCGATGGACGAATCTTTGGTTCGCAAAGCCCTGCAGCAATTGGGTGATTTGTGCCGCAGCATACTGATCATGTACTACTACGATGGTTTCGACATGAAAAACATTGCCAAAGCTCACCACTTCACCAATGCGAACGTGGCCAAAAGCAAGAAATACCAGTGCCTAAAACAATTGGAAAGCCTGGTCAAACAACAGTATAGTGCTTCCGATTTTCTGAGATGATGAACGACGCCCAACACCGCCTGCTCTACGACTATTTGGAAGGTTCACTTTCGAATGAAGAACGCCTGGCTCTGGAACGCGAACTGGAATCATCAGAAGAATTGCGGGCAGAGTTGGCCATGAAGCGTGCCATCATGGAGGCCATTCAAGAAGAAGGAAGGGATGAACTTCGCGGATTTTTGAAGGAGCGATTGTTTGAAGAATCGACAGACAAGCAAACGGGACTTTGGTTGGTGGCTGCTGCCACAGTGGCTACCTTGATCATTTCTACCCTAATCATAAGTGGGCAATTTGGGCAAGGTGGATTTTTGAAAACAAAGGCCATGGTAGAGAGCGAAATGGCCAATCAAGATTCTGACCTACCGCCATCACGAATCAAGAAATACCGACGCAAGAACGAGCCATCAGCCTTGTCTGAATTGGACAGCGTTTCCATTTTAGATCCAGCAGCGGTGGCCATGATGGAGGTCCCTGACGAGACCCATGATATGGAGGTAACAGAAAATAGCGATCGAGCCGTCATGGCCGCGCCTATTTCTGCCTCCGATGATGTACTACCCATGACTTTTGCTCGAGTAAAGGTCATTGACTTGGGTTATGCCGAGATAGAGAGCGAAAGGCCTTCGAGTGCGGCCAAACGAAGCATTGCTGCTGCCGGTCAAGTAGCCAGCGCTGAACTAGCCGTCGCCGACACTGCCGTTCGAAGCAAACCCGTGCAGCGGGCGCGAAGCGACCGCTATGCCAAAGTAGAATTTTTCAGCACCCCTAGTTCAGATGACCCGGTACCCACTGCCCCGCCCAGCGTAATGCTCGTGGCAGGAACCGAGCGCAGCTATCACATATTCAATGCGATGGCCGAGAATTATCTGGTTATCTTTTTAAACGGCACGTATTACCTTTCGATGAACAATGAGTACTACAGCCTCCCGTCGAAGGCCAATGTAAAGAAGCCGCTTACTCGGGTCGAAGATGTTCGCATTTTGAACCTATTGGAACAAAGCGAATAAAGTTACCTTTGCTCCGTGCATCGCCTTTCGTTTGTCAAATACCAGGGCACGGGGAATGATTTCATTCTCGTAGATGGCCGTCAAGGCTTGGATGCCCATTGGTACAAAGAATCGGTCATCGCTCAATTGTGCGATAGGCGATTTGGCGTTGGTGCCGACGGTTACATGGTTCTAGAATCCAGTTCGGAGGCTGATTTTCACATGCATTATTGCAACAGCGATGGTAAACCCAGCAGCATGTGTGGGAACGGCGGGCGTTGCATTGCTCATTGGGCGCATTCTCTGGGTTTGGGCACTGATGGACACCTTCGCTTTAGCGCCCCCGATGGTCTTCACGAAGCATGGGTTTCGACTCAGGGCTCTGTTCGATTGGCCATGCACCCAGTTCCGGCTAATCAAGCGGCCCTCCCCGATTCGGCCACGGCTATTTTGGACACGGGCTCTCCGCATTATGTATCCTTTCGAGAAGAAGCCTACGATCGCCTATGGGATTTAAGGGGGTTTGCGCATTCCATTCGCTACAATGACACCTATGCCCAAGCCGGCATCAACGTCAATGCCGTTTGGGTTCGTGAAGATGACAGCCTACATGTGCGCACCTATGAGCGCGGAGTCGAAGACGAAACCTACAGCTGCGGCACAGGGGTTACGGCTTGTGCTTTGGCCTATGCCTTGACTCAAAAACGCAAGCTTGGATCGTATGTCCAGACCTTGCATACACCAGGGGGAATTTTGAAGGTTCACTACACCTGGGA
>JBJOHK010000050.1:0-3049 GCA_046047755.1 Bacteroidota bacterium | reverse complement strand
CGTTTCAACATAGCCCCGTCGGGGCTAACTTTGACAACGCCATGAAATTCCTGTATGTCGGTTTGGGAAACCCCGGTGCTGAGTATGATGCTACGCGCCACAACATTGGGTTTGCTGTGCTGGACGAACTGGCCGAAAAGTTGGGAGGAGATTGGCAAAGCGTAAGGCATGGTCATATGGCTGTGGTCAGTCACAAAGGCAGAAAGTTGCATTTGTTGAAACCCAACACCTATATGAACTTGTCGGGTAAAGCGGTGGCCTACCACATGCAGCAAGAGAAAATGCCATTGGAAAACATTGTCGTTATAACCGATGATATCGCCTTGCCCACGGGCAAACTACGCTTAAAAGAGAAAGGAAGCGATGGAGGCCATAACGGTCTTAAAAGCATCAATGCTTCTTTGAACACCCCCAATTATGCGCGTCTTCGTTTTGGCGTAGGCAATGACTTTGCTAAAGGCCGTCAAGCCGAATATGTCTTGGGCTTGTTCAAAGATGAGGAACAAGAAGCCATTGCCGATGCCATCAAGCGTTCCATACAAGGCCTACTCAGTTATTGCACCCAAGGCCCTGGCCAAACGATGACTCAGGTCAACGCTCAAAAATAAACCTACCTCCATGCCTAAGATAGAAACCCTGCTCAGCCCCGCATTGTTCCATTTGCACAGCGAAGGAATCGAAGACAAACAAGTGGTCATCATTGACATTTTGCGCGCTACCACTACGGTAGTTGTCGCATTTGAAAACGGAGTTGATCATGTAGTGGCTTCGGCCAGCGTCAAAGAAACCCAAACCTATCGTGACAAAGGTTATTTGGTAGCGGCAGAGCGAAATGGAAGTACGGTTGAGGGATTTGATTTAGGAAATTCGCCCCAAGACTACACCCCTGAGCTGGTGAAGGGTCGCAACATTGCGCTGACTACGACCAATGGCACCCGCGCCCTAAATATGGCCGAAGAAGCGGAAACCGTTTGGGTGGCTTCGTTTCGCAACTTGAGTGCAACAGCCGATGCCCTAACCCAAAATGGCCGCGATGTGCTTTTGTTTTGTGCCGGTTGGAAAGATCGTTTCAATATGGAAGACACCTTGTTTGCCGGTGCTTTGGCCGAACAGCTGCTTGGAAAAGGTTGGCAAACCGATGACGACGCAACTCTGGCTGCGGTCGATTTATACACCCGCAACCAACCCCAATTGCCTGTATTTTTACAGAAGGCCTCTCATGTTCAACGCTTCAAAACCTTGCACATAGAGAGTGACTTGGAGGTTTGTTTGAAGACCGATACCAGCCGAATTGTCGTTAAACTCGAAGGCGATAAATTGATTGGTCAAACCCACTAAACTATGATCAGCGAAGCGTATTACGAGTTTCTCATTGACCTTACCCTAAACAACCAGAAGACCTGGTTTGATGAGAACCGTAAGCGCTACGAAAAAGACGTCAAGAAGCCTTTCGAACAGTTTGTCGCACAGCTCATCGAAGCCGTTTGTGCCGTTGATGGGCGTTACGGAGGCCTAGAACCCAAAGACGTCATCTTTCGCATCAACCGAGACATTCGCTTTTCAAAAGACAAGACCCCTTACAAGACCAATCGTTCCTGTCTAATTGCCATTGGCGGTCGTCGCAAAATGCAACCCGGGGGTCTGTATTTGGAATTGGGCCCTGAGCATTGCGGCATCTACAGCGGATGGTACATGCCTGACCGCGACCAACTGCAGCGAATTCGTGAACATCTGGCTGCCAACATTGACAGGGCTAAGGCGATTCTGAGTGCACCCAAATTTGTGAAAACCTTCGGCGAAATCAAGGGCGAATCACAAAAACGCATTCCTTCTCACTTGAAAGAAGCCGGAGAGGCCTTTCCTCTGATTTACCATACCCAATTCTACGTGATGCACGAAATCGAGCCCGAGAGAAGCCTCGAACCCGATTTCATTCCTTACATCATCGATTGCTGGAAGGCCATCGAACCCTGGAATGCCTTCTTGGGTGAAGTACATCTTGAAGAAGATTAGGGCTACAAACGCAGCCCCAACCATTCTTTTTTGGTCCTATACTCTTGCCTTAAAAAGCGAGAACGAGGTCCACTACCGGAGTGGCTCAATAGGGTTCCCGAAGCAATGCAGGACTCAATCCACCGGCGAGTGGCACCCACCCAAGACTCGCAATCGGATGTAATTACCCCGCTAAGAGTAGAGCAGACAACGGCCACTTGATCTTTGGCGCTTTCGAATACCATGCTGTTGTCGACACTGGTCAAAGCATTGAAGTAGAGTTTGTATTTGGCCCCTTTGAGTTTGGGCAAATAGGGGTTGATTTTCATGCCCTTTTCGGCTTGCTCGAAGATGAGGTCTACCAATGCGTCATATTCACCCATCACTCTTCGGAAATCTTGCTCATCGGCAAACAAGCCACATTCTTTGTAATGCTGAATTTGGTAGAGGGTAGAAAATAGGGTTTCAAAGCTCCAAACCTCTTCGCTTGGAATGCGCAAGTAGCGCTCGGCCAAGGCGATGTATTTGGGCTGAGCTTGGGAATCAGTCTGGAAAAGACATCCTGCCAATTGGGTCTGCTTTAGAAAGTCTCGATTCCAAACAAACTCCTTAAACGCACTCAGGTGGGGAAACCACATGGTATAGAAAAAGGGAATTTCTTTGGCGCCATAAAACACTTTGGGGGCATCTAAATTCAAGGTTCGGTCCAGGCGTTGTTTGAGCAAATCATAGAAATTCTCAGCCGAAAGGTTTTCTTGATCAAAGCCAACATAGTTGCCTTGAAGCCAATCGTTTTGGGTTTCTACTAAGTTGTTCAGATTGATGCGAAACTCCCGAGCCAATAGGACCAACTCATCAGCCCTGAACGATTGCGGACGCTTGATGCGGCGGTATGCGGAGTCTTCAGAAATATTGAGCAAGTCTGCAACAATGGCGGCGGTTCGGAATCCGCGTTGGCGGGATTTTTCATGCAGGATTTGGGGTAATTTTTTAATCATACGCTATCATTTGGTGTTCTCCTCTACACACATTTTTTGCGGCCTATCCCCCAAGAGTT
>JBJOHK010000049.1:0-2757 GCA_046047755.1 Bacteroidota bacterium | reverse complement strand
TTGGCGTTCTGCAGGTTGGTAACCTTGGTGTAGGAAAATTTGATGTCTCGACGCAAGCGTTTCAGCAAGTCGGCTAAAAAGGCTTCTTCGTGAAGGTTTTTTCCGCCTTCGTCTTCATCGTTGCTCCACATGCTGGGGAAGCGTTTCTCGATTTCTAGAGGCAGTAATCCGCTGAAAATGGCATTGCGGCAATACTGAGTGGTAGTAGGTAAGATCGACAAATACAGATCTTCCTCGTTCACGCGGAATCGTTCTTGCATGATTTCGCCAATGGCTTTCCATTGGTCGAACCTGAGGTTGTCCATCAATATGACAAAGACCGGCACATTACCATCCAGATGGGGGTTGACGGCCCTGCGAAACAGGTTGTGGCTCATAATGGGCCCGTCATCTCCTGTAGGGCTCAGAAAATTTGGAAATTGGTCCTGAATGAATCGGGCGAAGTTTCTATTGGCGTCCAATTTTTGGGTTTCCAAGATTTCCATCATAGACCCTTCATTGGTCTTGTCGAACTCCATTTCCCAAAACACCAATTTTTTATATACGTCTTTCCACTCCTCAAAGCGCAATCGATCGCTCACGGTCATTCCAATTTGCATGAATTCGCGCTGGTAACCCTGGGTGGTTTTTTGCCCTACCAGACGTTTCTCGTCCAAGTTTTTCTTGATGGAAAGTAAGATTTGGCTGGGGTTCACCGGTTTGATCAAGTAATCAGCAATTTTGGAACCAATGGCCTCTTCCATAATATGTTCCTCCTCGCTTTTGGTGATCATGATGACGGGAATCTCGCTTTTGAGCTGCTTGATTTGAGCCAGGGCATCCAAGCCCGAAATGCCGGGCATGTTTTCATCTAAAAATATCAAATCAAACGATTCGGCTTTCACCGCATCTATAGCATCGCGACCGCTGCTCACGGGGTGTAGTTCATAGCCCTTGCCCTCTAAAAAGAGAATATGGGGTTTTAGCAAGTCTATTTCGTCATCGGCCCAGAGAATTCGCGGTTTCATTGGGTAAATATGCGTTAAAAATCGTGCCAAAGATTCGGATTTTTTGCAACTTTGACCCATGAGTTCGCACCACATCGTTCGGGACCTTCAAGAGCCGGCCCTTATTTTGGCCAATGGAGCTCCTTGCAAGGATGAATTGTTGGGCCAACTCTTGGAATGGAGCCCCTTTACGCTGGTTTTGGATGGCGCCATTGAGCGTGCTTGTCAGTTGGGCATTCGCGTCGATGCCTGGTTGGGCGATTTTGATTCGGGATCAGAACAAAGCTATGCTGAACTGTCGGCCTTGCAGCCTGTGGTTAAAATTGAGGCCCCAGATGCTGATAAAACTGACTTGGAAAAAGGAGTGGAGTGGCTGATAGCTCAAGGCCATAAAGCGGTAAACATTGTTTGGGCCACAGGCAAACGCGCCGATCATACGGTCAACAACATGATGGGTTTAGCCGCCTATTCCCATCAGATCAATTGGTCCATTTTGGACGATCACTCAAGGGTCTTTGAAGCCCCTAATCCTTTTCGGAAATGGTACCCAGCGGGAACGGCTTTGTCTTTGATTCCCGTTGGAGAGGTTAAAGGAGTCAGCAGTGAGAACTTGGAGTGGGAGCTTCAGGAATTGGATTTGGCTTACCCACAGAGAAGTGGGTCATCGAATCGGGTCAAAGCCGACGGATTCGTCAACATACAACGACAATCAGGGCACCTGTTGCTCATGGAATGCTGGGATTAATATGAAAATACTATCGTACAACGTCAATGGCATACGTGCCGCATTGAGCAAGGATCTGCTCTCGTATTTACAAGAGGCCAATGCTGATGTGGTCTGTTTGCAAGAAATCAAAGCCATGCCTGAGCAGATTGATCCAGATGCCTTTGGGCCGTTGGGGTACCATTGCCAATGGTTTCCTGCTCAAAAAAAGGGCTATAGTGGAGTGGCCATACTCAGTCGTCAAAAACCCCTTGCCGTGCACGAAGGTTGTGGGCATGAGTTGTTTGATTCAGAAGGTCGTGTGTTGCGCTGTGACTTTGAAGAAGGCTCTGTGATTTCGGCTTATTTCCCCTCAGGAACAAGTGGGGATGAGCGGCAGGGCGTTAAATACGAATTTCTGGAGCACTTTCACGGCTATTGCCAAGGTTTGCTAAAGAATGGGGTGGAGCATTTGGCCGTTGCCGGTGATTACAACATTTGCCACCAAGCCATCGATATACACGATCCCGTATCGAATAAAAATAGCACCGGATTTTTGCCCGAAGAACGCCAATTCATGGACACTTGGTTTCATTCAGGGTTTGTTGATTCGTTTCGACACTTGCATCCAGAACCGCATCGATATACCTGGTGGAGCTACCGGGCCGGGGCACGTGCGAAGAACAAGGGTTGGAGAATTGACTACATCAGCCTCAGCTCAAAATGGGCCGAGAAATTGCGCAGTTCAGGCATAGATGATTTTGCCATTCACAGCGATCATTGCCCCTTATGGGCGGTTTTGGATCAATAGTGTAGGGTTCCCCACTCGCCACTCAGGGTCAA
Source organism: Bacteroidota bacterium (assembly GCA_046047755.1). Lineage (GTDB taxonomy): Bacteria > Bacteroidota > Bacteroidia > NS11-12g > UBA955 > JALRLA01. Next base: position 225 of record JBJOHK010000049.1, on the reverse strand, counting down.
GCGATGCTCAGCTGGACCTTCGACGCGGCCAATGATCTGGGCTTCTACCCCAAAGGAACGGCTGATATCGATTATGCTTTGTGCCACTGAAGGGTCGCAGTACAATTCCATGCGGTGACCCATGTTGAAGACCTGGAACATTTCCCGCCACTCGGTTTGGCTTTCAGCCTGTATCATGCGAAACAAGGGAGGAATGGCTAAGAATTGGTCTTTGACGATGTGCAC
>JBJOHK010000048.1:0-5568 GCA_046047755.1 Bacteroidota bacterium | reverse complement strand
TAGGGGTTCTTCCTAGCGGAGAACTTCTGTGCATTTGGGCCAGAGAGGGTCAAATTTGGCAAGACCGCAGCTTGGATTTTGGAAAAACATGGGGCCGAGATACGGCTATTGCTCAACAATTAGGGGGATGGAACCACGATGGGTTAGAAGGCTGCATGAGGGCAAACGGTATGCCCTTTTTAGCGGTGGGGCCAAAGGGGCAAGTAGCCGTAGTGTTCACGCAAGGCGAAGTAGGAGAGCGTCAATTGGTGGGATTGTGGAGCCGAAACGGCGGTAACGGCTACCAGCGATTTGAGTGGGACGCTGATGGCGAAACATTTGCGCCACAAATTGTTTGGCCGAGTGAGATGCGTTATCCGCAGGTGCTTGTGCACAGCACGCAGGGCTTTTACACGCGTCGATTTTATCACATGTGGACCTTGAGAATGGGGCCTCGATCTTTTTCGAAATCCAAGGTATTGACGCCAGAACCAACCTTGCTGCCAGGTGATTCCTATTTCATGGGGGATTATGCATCTTGGCAATTCGATGGGAATGAATTTTTAGCGGCCTACACCCATTTTTACATGCCCAAATCACGGCCCTGCATTGCGACTATGAACCTGTCAGCCAAAGAATTGAAGCAGGGTGTCAAGGCGCCCGCGTATCCAGTATTTCGCGTGCATCAAGAACCTGGATCGGAATATTTATTCGCCTATGTGAACTGGCCTGGGCGAAGAAGTTGCACCCTGGAATTGGAACAGGGAGGTAGAAAGTGGCAGCAAGTCATAGAAGAACTTCCAGCAGGGGGTATGGATATACGTTGGCCCTGCTCCTCTATGGATTCAGGCCCTGCTTTGCTGCGATTGCGAAGTGGAGGGAACTATATCACAGAAAACCTGCAGATTCGTCGCTGAAACCCTCGGTTTTTTTCAGAGCAAAACCCTATTTTTGCTCTCCTTTTGAAATTATGATCATACAGAAGCTTAGAAATTCCGGGATGGTGGTGACGGTAATTATTGCCGCCCTGGTTTTGTTTGTGTTGGGTGACATCTTGTCTGGTAAAAACAGTTTGGGTTTTGGCGGGCAGGATAACGATGCTAATGTCATTGCTGAAACCAATGACGGTGCTTGGACTTTGGACGATATCGGTCCTATCGCCGAGCGCCTATACCGCAACCAATTGAACCAAGATCCCAACTTTACCTTGGATGAAGAAAAGCGCAAGCAATTGTTCTCTCAGGCTTGGGAAGATTTGATGAACGAGAAGTTGGTTCGCGCTGAAATTGAAAAAAGCGGAATCGATGTAACCGACGAAGATTTGAAAGAATTGCTCATGGGCTTAAACCCCATGGAGTCAGTTAAGGGTGATCCTAGTTTCCAAACCGATGGAAAGTTCGACCCCATGAAGGTGAAGATGATTTACCGTCAAGCCAAGAGCAACAGCCAAACGAAAGGTTTGTTCTTGAGCTATTTGGAGAACATTCGCAAATCAGAGCGCGAAATGCGTTACGCCAAATACATTGCCAAGACTTTGTATAACACTACGGCTGAAGCCAAATACAATGATTTTGTAGCGACTGGCTCAGTTGAAGCCAAAGTTGTGGCTTTGAATTTTGCCGATGTTCCCGATAAGGACATCGAACTCAGCGATGCTGATTTTCAGGAATATTTGGACGACCATAAGGAGTTTTACCGCAACGAAAAAGAACTTCGTTCTGTCAAGTATGTTCGCTGGAACATCGTACCTAGTGCTGAGGATTCGGCTTATGCTCTTGAGCAAGCCAATAAAACGGCTGCCGGTTTGAAGCGCCAGAGTAAGCCTGATACATTGGGCGCCATTGGTTTCTTGACCAAGAGTGATTTGCCTGAAGAGGCACCCGCTGAAATTGCAGACTTGGTTTTCCCTTCTCAGGTTGGCGACGTAGTAGGTCCCATTTACAAGGCTGAAGATGGTAAGTATTTTGTTTACCAAAAGGTAGCTGAAAACATGGATACCGTTCCCCGTGTTCGCGCTAGTCATATCTTGATTCCTTCAAGCGGTAAGTTAGCCGATGATACCACCATCATTACAGATTCGATTCAAGCCATGGCTTTTGCCGAAGGGCTGTACCGCAAGGTGATGGCTGGTGCCGATTTTGCTGAATTGGCTAAGCAATACTCTGTTGATGGTTCTGCTAGCAAGGGTGGAGATTTGGGATGGTCATTGGCCTCTGCTTATGTTCCTGAATTTGCTCAATTCTGTAGCTCGGCTCAAAAAGGTCAGGTAGGCATGGTGAAAACCCAATTCGGTTATCACGTCATCAAAATGATGGAGGCTCCTGATTACATGCGCATCAAGTTCACGCAAAATGTATTTGAAATCAGCGCTGGCACTCAAACTGTGGGCATCGTGGACGAAGAAAGCCGTGGTTTCCGCAATAAGATTACCGAAGATCCAGCCTCATTTGATAAGGCCAACGAGGCCATGAAGTTGATTCCTCGTATTCAAGACAACATCTCAACTGAGTCTCGTGAAGTATGTGGATTGCAGGGTAGTGATGCCAAGTCATTGTTGTTCTGGTTGTTTGATAAGGAACGTCAAGTCAATGAAATTTCTGATGTGTTCGCCTTTGAAGGTCAGCACGTAGTCATCAAGGTAGAGCAAGTACGTCACCGCGGGTATGCCACTGTTGAGGAATTGCGCGAAACCCTTGAGCCTTTGGTTCGCAATCATAAGAAGCACATGGTATTGGCTGCCAAATTGGAAGCCGCCAAAGCCAGTGCAAAGACTCCTGAAGATTTGGCTAAGGCCGTTGGAGGAAAAGTAGAACTCGTGAGCAACCTGCACATGGGCCAAGGATTCATTCCCCAATACGGTTCCGAATCGGCCATCATGGGTGCTTGTTTTGGTGCCAATTTGAATGCATTCAGCACGGTTATTGAAGGCAACAACTACGCAGCTGTTGTTTTCCCCATCAAGCGTGACGAAATGGATGCCAAAAAAGAAGTTGCCAGCATGAACCGCAATGACGACTTCATGTCTCAACCACAGATGGTTTTGAGTTCGGTAAAACGCGTATTGGTACGCGAAGCAGAAGTTCAAGACTTCCGTTACAAATTCGACTGGAACTAATCGTTTGATAAATCGTTGAAAAAAGCCCCGATATCGGGGCTTTTTTCGTTTTGGTCATGCACACAACTCCTTATTTTTGTGCTATGTCTATTACCCACGAGCAGTCTCTAGAGAACTTTTATCAGCAGTTTGAATACGTACTGGAACATTACAAGAACCACGGCAAATCCATTCAGAATTACGACAACGTTGTAATCGGTGGATTGGGTGGAAGCGGTATTGGCGGTCGCATCGTTCGTTTGAACTTTTGGAAAAGCTCTCCCGTGCCCGTTGAGGTATATTCCGATTACAGCATGCCTGGCTATGCTGGCCCAAAAACCTTGGCCATTTTGTGCTCTTATTCTGGAATGACAGAAGAGACCTTGAGCATGTTTGATGATGCTCAATCTCGTGGCTGTGATATCATGATAATGGCCGCTGGTGGTAAAATAGAATCGTTGGCTCACGACCACGGGTATCCCTTCTTTAGAATTGATACCGGATATCAGCCCCGCATGACCTTGGGATTTGCAGTGGCTAATTTGACTATGATGATGGGTGAGTTAATGGGACAGGATCAGCGTCAGGCCATTGAAGCGCTTCGCGATCAATTCCGCCAGCCTGAGGCAATGGTTTCTCAGGCTCGTCATATGCATTCCTTCTTCCAGTCTAGCATTGCTCAGAAGTTTGTCGTGATATGCGATGCACCTTATGAGGCGGTAGCCATTCGTTTTTGCCAGCAAATACAAGAGAATGGAAAAGGGGAGGGCTTTGTTTCGGTACTTCCCGAAGCCAATCACAACATGATTGAAAGCTACTACGAGAAGCATGATACCAATTTTATCTTCTTGAATAGCCATGAAAATCCGCGCGTTTCGGCTCGTTTTGGATTTTTAAAAGGGGTTTTGAATGATTTGGGCAACAAGGTGTATGAATATCCCGTGAGTGACGCTAGTATGGCTTCCCAATTTGAGGTCATTCACGCGACTGATTGGCTGAGCATTTGGGCCTCTGACGACAAGGGAGCCGACAATATGCAGGTGGGAATCATCATGAAGCTCAAAGGCTACTTGAGCAATTTGAGCTAAAGCCCATGCGCGTTACTTTTCTCGGCACAGGAACCTCACAAGGTGTACCTCCCATTGGTTGTACTTCTCCTGTTTGCTTGAGTGAAGATCCTCGCGACAAACGATTGCGTTCGAGCATTTGGTTGGAATGGGAAGGTCGATCGATAGTAATCGATGCCGGACCGGATTTTCGTTACCAAATGATTCGAGCCGGTGTGCAAAGGCTGGATGCCATTTTGTTCACCCATGAACACCGGGATCATACGGCTGGATTAGACGATATCCGGCCATACAATTACCGCCAACAGCAGCCCATTCCCGTATTCTTGCATTCTAGGGTATTGGAGTCATTGAAGGGCCAATTTGCTTATTTATTTGCCGAAAATCCCTACCCAGGTATACCCGATGTGGATTTTCGATTGATAGAAAACCAAGAATTTGACCTCCTAGGACTTCCTGTTACCCCCATCGAGGTGCTGCATTACAAATTGCCAGTTTTGGGTTTTCGCTTTGGCGCCTTTGCCTATGTGACCGATGCCAACCACATTGATCAACGTGAATTGAATAAGCTAGATGGGGTAGAGGTATTGGTATTAAATGCGCTGCGAAGAGAGCCTCATATCTCGCATTTCACCTTGGATGAAGCCGTGGCCGTGGCCCAAAAAGTGGGAGCCAAACAAACCTATTTCACTCATATGAGCCATCAGATTGGCTTGCATGAAGAGGTCTGTTCTGAATTACCAGAAGGCATTGATTTGGCCTACGATGGTCTTGTATTGAACTGGCCTGATTGAAGGACGCTCTACAGGGGTGCAGAGAATCAAGCCCACACTAGGTAGGTCAAAGGTCTCCCTTTTTAGTGCATGAAGATGAATTTGCCCATGGCCGTTTCGGTGCCATCACTATTGAGGGCAAACACCAAATATACACCGCTGTTTGGACGACTACCATCTAGTCTTAAGCCGTCCCAGGTGGCTTTTCCTCCATTGGCACGGGTTTGATAAACCAAGCGCCCATTGGCATCGGTGATTTTTACCTCTGCATTGCTACTAAGCCCTTCTATGGTGACCAACCCGCTGTATTTGGGGGGGACGGGATTCGGGTAGATTTTCAAGGCTTGGAATTGACTGGATCCCTGGTTGGCGTCATTTCTATAAGAGATGATACCCTTGTCGGTTCCCACAAATAACTCGCCAGTTTCATCGGTTTGACCCAAGCAAACGATTCTGTTTGACAATAAGGGAGAGTTTTCCTGGGTGAAGTGGCGGAGAACTTTTTGGCCGTAGGGGTCGACTAGAAATAATCCATTACCAGTGCCAAACCATTTTCGGCCTCCACCATCGATGCAAATATCGTAAATGCTTTCTTCGCCCATGAGGTAACCGAGGGTTCCGTCTTGGTCGATTACAAAGCGATCCAATTTGCTGA
>JBJOHK010000047.1:0-7736 GCA_046047755.1 Bacteroidota bacterium | reverse complement strand
GAGCAAGGATTGAAAATGTTCTCTTCTTCTCACTTCGAACACGGTCATGCGGCCTACAACGGTTTGATGTTGCACGAGGGTCATTTGGTATGGGAAGACGAAGCTTGCACGGATGGTCTTTACGATTTGAGTATTACCAAGAACGTATTGGCTATGTTGGTGGCTAGCGTATTTCTGTTAATCATGATGTTGCGCACGGCATCTTCTTATCAGAAAAACAAAGGGAAGGCACCCAAAGGTTTCTTGAACTTGTTGGAGCCCTTGATCCTGTTTTTGCGCGACGACGTGGCTAAGCCTTCTATTGGCAAAAAGGCGGATCGATACATGCCTTTGTTGTTGACGGTATTTTTCTTCATCTTCGTCAATAACCTTTTCGGTCTTGTTCCCATATTCCCAGGTGGAGCTAACGTAACAGGTAACATTGCGGTTACTATGGTCTTGGCCTTAGTAATCTTCATTACGGTGACCTTAGCGGGTAACAAATACTATTGGAAGCACATTTTTGTTCCCGATGTTCCTGTTTGGATGTATCCCATCATTATCCCCATTGAAATTTTGGGTGTGATTTTGAAGCCCTTCGTTTTGATGTTGCGTTTGTTCGCAAACATCACGGCTGGTCACATCATCATTTTAGGTTTCTTCTCATTGATCTTCATTTTCGGCGCTATGAGCCCAGCCTTGGGTTATGCCGTAAGCCCATTGAGCGTTGCCTTTACTGTATTTATGAGCTTATTGGAACTCTTGGTAGCCTTCCTTCAAGCTTTTGTATTTACCCTCTTGTCTTCCATCTACATTGGAATGGCCGTAGAAGAACATCACTAAACCAAATCAATAACACAAATATTATGAGTCTCATGAACACTCTTCTTCAAGCAGCTACAGATTTGACTGCTGCTTACAGCAAAATGGGTGCCGCTATCGGTGCCGGATTGGCCGCTATCGGAGCCGGTATGGGCATCGGTCGCATCGGCGGAAGCGCCATGGAATCAATCGCTCGTCAACCTGAATCAGTTGGTGACATTCGTGCAAACATGATTGTTGCAGCAGCCCTTATCGAAGGTGCTGTGTTCTTCGCAATCGTTGTTTGTTTGTTGATTCTGTTCCTCTAAGAAGTACATCAATTGGGGCTGCCCACCAGGGCAGCCCTTTTAATCGAACACCATGGAATTAGTAACTCCTGCAATTGGACTGGTCTTTTGGATGCTGCTAACCTTCAGCTTGCTGTTGGTCATCCTCAAGAAGTTTGCTTGGACGCCCATTTTGACATCGATCAAAGAGCGTGAAGAAACCATTGATAATGCTTTGTCTCAGGCTCAACAGGCCCGTGATGAAATGGCAAAATTGCAAAGCCAGAACGAGAATTTGTTGGCTGAGGCTCGTGCAGAGCGCGATGTCTTGATGAAAGAAGCCCGTGAAATGAAAGACAAAATCATTTCTGAGGCCAAAACTTCAGCCGACGAAGAAGCCAAAAAATTGATTGCTCGTGCCAACGATGAAATCAACAAACAAAAGCAAGCTGCTATGCAAGAATTGAAGAAAGAAGTGGCTTCTTTCTCTGTTCAAATCGCTGAGAAATTGGTGGCTGCTGAATTGGAATCTTCTGAAAAACAACAAGGTCTAATTGACGCTCAATTGGCCAACTTTACTAAGAATTAAACCCGCGCATGTCAGAAATTCGCATTGCTTCCCGTTACGCCAAGTCTCTGTTTGATAGTGCTGTAGCACAGTCAAGTTTGGAAACTGTGGTTGTGGACATCCAAAACCTTCATCAGGTGGTGGCTGAAAGCCGCGATTTCGTCCTGTTTCTTTCAAGTCCCTTGTTGAAGCAAGATGCAAAGCGTGCTGCTTTAGAGAAGATTCTCTCTAGCATGCATGCATTGACGCGCGATCTGATTCTATTGATGAACAGCAAAAAGCGTGAAATGTATGTGCCTGTAATGCTCAAAGCATTCATGGCCCTATACAACAAGCACAAAGGTATCACAGAGGCTACGGTTACCTCTGCGGTAGCTTTGAATGAAGCCAGTTTGTCTCAGATTGAATCATACATCAAAATGCAAAGCGGTGCCAATCAGGTGCAGCTGAGCCAAGTGGTAAATCCTGCTGTGGTCGGCGGGTTGACCATCGAATTCGAGGGAAGAATCCTCGATACAACCGTAGCTGGCCACATTCGTACCCTTAAAAAAGAACTTCAATTAGCATAAACCATGTCACAAATTAGGCCTGACGAAGTATCCAGTATCTTAAAAGAGCAAATTGCTGGTTTTGATACTGCTGCCACCCTGGAAGAAGTAGGTACTGTACTCCAAGTAGGAGACGGTATTGCTCGTATTTACGGCCTTTTCGGCGTTCAAAGCGGCGAATTGGTTGAATTTGAAAATGGCACCCGCGCGGTTGTCTTGAACTTGGAAGAAGACAACGTTGGTGCTGTATTGATGGGTAGCGGCGTTGCCATCAAAGAGGGCGACAAAGTAAAGCGCACCGGTAAAATTGCCTCCATCCGTGCCGGACATGGAATGTTGGGTCGCGTTGTAAATGCCTTGGGTGAAACCATCGATGGCAAAGGTCCTATCGAGGGCGATTTGTACGAAATGCCCCTAGAGCGCAAGGCTCCTGGTGTTTTGTTCCGAGAGCCTGTTAAAGAGCCCTTGCAAACCGGTATCAAAGCTATTGATGCCATGATTCCCATTGGCCGTGGTCAGCGTGAGTTGATCATCGGTGACCGCCAAACCGGTAAAACTGCCATCGCCATTGATACCATTATCAACCAGAAGGAGTTTTACGAGAGAGGTGAACCTGTTTATTGCATCTACGTTGCTTGCGGTCAGAAAGAATCTACTGTAAAGCAAGTGGTAAAAGCGTTGGAAGAGAACGGTGCTATGCCCTACACAGTAGTGGTTTCTTCGCCTGCTTCTGCTCCTGCACCTTTGCAATTCTTTGCTCCTATGGCCGGTTGTGCCATTGGTGAATATTTCCGCGATTTGGGCTTGCCCGCCTTGGTAGTGTATGATGACTTGTCTAAGCAGGCTGTCGCTTATCGTGAGGTTTCTTTGTTGCTTCGTCGTCCTCCCGGGCGTGAGGCTTATCCTGGAGACGTATTCTATTTGCACTCCCGCTTGTTGGAGCGTGCTTGTAAATTGAACGCCAATGATAACATCACCCAAAACATGAACGATTTGCCTGAAGGTTTGAAGGGCAAAGTGAAAGGCGGCGGATCTTTGACAGCATTGCCTATCATTGAAACTCAAGCGGGTGACGTATCAGCTTATATCCCTACCAACGTGATTTCCATCACCGATGGTCAGATTTTCTTGGAATCTAACTTGTTCAACAGCGGTGTTCGCCCTGCCATTAACGTAGGTATTTCTGTATCTCGTGTAGGAGGTAACGCTCAAATCAAGTCCATGAAAAAAGTAGCCGGTACCTTGAAGCTTGACCAAGCTCAGTACCGCGAATTGGAAGCTTTCGCTAAGTTTGGTTCTGATTTGGACGCCGCTACTAAATCTGTATTGGATAAAGGTTCTCGCAACGTAGAAATTTTGAAGCAAGCTCAGTTCTCTCCCCGTCGAGTAGAACAGCAGGTAGCTATCATTTTCTTGGGAACAAGCAACTTGTTGCGTTCGGTTCCCGTTGATAAAGTTCGCGAATTCGAAGAGTCTTACTTGGAGTATTTGCAGGCCAAACACGCCGATACCATGAAAGCTTTGGCTTCTGGTAAAATCGATGACAGCATCACCGCTGTATTGCGTGAAGCCGGAGCAGAAATTGCCAAGAATTACGCTGCATAATCAACCATGGCAGGACAGAAGGAAATACGCAGCAGAATTGCTTCGACGATCTCTACCCAGCAGATCACAAAGGCGATGAAATTGGTGAGCGCTACGAAGTTGCGCAAAGCCAGTGAAGCCATTGTGCGCATGCGCCCATATGCAGAAAAACTGCAGGGTATCATGGCCGGGTTGCAAGAGAGCGCCGATGACGATCGTTTGGCCGTATACTTCAAAGCCCGTGAGGTTCAGAAGGTAGCCCTTTTGATCATAACCTCAGACCGCGGTCTTTGCGGTGCTTTCAATGCCAACGTGGTAAAACGCGTTCGCGCTATGGCAGCCGGTGAGTTGGCAGGTAAGCAAGTTCAGTACATCTGCATTGGTAAAAAAGGAGCCGAGTCGCTTAAACGTTTGGGCTTCGAGTGCGATACTCGCTTTGTCAATGCTCTTAACGGGTTGAGCGCTGATTCAGCCTTTGAGTTGGCTTCAACTATCCTGGATGAGTTCAAAGCAGGTCAATACGATCAGGTAACAGTGGTGTACAACCGTTTCAAAAACGCTGCTACACAGATTCTTTCAGCTGATGCCTTCTTACCTGTATCTCCTGCCGATAAGAATGTAGCTACTCAAGGATCTGCCGATTACCTGTTTGAGCCTTCAAAGGTGGCGATTTTGGAAGATTTGATTCCTCGCTCATTGAAAACTCAATTGTACCGCAGTATGTTGGATTCACTGGCTTCTGAGCATGGCGCTCGTATGATTGCCATGGATAAAGCTACCGATAACGCCGGTGAATTGCTTCGCAGCTTGCGTCTAGCGTATAACCAAGCACGTCAGGCTGCTATTACCCGTGAAATCTCTGAGATTGTGGGTGGTGTGGCCGCCTTGGAAGGAGCATAATCCCCTAATTGCATGTATAAAAAAGCCCCGATTATTCGGGGCTTTTTTTATGCTTCATCGAGTCGTTTGACTTCGATGTATTTGTGAGCCGTTTTCATGTTTTGAATCAACAAGGTTAGGTGGTTTAGGTTGTTGATCATGACTTCCATCCATCCGCTGAAACTGCCTTTGCCATCGCTTTCAATGTGAATGCTCTTCATGTTTACGGCCATGTCACGAGAAATGATATCTGTAAGGCGTGAAACCAATCCTACGTCATCAATTCCATTGACTTGAATGCGGGCGGCAAAAGATTTATCATAGCTCTCGTCTTTCCATTTGGCCGGTATGATTCGGTACCCATACTGACTCATGAGCTTAGTGGCATTCGGGCAGGAGGTACGGTGTATTTTAACGCCTTCTCCAACGGTGATAAAGCCAAAAATGGAATCACCTGGCAAGGGGTGGCAGCATTTGGCTAATTCGTAGGGCAAATCGTGATCATCGCCAATGACAATCTGCTGCTTTGGGGCCTTTTTGATTTTTTGTTCGCTGGCTGGAGTTTCCTGGACTTGGTTTTCGGCAGGTTCATTCGAGACAGGGGCTTTGGTTAAAATGGAGATCAAAAGGGCTTTGTTGATTTTGATGCTACCAGAGGCTACGGCATGATAAAATTCAGCCGGGCTCAGGTAGCCAAAGTGCTTAGTGAGCTTTTGAGCACTTGAATCATGGAGCTCAAATTTATGTTTGCGCAACAGGCGCTCCATGATTTCTTTGCCCTGAACCGAAAGTTTATTGCGTTGGGCCTTTAGAAAGTCGCGTATTTTACCTTTAGCTCTGCCCGTCTTGACTTGATTGATCCAATCGGAAGTGGCTCGGTCTTTGGCCGTAGTGATAATTTCTACAATATCCCCATTGCGTAGCTCTTGGCTGATGGGTACCAACTTCCCATTCACCTTGGCTCCAATGGTTCTCAAACCCACTTGGGAGTGAATGGCAAACCCAAAATCAAGGGCGCTGGAGCCGACTGGCAAACTTTTTACATCGCCTTTGGGAGTAAAGACATACATCTCTTCCCCCAAAATGGTGTTGCGAAACTCTGATACCAAGTCCAACGCCGACATGTCGCTATTGGCTAAGGTATCCTTTACGGTGTTTAGCCAATTTTCAAAGGCTTGGTCTTGGGGCGTAATGGGAGCTCCGGGTATGTCGGCTTTGTACCTCCAGTGAGCTGCCAAGCCTCGTTCGGCCACATCGTCCATACGTTTGGAACGTATTTGAACTTCTACCCATTTTCCCTTGGGTCCAAGAACGGTGGTGTGCAGGGCGCTGTATCCGTTGCTTTTTGGATGGCTAAGCCAATCCCGCAATCGCTTGTCATGGCTGCGGTAGCGATCGGTTACGATGGCATAGACTCGCCAACAATCGGCTTTCTCCAAGTTCAGGGGAGAGTCAATGATGATGCGTATGGCAAAAGCATCGTATACCTCTTCGAAGGGGATTTGCTGACGGAGCATCTTTCGATGAATAGAGTAAATGCTCTTCGGTCGGCCTTTGATTTCAACAATGTGAACCCCTGAACCTTCTAATTCACCTTTGAGCGGTTCAATGAACTCTCGTATGTATTTCTGCCTTACACGTTTGGTTTCGACCAGTTGGCGTGAAATGTCTTTGTACGTATCCGGTTCTGTGAATTTTAGAGCCAGATCTTCCAGTTCCAATTTGACCGCGTTCAAACCCAAGCGATCGGCCAATGGGGCATAGATGAACATGGTCTCAGAAGCGATTTTCAATTTGGTGCTTTCTGGTACCGAGCCCAAGGTTCTCATGTTGTGCAAACGGTCGCACAATTTGATCAGGATCACCCTCAAATCTTCCCCAAGGGTAAGTAAGACCTTCTTGAAATTCTCTGCTTGGCTGCTCGTATCACGGTCAACTGAATCAAATACCGTGGAGATTTTCGTCAATCCATTGATGATGGCAGCGATTTTGGGACCAAATCGGTATTCAATATCTTCAAGCGTGATGTCCGTGTCTTCAACTGTGTCATGGAGCAAAGCGGCTACCACTGAGGTAGCCCCAAGGCCCAATTCTCCAGCTGCTATCTGGGCTACGGCTAAGGGGTGAAATATATAGGGTTCACCACTCTTTCTAACCGTTCCTTCATGGGCCCTTGCCGCAAGGTCAAAGGCTTCGTGAACAAGCTTCACCTTTTCCTTGGGCAAATCTTTGCCTAAGGTGCGCAGCAAGTGCCTGTACTGTTTCAGTAACTCAGCGCGGTACGCTTCGTACATTTCCCCTTCTAGGAGAGCCATAGGCGAATCAATTGTTGTTTAGCGCCGCGAAATGTTTGAAGAACTGAGGAATGGTCTCAATTCCTTTGAAGTAGTTGAATACTCCGTAATGCTCATTGGGGCTGTGAATGGCATCGCTGTCCAATCCAAAACCCATTAATACTGTTTTGGTTTCCAATTCCTTCTCGAAAAGGGCTACAATGGGTATTGATCCACCACCACGAGTGGGAATAGGATCTTTTCCAAAGGTTTCCTTCATGGCAGCAGCGGCGGCACGGAATGCTACGGAATCAGTAGGGGTGAGTGCGGGCTCGCCACCGTGGTGCGGAGTAACCTTTACACGAACTCCGGCAGGAGCGATTGATTCAAAGTGCTTTTGGAACAGTTCGGTAATGGCATCAGAGGTTTGGTTGGGCACCAAACGCATGCTGATTTTGGCATAGGCTTTTGAGGGCAATACCGTTTTAGCGCCTTCTCCTATGTACCCTCCCCAAATGCCGTTGACATCCAAAGTGGGTCGAATGCCGGTGCGCTCAATGGTGCTGAATCCTTTTTCACCCATAACATCATCAATATCAAGGTGTGATTTGTATTCGTTCAAGTCAAAGGGAATGCTGGCCAAGGCTTTGCGGTCAGATTCAGAAGTCTCCAATACCTGGTCATAAAAGCCGGGAATGGTGATGTGTCGGTTTTCATCGTGCATGCTCGAAATCATGTCGCAGAGCACATTGATGGGGTTGGCAACGGCACCTCCATACACTCCTGAATGCAAGTCTATTCGAGGCCCGGTTACTTC
>JBJOHK010000046.1:0-33275 GCA_046047755.1 Bacteroidota bacterium | reverse complement strand
TTCCCGAGCTCACTGAACCTTTACCATTTGTGCCGGCAATGTGAATGCTAGGAAAAGACTTTTCTGGATGATCAAAAGCCTCCATCAAAGCCCAAGTATTATCCAAATTGGCTTTATACGCCGCTTTTCCTACCCGTTGAAACATGGGTAGACGGGCGAATAATTCTGTTAATGTTTCAGAATAGGAAAGGCTCACAGAGCTTACAATCCGTCAGGGTTGATGATGTATTCACGCTTGATGGTCAATGTGAAGGTAGAAGTTTGAGGGCATTGGCCATTTTCCACCTTTTCAAAGGTGGCCTTCGAAATGAAATAATCCATCACCTTGCGGCTGTTATCGGTGGTTCCCGTGTAGGTACCACCGGGCACCATGTATTTCACACTGGCGTTCCCATTGCAATCAACCGTTACCATGGCTTTGATGGTTCCAAAACCATCGGCATTCACCTTGTTAACACCTGGACGTATGTTGTAACTCGTAAAGCCTTCGGCGTTGAATAAACCATTTTTATTGGGCGTTACGCGTTGACCGTAATTTCCTGTAATACCACCGTTATTTCCTCCATCGCCCATACCGTTGCGGCCTGTACCTCCTTGAATACCATTGGGAGTGCCATTGGTGTTTTGGGTACCCGAACGCTGACCAATGTTGATTCCGCGCTGCGACAAGGCACTTTGCTTGGGGGTCTCAGACGCCGGCGGGTCAATAGGAGGCAATCCCAAATCGGCATCGCTTTGATCATTGGTAACAACAGCTCCCAAACCGCCTTGGTTGGGAGAGGGGTCAGGATCGGAAGCAGCACCCTCTCCTCCTCCTAAAGCAGGAGGCGTGGTTGATGGACCGCCATCGGTAGGTCTGCCATACGATACTTCTTGGATACCAAAATCCAACTGCAGCTCCAGTTCCTTTTCTTTAAATGGAGGATTGGGAACATGGATACGAACCCAAAATAAGAGCAATAGTATTAGGGCTGACACAACAAGGCTGATAACCCCAGAAAGCATCTTCTCTCGGGGGGTGGTATCTAGAAATCGGTCAACTACATAATGGCTCATAATACGGGTGCAGGGAATACGTATTCTACAGAAAGCCGACCAGCGGCTAAATTTTTGATATTCTTAGCTATATCACTTGCTTCTTCTTCCGAGACAAAACGGGCCAATACCACACGTGATAAACTGCTATTTTCCATTTCGATATAGGTAGCATCGTAGCCAAGATTTTGCCACAACAAGCACTCGGTTTCGGCCATTTTGGGAGTTATATAAACACCTCCACAAATGAACACATCTCCAGCCTGTTGGTACATATCCATACGCAGAGCATCAATACCTTCGATTCCCAATTCGTATTTCAAGGTAGACTTTTCAGTCGCTGGCTCAAGCTCAGCTTCAACAAGCTTCTGGGGTTCTTGTTTTACCGAGGCATTCAATTGCAAGCCCGCCTGTTCATTCACACGATTCTGATAGGCCTTTTGGAACGTACGAACATTCAGAACCAAAAGCGCGGCAATAACCATAACCAGAACCACATTGGCAGCCACCTTCCAAATGGGATTGCGCTGCAGTTTCTGTTCCAGTTTTTCAGTCCATTCTTCAGCCACAGCAGCAACTTCGGCGTCTTCGACATCTACTGACTGTGTGGTCAATGGAACCCGAATGGCGGGCTTTTCCACTTTGTCATTCTGTGAAACAGTTTCTAAAGCTTGCCAGCGAAGAACCGGCAATCCAAAATGTTCCAAACTCAAATTCAGAGATTGAGCCGGAATGAAAAACAACTGCCCTTGAGGATTGAGGAAAAATTGGCCCATTCGTCCGAAAGGAACCGGTTTTTTGTCTTTGGCCTGCTCCATTATCTCAGTGCCCAAAGCTTTGAGTTCGGCAAGGGCAGCCGCATAGGTCAACCCTTGTTGCTCGGACCAATGTTTGGCGACCAAACCATCGTCTTGTGTCAAGGCTGCATTGAAGAATACCGACTGACCGCTAGGACGTAGTTCCTTTGAAAATGGATTCGCACTGGCCTGAAATGAACGCATTAAAAACCCACCCAAACCAGGAACAATCACACATTCATGCTGCAACAATAGTTCTTCGACGGTATGGGAAATATGGGTACTGCTCACGCTCTCAAATTTAGCAAGAATGGAGAGAATTAAAAGAGAGAAATGGCAATTCCTCCCATGATGTTCAATCCGTATCCGCGGTAACCCGCAAACTGTTCTAAACCACTCTGTAACAAATTGGATCCTTGAACCCAAACACGGCCTTTTCCAGGCAGACTGTAATCAGCTCTTAGCTGTAAATCCATAAATCCGGGAACCTCCATGGTGCGAATGTTGCCTGTTTCGTCCAAGGCGCGGTTGAATCGCTTACCCATTCCGGCAATGGAAGTTTGAACATACAATTGATCCATGGCCTTATATCGCACAAAGCCCTGAAAGGTAAACGAGGGGAGGTGCCAAGCCTGCTGCTCGACAGCTGGAGAGTAATTGACAATGCGGGTAGAGGCATGGAATAAAAACTTCTCACCCATAGACAAACTCGTTTGAAAACGGAAGTACATGGAATTCACGTTATCGTATACAACTTGTAGAGAATTCAAACTATCGGCCATGGTATTGCTAGGGTCTAAATTGCTCACAACCAAAGGCATATCAGCCACACTATTGCCACCAAAACTCAATTCAAAGTTTGAATTATCACTGATTCTACCCCTCACACCGGCGTGAGCATTGATTTGTTCGTAGGTATTCTGAATGCCAATAGAATCATAAGCGAAGGGGACAAAAGCTTGCATGCGGCGAATCGAATTCTTTTTCAAACCGCCATCTACAACACCGAACATTTGCATATTCATACCCGATAGTTTCTTGTGGAATTCCACGTATGGATTGATACGAAATGTCTGAATACTGGTATCACCTTGTGACTGTTGTTCAATTGAATTGAGCATGGTCATAGTAACTCCGCCTGAGAAATTGAGTTGGCTGGGGCGGTGTTGAATGGCAATTTGAGGTCGAGCGTCTAGAAAGAACTGGTTTGAACGACTTAATCCGCTGGGTTTTTCCAAGTTAGGCGCTTGCTCAAACATCAATTTGGTTACTGCCACATCAGCGATGAATTGTGCCTGCGTACCCAAATCCTGCTTCAGGTTCAAGGCCGAACTCAATTCCGATTCTCTCTGGTGGAGGTTATTGCTGTAAGCTTGATACTGGGTCAACCAACGTAGCTCGGGAACCTTGCCACTGCGCTTCAACTGATAATCAAGCGACCCGGACATGGTTTCACCTACCTTACCCATCATCACAGCATCTCCCGTGTAGGCCGAATCAGCAGCGAAGTAATGCAAAGCATCTCGCTGGTATTGGAATCCACCTGTCAAACTACCACGGTAGTAAAACTTGGACCCTTGAAGGGATACCTGAGTAGTTTGAAAATCTTGAAAGGAATTGGGATTGTTTCCCTGAAGATGGCCCACATTCAAGCTATATGCATAGTCTTTGTTAGCCTCACTGGCTATGTACAATTCGCCAAGTACATGACCCAAATTACCGGCACCCAATCGCAAATAATTACTCTTGTAAACAGAATCTGAGCCTGGTTCTTTCAAAGGCTGGGGATCAACCGATGGGGTAAGCTTAGGAGTGGGATAGAAGTAATCAGGTGTTTCGAGATTCAATTTGATCTCGGGGCTCTTGCTCACAGATACAATCGGATCAATCAAAAGCTTGCTAGATGGCAGCAAACGGATATTGGTTCCGGAAATTACTTCTTGTGAAGAGTTTTCAAATCCACGTTTGGGTTCAGGTTGTGCCCATGCCGATCCAAAACTTGCGATGCTCAGTGAAAACAAGAGATACTTCTTCATATATATGATACAAAGATGCCGGTAAGCGCCGAGTCGATAGACACGCTATTTTGAGCTGTCCAATTATGGATACGGGGAATACAAGGCCTTGTGGGCCGTGGGTTAGCGAGTCAATGACTCTTTCCGCTCCATCTTTCCATGAATTTTGTCAACAGGTTTGATTTTCGCAGGAATTTCGCTATTTTTGCTGCCCATTTTACGGACATGTACGCCATAGTTAATATAGCTGGAAGACAGTACCGCGTTGAAGAGAACAAGCCTTTGGTGGTTAACCGCTTGAAGGCCGAAGCTGGCCAAACCCTTGAGTTTGATCAGGTTCTTATGATCGGCGGAGACAAAATCAAAGTTGGAACTCCCACCGTCAAGGGAGCCAAAGTAACCGCCACTGTTGAAGAACATGGTAAGGGTTCTAAAGTAATCGTCTTCAAAAAGAAAAGAAGAAAAGGGTATAAGAAGAAAAACGGTCACCGTGACTACTTAACCCGCATCATCATCAAAAGTATCACCGCTTAAGCACAATAAGTAAAAAGAAATGGCACACAAAAAAGGTATGGGTAGCTCCAAGAACGGACGCGAATCCCACAGCAAACGTCTTGGAGTCAAAGTATACGGTGGTCAGGCCATCAAAGCGGGCGGAATCATCGTTCGCCAGCGTGGAACTGTACACAATGCTGATGTTAATGTAGGTGTAGGAAAAGACCACACTTTGTTTGCTTTGGCAGACGGTAAGGTTCACTTCCGCAAAGGCAAGAATGGCAAGAGCATGGTCTCTGTTGTCGCTGCTGAAGCCTAATCATTCTAATGATATTTTCAAAAAGGGGGCTTTGGTCCCCTTTTTTTATGCGAAATTTCACCGAGTAAAACCGTTATGAACGACTGCCCAACCAAAAGACCCTCAGATTCCCTTACAACCATGACCGAACTGGTGTTACCGAACGACACCAATACATTGAACAACCTTATGGGGGGCAAAATGCTTCACTGGATGGACATTTGTGCAGCCATTGCCGCACAAAAACACAGCTTGCATACGGTTGTCACGGCCTCTGTTGACAGCGTTAGCTTCAAAGAGAGCATACGCCTGGGCGACGTTGTTTCTCTAACGGCCTATGTAACTAGAGCCTTCAACAGCTCAATGGAAGTATTCATTGAGGTTCACGCTCAGAGCATACCCGATGGAGTGCACATCAAGAGCAATGAAGCCTACTACACTTTCGTAGCCTTAGATGCGAGAAACAGACCCGCCAAAGTAGCCCAGATTGAGCCCGAGACGGACATTGAAAAAGAGAAATACGCTGGAGCCTTGCGCAGAAGACAGGTTCGACTCATTTTAGCCGGCAAAATGAAGCCAGAAGATGCGCAAGAATTGAAAAATCTCTTTGTCTAAATCAACCCGATTTCCCTCAAACGCTCCATTAAGAATTCATTAGCCGTACAATCTTCGTACTTCTTGGGATGGGATTCACTCACGCAAGAAGAGAGAACGGCCAAGCTGACTTCTGGTCTTGGATGCAAGAAAAAAGGTATAGAAAAACGAGGTTCTGCCCACTTCTCCTTAGGCGGATTAACCACTCTGTGCGTGGTACTTTTCAAGCGATCATTGGTTAGACGCTGCAACATATCACCTACGTTAACCACAATATGATCTTCCACTTCCGTTACCGGAATATATTCACCTTTTTTATTGAGCACTTCCAATCCATCGGCTGAAGCTCCAACCAACAAAGTAATCAAGTTTATGTCTTCATGTTCGCCCGCGCGAATAGCATCTTTTGGATCTTGAGTAATGGGAGGGTAGTGAATGGCTCGCAAAATGCTATTTCCATTGAAAATTCTGGAATCAAAATAGTTTTCTTCCAAATCCAGGTGCAAAGCAATGGCCCGGAGCATTTCACGACCCGTCGACTCCAAAGCTTTATACAATCTCTCTCCTGAAGAATTGAACTCGGGCAACTCTTCAACCCATTTATTGGGCGGAAACGAAGGAGCATGGGCATCCGAATGATCAATAAATTGACCAAAATGCCAAAATTCCTTCAAGTCACCTGCATTGCTACCCTTGGCGTGTTCTTTGCCAAAACCAGTATAGCCGCGTTGACCTCCGCCATCAGAATCATCATAACGCATTTTAACATCAGTGGGTAGTCCAAAAAAGGCACTTACCGATTCATACAAATGCGACAATTCTTGGAGGAGAATGCCGTGATTGCGAATGGCTACAAATCCAATTTCCTCATAAGCCCAGCCCAAGTCAGAAACGAACTTTGCTTTAGCTTCCAAATTACCCGATGTAAAATCGGCTAAATCCAACTTTGGAATACTCTCCATATACCCTCAAAAATACGGGCAACTCGGAGATGAAACAACGAAATTAATCGTGGCTGACAGCTTGCAAGAAAGACTGGCTTTCTTCCAAAATGATAGTAGATGTGGTGGGGTGAGGCAACTCAGCAAAATCGAATTCATGGAACAAAGCGGCCATTTCTTCTAAATAAGCAGACCAAGATGGATTCGAAGACAAATTGTTGTCTATAAATGCTTTACAATCAGCAGAGCACTCGTTGTAATAATATAAAATCAGTTCAGAGTGTGTAATGGCTGTTTTCATAGGCCTGCTTTCAAAAGGTAAAACGCAGACCCTCGAGATTTATTTTACAACCACTGAATTTTTTTGCATCATTTTTCTCAAGTTCAAAACCGCATAATGCATTCGACCTATGCAAGTATTCAAGTTGCTATTGGTCAAAGCCGCAATTTCTTTGAAACTCAAATCGGCGTAATGACGCAATACCAATACCTCTCTTTGCTCTTCAGGTAATTTCCAGATCAAGGAACGCAAGTGGGCATTCTTATCTTTTTCGATGCGAAGTTGCTCAGGGCTTTTCTCAAACAAACCGATATTGTCAAAAATATCGCCTCCCTCAGAGTCGGTTACCATAGGCATGCGTTTACGACTGCGAATGTGGTCTATGCTCAGGTTTCGAGCAATGCGCATAGCCCAAGGCAAAAACTTGTCTTCGTGATTGTATTTGCCAGCATTTACGCTTTGCACAACCTTAATAAAAACTTCCTGAAATATATCTTCAGCTAAATAGCGGTCATTTACCAAAACGTAAATAGAGGTGAAGATTCGCGTTCTGTGGCGTTTCAACAAAGTTTCGAATGCTGCTTGATTACCAGCGATGTAACGCTGAATCAAAACGCCGTCCGTGATCATAGGAGTATCCATATACCTTCTCGGTTAGAGTAAAACAATCAATAAGATGGTTAAAGGTATAGGTTGGGCTTATAGGCGTTTTTTGGGTGTTTGAATTGGCAAGAAATGAAATAAATTTGACAAAACCAATTTTTTTTTCATCGCCTGACAAAACGAACACTAGCTCGCTTTCAATCCATTGATGAAATCGCGTGCTTGAATGCGGCCCTTTCCTGGAAGTTGCAAACTATCAATACGCAATCGGCCTTGAAGGCAATTCAAAAACAAATCTTTCCCTTCTATCAATAGGCCAGCCGTTGACCCCACAGGCAATTCTTCTGGCTTTTGACTGGCCCAGATCTTCACATCTCCCCAACTGCTCTTCACCCAAGCTCCAGGATATGGGGACAAGGCCCTGATTTTTCGTTCACACTGTCCTGCTGTTTCTGATTCAGGATGCAAGCAACAAAAATCTCGGTTCAGCTTTGGTGCCATTTTAGTTGACGACCCCTCTTGTGTCCGGGGTTGGTCAGTTTGGTCTCTCAAAGAAACCAAGGTATTGACCATAGTTTGGGCTCCGATGACCATAAGTTTATCATGCAGGCTTCCACCTGTTTCATTCTCTTCGATGGCTACCTCGTCTTGCAACAGTATGTCACCTGTATCGATTTCGTGAACCAGTTTAAAAGTGCTCAATCCTGTCATTGACTCCCCATTGATAATGGCATGTTGAATGGGTGCCGCCCCTCGATAATCGGGCAAAAGCGATGCATGAAGGTTCACCGTGCCCATAGGCGGCAAAGACCAAACCGCTTCAGGCAACATTCGAAAAGCAATAACTACACCCAGATCAGGGCACCAGTCTTCCAGTTGTTTTAAAAACTCTGCGTTTTTGAGCTTTTCAGGTTGGGATAGGGGCAGGCCAAGATCTTGCGCTGCCTGTTTAACCGCGCTTGACTGCAATTTTTGACCCCTTCCAGCAGGTCGATCGGGAGCCGTCACTACTCCAACAACCTCAAATCCAGCTTTTATGATGGCACGCAATGAATAAGCGGCAAAATCTGGGGTTCCAAAAAATACGATGCGCATCTCACAAAGGTAATTCTTGGTCACTACAGGCCACTCATTGTCAATTTTATGCGTCTCAGTAGGGATTGTACTCTACAATGATGAACTTTGAATGTATGCGCGCACAAGCCAAAGTCATGGTTTTCATTCTGCTTGCAGCCTGCAAGTGGAATTCAGCCGTCGCGCAGTTCATCCCTAATCAAGGGCAATTCCCTACAGGAGTTTTTGCCAAACAAGAGTGGGGCGATGGCAATTTTTGGGCGACCAAAGAAGGCTTGATTTGGCACAGCTGGGACCCGGCGGCGGCCCAAAACATGCACGATCGGAGCTTAGAAACCATGAGTATTCCCAGCCATGCCATACGCTTGCGATTTCTGGGTGCTCATTGGAGTCAGCCAGAATTCAAGACCCAGAGCAGTCAAACCATTTACAACTACTTTAAGGGTTCAGACCCTGGAAGCTGGGCTCGAAATGTCCATACCTATGATCATTTGGTCTTTCACAATGTCTATCCCAACATTGATTTAGAATTAACCACGCATACAGGTGGAATCAAATACAATTGGATCATACACCCTAATGGCAATCCCGAGGAAATCAAATTCCAATATGATGGTTTATCATCGCTAGAGGTCGAACCCCAAGCATTGAAATTGTCCACCTCTTTGGGAGAAATAGTCGAAACCATTCCCTTGGTTTATAGCCTTCGACATCAGGGAATTGACACCTTATACACCCGCTATACCCAATCGGGTGACACCTTGGGTTTTTCACTCAGCAGCAAGCAAATAGGCCGGCGATTCAAACAAGCGGTAATTGATCCCGTTTTGGTCTTTTCCACCTATTCAGGCTCCAAGGCCGACAACTTTGGTTGCACGGGCACCTACGACGATTGGGGCAATGGCTATGCGGGTGGAACAGTATTCGACGTCGGATTACCCACTACCATTGGCGCCTTTCAAATACAGTTTGGTGGCGGAGTGAACGAAAACCTCGGTTATGGAGGAAGCCGAGACGCGGCCATATTGAAATTCAATTCAGCTGGTACCCAATTGCTGTACTGCACCTATTTAGGAGGTTCTAACAACGAACAGCCTCATAGCATGGTGGTTGATCCTGCTGGAAATTTGTTTGTCATGGGGTCTACCCGCAGCACCAACTTTCCAAGCTTCAACCATTCTTACAAGAATAAAAGTCAAGGTGATTACGACTTCTTCATAGCCAAGTTCAACGCTAGCGGCACCCAGCTATTAGGCAGCACCTATGTAGGTGGAGCTGGACTGGACGCGGTGGGAGCTGACAGAAGCACCACTTCGGTGAATAATTTTCCCCTACTGTACAATTACGCCGATGAATTTCGAGGGGAGATCATTTGCGATAGCTTTCGAGTCTATATAAGCGGGGTGACCTACAGCATTAACTTTCCCCGTTCAAACAATTCATTGGCTTTTGGTGGCAAGGAGGATGCTGTGCTTTTTTGCCTCTCCAACAACTTGGATACCTTAGTTTGGTCCCAATGTTACGGCGGGGTTGGCCATGATGCTTTCTACGGATGCGCATTGGGCAAAAACGGAGATTTATTCGCCGCAGGAGGCACAACATCAACAAGCCTAGAAAACAATGGCGTAGCATGGAAACGCCTTTTAGGCAATTCCGGGAACGCTGATGCTTGGATCATGCGTTTTGACCGTCATTCGGGCCAAGCCTTGAATGGAGCTTATTATAGTACACCCAGTTACGAACAGGCCTACTTCGTTCAAACCGACAATTCCGGAAACCCCTACCTTTACGGTCAACACACAAGCCCCATTCCGGCCATTAACGCTCGATTCCATATCAACGGTTCAGGTGGGCAATTCATCACCAAACTCAACCCCGAACTCAATCAAGTCTTACTTCAGAGCTCCTTTTCAGGTGGCGGAAGCAATCCAGCCGGACAACCCAACATCAGCCCTTCAGCCTTTTTGATTGATCGCTGCGAACGCATATTCGTTTCGGGTTGGGGTGGGGAAACCAACGATGCCCTCTACGACATCTTTACGGGAGCTAGCAAAACCAATCGAAACAAAGGCAATACACGTGGATTGCCAGTTAGCGCTGACGCCCCACAACGAAATACAGATGGTAGCGATTTCTACGTGGCGGTATTCTCCAAAAACATGCATGATCTGGCGTTTGCTACCTTTTTTGGCGGTATCACATCGGGATTCAAAGTGGCTGAAGAGCACGTAGATGGGGGAACGTCTAGGTTTGATAAAAAAGGCATCATTTACCAATCGGTATGTGCTGGTTGTCGGCGAAATGGCCTTTTCCCAACTACTCCAGGGGCCTACAGCCCAACCATGAAGTCAGACAACTGCAACAATGCTTTGTTCAAAATTGATTTCGAGAACCTGAACAAAAAGCCCTACATGCTTGATACGTTTATCAAGGTAACGGCTACCCAACCCATCATTTTTAGCAAGTTGGCGTTTGACCCCGACCCCTATGACACCTTAGAATTGGAAACAACATGGCTCAATAGAGGAGGCATGAAAGGCTCTGATAGTGCCCAGGTTCTTCTGTCATCCGGAATAGGCTCGGCCGGGCTTACGCTTATCTGGAATACCCTCTGTACCAGTTTCAGCAGCGACACTGTCACACTTAGGGTGATGATTCGTGATAGGGGTTGTCCCCAAGCCGACACTACGTATGCCTTAATCCGAATTTTGGTTGAAGAGCCACCAAAGGTCATACCTCCATCAGCAGTATGCGTGAGTTACGATCGCAAAAGTGGCAAAATGAAGGTTTCTTGGCCTGCCAGTACCGTTCCTACTGGGTTCTTCCAATATTTCTTATTGGAACGCACCAATCCTGATGGCAGCGTCGTCATCTTGGACACCATTGCCAACAATCAAGTAGGCGAGTGGATAGACGCAGGAGTAGTTGACCCACGCAATAACAACTACTGCTACGCCCTAATCGGAGTTAACATTTGCGGCACCCAAGTGAGAACTCAACAGGCCTTTTGTACCGTACGGGAGCTCAATAACCCCATAACGGGAGTTCCCGTTTTGGCTACAACCGTTGACAATGACAAGGTAAACAGAACCTATTGGTTGAGCAGCGACGAACCCGATTTCAAGGAATATGAAGTCTACCGAACCCGTAGAAATGGCACTTGGCCAGACGACCCATTCCTTATAACAACCGACACAATAGCTCTAGATTCATCGCTTGATGTCGATATAGAAAGCTGGTGCTATCGCGTGGTAGTTGTCGACCAGTGTGGTCACATTTCTGTACCCAGCAACGAAGGTTGCAATGTGGTCATTAGCGGCTCTACTGTGGGTGCCCCGCAGTATTATTTCAACCTCGACTGGATAGATTACAAGGGTTGGAATCTTGGGGTAAACCAATGGACCTTAGAACGAATGTATAACGACAAACCCTTCACGCCCATAATGAGCGGAATCGTTCAACGCCAAAGCAGCGATGTAAATCTGGACTACGATTGGGGTGGCTATTGGTACAGGGTAATTGCCCAGGAGAAAAAACCAGCTACCCAAGCCACATCTGCGCAAACTTCGATGAGCAATTGGATCTACCTATACCAAAAGCCTGAGGTTTGGGTCCCATCTGGAATCACCATAGATGGAAACGGCTTGAATGATGTATGGGGCACCGTACCCGTGTTTGTAAGAGGGTATAGCATGAAGGTTTACAACCGCTATGGTGAAAAAATATGGGAAAGTAGCGACAAACACCGTCAGTGGGATGGGTTCTACAACGGCATCCAAGTGGCTGATGGGGTTTACGCGTGGTACTTACAGTTCGAAGGCTGGGATGACAAAACCTACCAAAAAACAGGTACCGTAACGGTTATTCATTAATGCTGCCTGGCCAGCAACCACTCGCATAGAGCGCTAAGGGCTTGAACGTCTCTTCCTTTGGCATTCAATGCCTCAAGATGAGCCTGGGCTTCTCTATGGTAGGACTCAGCCAATTCCATTAACCCCACATCCAATCCTTGCTTTATCCAAAGCGCTCGAACAGCTTGAATTCTATCTTCATCTTCCAAATCGGCGAATAAACGCGTTGCTTCTTTGGAAATTTGGGCAGAACGCAAATACAACCAAGTTTTCTTGCCTTCGGCGATATCTCCGCCCAATCGCTTACCTGTTTGGGCTTGAGTCCCAAAACTATCCAGGTGATCGTCAATCATTTGAAAAGACAGTCCAACTGAACACCCCAGCTGGTAATACAAACGAGACTCTTCCAAGTCCAATCCGGCACTCAAGGCACCCAATTGCAAGGCACAACCCAATAAAACGGCCGTTTTCTGCTCAATCATACCCAAATAATCGGAAATTTCCACTTGGGCTTGGCTTGCAAAATCCATGTCCTTTTGTTGCCCTTCACAAACAGCCTTTGCCGTAGCGGTGAACACATCGAAGGCCTCTTGTTTGTTGGCACCCGTGTATCGACCCCAGAACTCATAGGCAAGAACGAGCATATTGTCTCCAGCTAGAATAGCCGTAGGTGTATTCCAACGTTCGTGAACGGTTGGCTGACCACGTCGAACAAGGGCTTGGTCCATTATATCGTCGTGCACCAAGCTAAAATTGTGAAAAATCTCAACCGCATGGGCTAGGGGTAAGGCATTTTCAGCTGACCCACCTGCCGATTCAGCGGCCATAAGCACCAATAAGGGACGAATTCGCTTTCCTCCCAAATCCATAATGTATTGCATGGATTGATACAGAGAATCTGGATGGCCAGAAAAGGCATGTTCCATTCTGTAGGCCTCATAGAGGTTAGACAAACGCGAATCAATCATACCCGCAAGTTACGCTGCATCAATCGTCCAATAAAACCATGTCAATGGTACGATCACTTGGGTTGGCCGCTTTTACCCGAACCCAAACGGTGTCGCCGAGTCTAATTTCGTGTCCCCTTCGATCTCCGACCATTTTCTTTTCGGCCTCATAAAAACGATACCGATCGCCTCGCATGTCGTGCACGCGCACCAAACCTTCGCAATGGTATTCAAGGGCTGTTGCGTAAATGCCCCACTCTGTAACTCCGCTAACCTTGGCCTCGAGCACTTCGCCTAGATGCTGAGTCATCAATTCAGCCATTTTGTATTTCACACTGGCGCGCTCTGCCTCAGAGGCCTTTTGCTCCATGTTACTGCTATGCTTGGCCATCTCCTCAATTTCTACTTCCGAATACAAGGGGCTAGGTTCTGCTTGTTTCAAGTAGTGAAACAACATTCGGTGTGCCAACAAATCGGGGTATCGACGAATGGGAGAGGTGAAATGAGTGTAACAAGGGAAGGCCAATCCAAAATGATCGGTTTTTTGCGATGTATACACAGCCTTCGCCATCGACCGTATAGCCATTTGCTGCAACAGTTCGGCCTCAGGGGTTCCTTCGGCTCGCTTAGACAACTCGTTGAAGCTTTTGCGAATCTGGGCCTCGTTGTCAATTTGAATGGGGTATCCAAGCAGTTTGGCGAAGCGGGCAAAATCCAAAAGCCTTTCCCCCGGCGGATAATCATGCGTACGATACACATAAGGCAGAGGAGGCTTTTTCCAATGACGGACCTTTTCTGCGACAGCTTTGTTGGCCATCAGCATGTAGGTTTCAATCATCTTGTGGGCTTCAAATCGCTGTTTTTCATAAACTTCAATGGGTTCACCTGTCTTGGGGTCCAGGCGAAATCGCATTTCTTTAGACTCAAACACCAAAGCGCCCTTGTCAAACCGCTCTTTTTCAAAATGTTGGGCTATTCTGTTCAAGGTTTGCATTTCTTGTGACCATGGCCCATCGGCACCCATGATCAATTCTTGGGCTTCTTCGTAGGAGAAACGCCGATTGGAGTGAATCACAGCCTTGCCAAATTCAACATGCTGAACGGTTATATCGGATTTGCGAATTCGAAACAATACCGAGAATGCCAATCGATCTACATTGGGTTTTAGCGAACACAAGCCATTGCTGAGTTTTTCGGGAAGCATGGGTATAGTTCTGTCCACCAAATACACCGATGTAGCTCTTTTCAAAGCCTCCGTATTCAAAGCGGTATTGGGTTTTACATAATGGGCCACATCGGCAATGTGTACACCAATTTCCCAATGTTCTTTATCGGCATCAACCAAAGAAATGGCATCATCAAAGTCTTTGGCATCTTGAGGGTCAATGGTAAAAGTAAGATGGGGGCGGTAATCCCAGCGCCCTTCAAAGTCTTGGGGCTCTGGCTCATCAGGAATGGAAGCTACTTCTTGCTCCACCTCCAAGGGGAATCCCACTTTGAA
Organism: Bacteroidota bacterium; assembly: GCA_046047755.1. Classification (GTDB taxonomy): domain Bacteria; phylum Bacteroidota; class Bacteroidia; order NS11-12g; family UBA955; genus JALRLA01. The sequence goes on along the minus strand of JBJOHK010000046.1, from coordinate 18,844 downwards.
ACCAAATTCAGCTACAATGGCATGCATTTCAGCACTGTTTTCTCCCGGCAAACCCAAAATCTCGACCAAGCGTGCCGATGGATTGCGTTTGGGCCTTACCCAATCATACACTTCGACCAACGCCAAATGACGATCATATTCAGAAGATACAGGTTGGTCAATTTTTAAATCGGGAAGGGGAAGACCACCCACTAGGCAGTACCCGGTTTGTTCAAACACATCCAACTGACCAATGTACTGGCGAACAGCTCTTTCTATCAATCGGCAATTCAGGATTTGCAGGCGTTTTCCCCGCCTTTCAAATTCGCATTGAACACGATCGCCCGGCAGTAAGTAATGAACAAATTCAGAAGGAATGAACAAGCTGCGTTCCTGGGAATCTGGTTGCAAGTACCAATCGCCTCGCTTGCCTAAATCCAATAATCCTTCCAAGGTTTCAGCCGGACGAACGGCTCTAAAATTGCCTTTTGAAGGTTGTTCTGCTTTTCCCAATTGAACCAATCTCAGAAGGGAGTGGTAAACCGAATCTCTATCAAAATGCGCATCGCGGGGTATGCGCGTGTATACGCGCTGAGCATTTAGGGTTCCTTGTCTAGCATCTTCCAGTATGGCGAGTACCACCTGGTCCAATAAACTTAATTTCTGTTTGGCCATTTATGACTCGTAATAATCCAAGTCTTTATGGAAGGACTCTTCCACATACCAGGTACCCCAAAGGGCCAAGACCAAACAGGCCAAACCCACCCAGGCAGCTGCCCAAATGGAAGAATTCAAACCAGTCTCGAACCATTCAAACGAACTTGTAATGATCAAAACTCCTCCACGAACAAAATTGGGTACGGTCGCGGAAACCGTTGATCGAATGTTGGTTCCAAATTGCTCACTCGCATTGGTCACAAATATGGCCCAATAGCCTGTGGCACTTCCCAATATGAAAGCCATTGTCTTGTAGTAGCCCGCTGAACCCGCCGGTCCAAACAAGAATAAAAGGGTCATCAAAGTGATTCCCAGTAAATTGAGATAAATCACCTTCTTTCTTGATTGAAGAACTTGAGATAACAATCCGCTGAGCAAATCTCCGGCACTCAACCCTATATATGACCACATAATTAGCTCACGGGTATTGACTGGAGGCTCAGGTAAGCCCGTGATTTCAGGGAAAAATCGATGGGAGAGTGCAATCAAAATTCCTACCACATACCAAACAGGAAGTCCAATAAATATGCAGGCCAGATATTTAGTAAAAGTGGGCATGTCTTTGAATAACCAGAAGAAATTGCCTCGCTTGACATCCTCGCTTTTGCTCTTCTGGAACATGTTAGACTCGAAGGTCCCAGCCCTAAGGGCGAGCAAAACAAATCCCAATAAACCACCCACAATGTAGGCCACTTGCCAATTAGCCAGTTCTAAGCCCGTCAACGTACCCATTAGAGAACCTATCCAATCTCCCTTGCTAGCTACGAAAAAGGCGGCTACTGCACCCAAGGCCCCAAAAGTCACAATGATCATAGTACCTATTCCCCGTCGTTTGATGGGCAACAATTCTGAGACCAAGGTTATAGCAGCACCCAATTCGCCTGCCAAACCAATACCTGCGGCGAAGCGCCAAAATTTGTAAGCTTCAACGGTTTCGACAAAGGCATTGGCAATATTGGCCAAGGAATACAGCAAAATGCTACCAAACAATACCGATACTCTTCCTTTCTTGTCGCCCCAAATTCCCCATAAGATTCCTCCTATGAGCATGCCCGCCATTTGCCAGCGAAAAAGCACGGTCTCGTAGGTTCCAAAATCCATGTTCAACATGGTTAGGCTCTCTTTTTTAATGATATTAAAGAGAATTAAATCGTAGATATCGACAAAATAGCCCAAGGAGGCCACGATGATCAGCAGGGTAATATTCTTTCTTCCGCTCATAGGTAGGGTACCAAAGATGCACAAAATAATTCCAATTCTCGGGCATCGTCGGCATCAAACTGGCTTAGGTTTTCGCTATCAACGTCCAAAACAGCAATGACTTTTTTGTCCTTGAAAATGGGAACAACGATTTCACTTTGGCTTTCAGCGCTACAGGCAATGTGACCTGGAAATTCATGAACATCGGGCACAATAAGGGTTTTGGCTTGCTTCCACGCCGTACCGCAAACTCCTTTCCCGAAAGCAATTCTCGAGCAGGCTACAGGACCTTGAAACGGCCCCAAGCACAGTTCTTCACCCTCAACTCGGTATAAACCCACCCACCACCAAGAAAAAACTTGTTTCAGCAAAGCCATCGCATTTCCCAAATTGGCTATGGCATCTGTTTCTCCGTGCAACAATCCCTTTAGCTGATCATGCACAATAGTATACTTTTCTGATTTTGAAACACTTAGATAATGTGTGCTCGACAGATTAACGGACATCTAACAAATTTACAACAAATCAAGGCTCACAGAGAGAGAGTACTAGATGGCTTCAGCCATTGTCGTTGCCAACTATTAGGCGTAAATTGCTGGATTAAATATCTGAAAATTTTACATGCAGGTAGTCAATACAAAAGGTTTCGAAGTAGTGTTTACGTTTGTGGAACATCCCTACTTTGGAGTCGTCATCGAGGCAAATGCCGTTCAACTGCTGGACAACGGTATGCCCTCGCTAACCTACCAGCGCATCCGACCCAAGACGGCCGAGTATTTTGGATTGACTCCAGAATTGGGCAAAGCCGTCGAATGGATGGAAGAATTTGAGGCCGAGAGCGTAAAAAAGCGTTTTTACAATGGGAAAAGAGCCATAAAACTCCAAGACTTCTATTTGAAGCACTACACTCCTGAAATTCAGAAAGCCGTGCGAGGCTTCATTGATGCTCAGATGGTGGCCATTCTCAACGTAGTGAAGAGTTATCCCTTGTATTGGGCGAACAGCGCAGGCGAACCCATGGGTTCGCCGGTTTCTTTTATTGACGAACCCGCTAGCATTTTGTTCCACTTCAGAAGAAACGAAGAAGGAATGAACTACTTCGCCACGATCAAGCACCACGGCGAAAAGATTCCATTCTACCAGAACAATAGTCACCTGCTTTCTACTCAACCCACTTGGCTCATAACCGCTGACCGCCTGTTGTTCTTTCCACCCAACGTTGATGGCGTAAAACTAAGACCCTTCTTAAGCAAAAAATACATCCATGTAGATCCCCATCAAGAGAAATTCTATTTTGAGAAATTTGTGGGGCCTTTACTGGAGAATCACGATGTATATGCCCAAGGCTTTGATATCGTAACCGATCAATTCAACATGAACCCGGTGCTGGTCCTCTCTCATCAGTTTGAGGAAACGAAGGCTACTTTGTATTTTCAATATGGGCAATGGAAATTCCCGTACCACGTAGACAAACGGGTCAATGTTTCATTGGAAATGAAAGGGGAGAACCCTGTATTTCACCGAGTTCGAAGATCCTTACATGGAGAAAACGCCAAAATAAAGATTTTAAGAGACTTGGGAATGGTCAATTGCACAGGTAGTTTATTTGAATTAAAGACCGATAAATCCCATGACACCACCTATGGCCTGATTTCTTGGTTCAACGAAAATGGGCCTCTACTGCAGCGAGAAGGATTTGAACTCCAACAGGATACAGGCCCAATTCAGTACCACCTTGGAAGCATTGAACTAAAGATACATATTCACCAAAACCAAGATTGGTTTGACCTGATGGCCCGAGTCAAAATTGGCGAATTTGAATTCCCTTTCAGTCGTTTTAAAAAGAACATCATGGAGCGAATTCATGAGTTCGTCTTGCCCAATGGCCAAATAGCCGTTTTGCCTCAAGAGTGGTTCGACCGATTTGAACCTTTGATGCATTTGAGTGAGGTTGAACATGATGAACTGCGTTTAAAAACCATACATAGCGGCCTTCTCGATGATTTATCAGAATATACCGAAGCCGGACTTCCAGGCAGTGATTGGTTGAAGACGCTTCACTCAGGTGATTTCCCTGAATTTGATTTGCCATATGGATTCAATGCAACCATGCGTCCGTATCAGCTGGAAGGTTATCGCTGGCTTCGATTCATGCTGGAACACAAATTCGGAGCTTTGCTTGCCGACGACATGGGATTGGGTAAAACCATCCAAACCCTAGCCTTGATTTTGCATTTGACCCAAGAAACGACAAAACCGGTATTGGTCATTACGCCCAAATCATTGCTTTATAACTGGTCCCAGGAGGCTAAGCGATTCGCTCCATCATTGAAGACCTTGCTTTATTCTGGGGTAGGGCGACAAAAATTGCAAAGCCAAGCGGCCAAATCACAGGTGATCATCATGAGCTATGGAACCATGCGCAATGACATTCAATGGCTAGAAACTCTTGATATTCAATGCATCGTCCTGGATGAAAGCCAAGCCATCAAGAACCCTAGTTCACTAACAGCCCGAAACTTATTGAAGTTACAAGCCCCTCAGCGAATTGCCCTAACCGGTACGCCCATTGAAAACACATTGATGGATATTTGGAGCCAAATGAACTTTTTAAACAAGGGTCTTTTGGGTAGCTACCTCTATTTCGAGAAAGAATTCATCCGGCCCATTGAACGAAGCGGAGATCCGCAGAAAGCAGAACAGCTCAGAAAGTTCATTGATCCCTTTGTACTCAGAAGAACCAAAAAACAGGTAGTCACAGAACTCCCTCCCAAAATTGAAAAGATTCACTATTGCGAGATGAGTCCTGAACAGCAGGAATTGTACGAAAAGGTCAAAAGTCAATACCGAAACGAACTGCTGAGTCATGTAGGTCAAGTCGGATTAAACCGAGCAAGATTAAAGATTTTTAACGGCTTGATGCACCTTCGCCAATTAGCCCTCAACCCAGCGCTTAAAGAACCCAATTTTGAAGGTTCATCGGGAAAAGACAATGAAATATTCCACATGCTAGAAAGGGCCATTGAAGGCGGGCATAAAGTGTTGATTTTCTCTCAATTCGTCGGTTATCTACGCGTTTTCGAGGACATGCTTCACGACCAGCGAATAGCGTATTCTTACTTGGATGGCTCAATGGATGAAAAAGAACGAGCTCAGGCCATTGATCGATTCCAAAACAACCCAGATATACCTGTCTTTTTGTTGAGCTTACGAGCAGGAAACAGCGGTATCAATCTCACCGCTGCCGATTATGTGTTCCTTGCCGACCCATGGTGGAATCCATTTACTATGAGGCAAGCCGAAGATCGGGCCCATCGAATTGGCCAGGATAAAACCGTATTCTCCTACAAATTCATTACAAAGGGAAGCATTGAGGAAAAAATCCTCGCCCTGCAGCAGAAGAAAACACTGTTGGCCGAAAGCATCATACCCGATGAAGATTCGATTCTCAGTAGCTTGAATGTAGAAGAGCTAGAGGAACTCTTGAACTGATGAATTACGCTGAACTAGGAACGTGGGCCAACATTTTCCAATCAGCGTCATTGGAACAAGACCTCAAGGAAATTGAAGATCAATTGCAAATTGAGAATCAACATTTCCGAATTTTCCCAGAACCTAAGTTGCGATACCGAGCACTTGAATTGTGCCCAATAGAAACAACGAAAGTGGTCATTTTGGGCCAAGACCCTTACCATGGCCCAGGACAAGCTCACGGTTTGGCGTTTTCAGTTCCAAGAGGCGTAATCCCTCCACCAAGCTTGAGAAACATAACCAAAGAAATCATTCAGGACCCATTGATAAACACGGCTGGTGAGGCCGCATTAGCCTCACTTGATCTGAACCACGGAAATTTGGAATCCTGGGCCAAACAAGGCGTTCTTTTGCTCAATATGTCTCTTAGCGTGCGCGAAAACCAAGCGGGCTCTCACCAGCATTTACCCTGGCCCAATATCACTAGAGCTTGGATTGAAATGATTGGTCAACAGACCCAAGCAACCGTTTTTATGCTATGGGGAAAACAGGCTCGTTCATTGAGGCCTCTGATTCAACCTAAACACTTGGTTTTGGAATCGGCACACCCAAGCCCTCTTTCAGCCTACCGTGGCTTTATGGGTAGCCGCCCTTTCGGGAAAGCCAACCTATGGCTATCGACCCACAATCGATCGAAAATAGATTGGCTGTCTCCTTGGAGACGCAGTACCCATGAATTGTGAATATATTCTAAGCCCGTATTGAGCGGTCGCCCGTAGTTTTGGATAGTGGAAAGCCCAATTCAGCTATCAAACGCCATCATCTACCAAGGCAAAATCCCTGTTTTAAGTGGAGTAAACATTCAATTGCAACCTGGCGAATTCGCCTACCTAGTAGGGCGCACGGGAAGTGGCAAGTCCAGTTTACTCAAAACCTTATACGGAGAATTGCCCTTGTCAGAAGGTAGTGGCCATGTAGCCGGTTTTGACTTGATCAACCTCAAACCCAAAACAGTCCCGCATTTGCGCAGGAGCCTTGGCATCGTATTCCAGGACTTTCAATTGCTCAGCGATAGAAATGTCATTGAAAACCTACTGTTTGTACTAAGGGCTACAGGCTGGAAAGACAAGAGCGCCATGATTGAACGCGCTCATGAAGTGTTAAAAAAGGTAAACCTATCAACGAAAGATTACAAAATCCCAGCTGAATTGAGCGGGGGAGAACAGCAGAGACTAGTCATTGCTCGAGCCCTACTGAACAACCCTAAAGTCATTTTGGCCGACGAACCCACTGGGAATTTGGATCCCGAAATCAGCGACGAAGTCATGACTTTGTTGCATTCTATTGCCAAAGAAGGAACCTGCGTATTGATGGCAACCCATGATTATCGACTAATTGAGAAATTCGGAGGTAGCATTTACAGAGTGGCTGATCACAAAGTAGAGCGAATCAGCTCTCTTTAAGGATTCCTCAATCTCCACCATCCATTAATTCCTTGAATGGGGAATGGATCCCATATCCGGTCGCTAGTCCATTCATTGTACGCTTCAGCCCCCAACCAATCAGCCCGTGTTTGACGGCCCACCACCTGCTTGGTATCGATAAAAATAGGGGAGTTAGCCTTGTTCTCCACAAGGGCTTGATTGATGGATGCTAGATCGGAACCATAACCGGGTGCCTTCCAAATTTCAAGTTTATTAAAAGAAATATTCTTGTAATCCATGTAGTTATCTAGCAAAACTTTATCTCTAGCTACATAAACAAAATGATCATCATCAATCTGGGCTTCAATTTGCCTCAAATCGCTCATTCTATCAGCCGCTGAAGAGCTGGAACTGATCGTTTTAGAGGCCATCAATGTAGCCCCATTCCAAAGGCCTAAGCCCACGCCTAAAGCCACAATGGGCCAATGAGTGTGACGACGGTATTGCTGAGACCACTCTAATGCCATTAACACAGGAATCATGACCATGAATTCTGCATTTCCTTGTGAAAAGACCGCAAAAGCAAACTGAAACAATAAAATCCAGATAAATGGCCGATCCCACATGGCTTTTGGCAAGGATTTAGGTTTGATTCCAAGCAATAGCCCTGCGCCCATCAACAAGCCCGCCAGCACAAAAACAAGCACCCAGGGGGTATCGAACAAAGCCAAGGTACTCGCGTGAACTTGAATAAAACTGCGAATCAAATTGATCAGAGACAGAGCCACTGACTTCAACCCCCACTGAAAATCAACCAAACCCTCCTGTGCATCGTGAGTGGCATACATCCAAAAGGTCTGTCCATTTATAAAGGCCAATTCCCTGTAAACACAAACAACCCCTATAGCTGATGCTATCAACCCAACATAGAACCACTTAAACTGCCAACGCCCGGTTCGCCAAGCGAAGACAACCAATGCCAAACACCAGAACAGGTGGATTTGATGGAACAATACGCCTATGGCAATTAACATGGCAGCCAAAAACCCATGGCCTTTCATCAAGCGTTCGGTACCCCATAGGGAGAAAAACAATGGCCAAGCATAGGTTTCATTCTCCGTTCCAAATCGCAGACTAGCAAAGCAAAAAGCCACCACTACGACCCACCAACGGCGGTCGATGCGTCTAGGCAAAAGGGAGTAAACTACCAGCAAGGACAATACCATAGCCAGCGAGTTCAATAAAGAATACAGAAAAATAGGCTCCACGCCCGTCCATAACCAAAGACTCGACAATGCTAAGGTCCAAGGCTGATAGAGCAAGTGGTGCGGGCTCCAAAGTTCTCCTCGACCCATAGCGGCAGCATACCCATAGGCATCGGCGGTGTGTTCTAGGGGTATCATCATCCAATAAACCCCGAAAATCAAGGCGAAAAATGCGATAATTTGGGTGCGTTCAGCCAGCATCGAAACAAAGGTAAGTATCTTTGTTTGGTGCAAAATCCTCTCGACCAACCCTTATTCAAACGCATAGCAAGGGTCTGCCAGAAGCAGAATAGACCTGCTTGGGTTGTGGGTGGATTTGTAAGGGACATCTTGTTAAATCGAGCTTCCAAAGACATTGATATCGTCGTTTTGGGATCTGGAGTGGATGCCGCTAAAGACCTGAGCCTCGAATTGGGTAAAGATTGCAGCATCGCTGTATTCAAGAATTTTGGAACGGCTCAGGTCAAATACCAGGATTACGTCATTGAATTCATTGGTGCCCGAAAAGAGAGTTACAACAGAGATAGTCGAAATCCTGTGGTAGAAACCGGGACGTTGGAAGACGACCAACTTCGCAGAGACTTTACCATAAATAGCCTTTACTTATCGTTAAATGGCGATGATTACGGTTCGCTCATAGATCCCTTTGGTGGCGTGCAGGACATTCAAGATCGCCGATTGGTCACACCGACCGACCCCAACACCACCTTTTCAGACGACCCCTTGCGCATGTTACGGGCTATTCGTTTTGCCGCCCGTCTGGATTTTGACATAGACCCCATTACTTGGGAAGCGATAAAGAGCAATGCTGAACGCATTCGAATTGTATCAGCCGAGCGAATATCGGACGAATTGAATGCTATGATCATGGGAGATACCCCAAGCAAAGCTTTTAATTTACTCTTCGATAGCCAATTGCTTCACATCATCTTCCCGGAATTGGCCGCGATGCAAGGCGTGGAGACCATAAGTGGTAAATCACACAAAGACAATTTCTACCATACGCTTCAAGTGCTCGATCAATTATGCCGATTGAGCGACAACTTATGGCTCAGATGGGCCGCCATTTTGCATGACATTGCCAAACCGGCCACCAAGCGTTTCGAACCCAAGGTCGGATGGACTTTCCATGGTCACGAAGACAGAGGCGCCCGCATGGTAAAAGGGATTTTTCGCCGAATGCGCCTTCCATTAGACGACAAAATGAAATTTGTAGAGAAGATGGTGGCCATGCATTTGCGCCCGATAGTTCTCTCTCAAGAAATTGTAACAGATTCAGCCGTTCGTCGGTTGATCGTAGAAGCAGGAGAGGACATTGACAGTCTCATGCTTCTTTGCCAATCAGACATTACCAGTAAAAACGAGCGTAAGGTTCAACGTCATTTGGAAAACCTTCAGAAGGTGTACGACAAAATACAGGATGTGCGCGAGCGAGACGAGCTTCGCAATTGGCAACCAGTACTTACTGGCCACCATATCATGCAGCACTTCCACATCAACAAGCCTCAGCAAATTGGACAGTTGAAAGAAGCGACAAGAGAGGCTATTCTTGAGGGAATCATCGGCAACACCCTAGAAGAATCACTGACTTTTTGCGAAAAATTGGCTAGCACTTTGGGCATTGCAACAAAGTGAATGCAATGAGTTGCTAATGCAGGCAACAAGCGCGATTTTTGTGGGCTCATGTTGCAACTGACAACCATTCGCCAAGAAACCGAAACCATCGTCGAGCGCCTAAAATTGCGCGGCATTGACGCCAAAGATGCCATTCACGATCTGCTTAGTGCCGATGAGTCGAATCGTAGGTTGCGTTTTGAATTGGAACAAAACCAAGCAAAAGCCAATCAATTAGCCGGTGAAATTGGTCAGTTATACAAAAGTGGCCAAAGAGACCTTGCCGACCATAAAAAAGCCGAATCTTCCAACCTTAAAGAATTGATAAAGAATCAGGAAGAAGAGCTCACTTTAAGCGATAATCGAGTAAGAGATTTATTGGTATCTCTCCCAAATGCACCTCAAATCGACGTGCCCGCAGGAAAAGACGCCGAAGACAATCAAACCGTTTTAGAATGGGGCGAACACCCTCAATTGCATGCTGAAGCCAAACCGCACTGGGAACTAGCCTCGGAATTGGGAATCATTGATTTTGAATTGGGGGTGAAAATTACCGGAGCTGGATTTCCAGTTTACAAGGGCAAAGGGGCCATTTTGCAGAGAGCCTTGATTCAATTCTTTTTAAACGAAGCAGGGAAGGAGGGCTATGTAGAAATGCAGGTGCCGCATTTGGTCAACGCTGATTCTGGTTATGGAACGGGTCAATTGCCCGACAAAGAAGGACAGATGTACCATGCTGGACTGGATGATTTATACCTCATTCCAACAGCCGAAGTACCGGTTACCAACTTGTACCGAAACACGCTTTTGGACCATAGCCAATTGCCTATAAAAAACACAGCCTATACACCTTGTTTTCGCCGAGAAGCGGGGAGCTACGGTGCACACGTGAGGGGACTCAATCGCCTGCATCAGTTTGACAAGGTAGAAATAGTTCAAATCGTCAAGCCCCAAGATTCCAATCGAACATTGGAACTCATGCAAAATTATGTTCAAGGACTTTTGCAGAAACTTGGCTTGCCCTATCGCCTTTTGCTACTTTGTGGCGGCGACATGGGCTTTACCAGTGCCAAAACCTATGATTTGGAAGTATGGAGCGCTGCTCAAGAGCGCTGGCTGGAATGCAGTTCCGTATCCAACTTTGAAACCTTCCAAACCAATCGATTGAAGTGTCGATTCAGGAACGAAGAGGGCAAAACGGAATTGGCTCACTCCTTGAACGGATCTGCCCTTGCCTTGCCACGTATCGTAGCAGCATTGTTGGAAAACAACCAAGACGAAAAAGGCATTCGCATCCCCGATGTGTTAGTGCCCTATACCGGATTTGACCGTATCGATCGCTAATGGAGAACCTCAAATACCCCATTGGGGCATTCAATTGGGACCAAGATTTCAGCTTGGAAGACCTTTTGGGCGCCGTTGTGCGAATTCAAGACATGCCCAACAAGCTGGCCAAATTGCTCAATACGGAGAAACGCGACGAAATGCTGAAGTCTCAATATAGAGAGGGGTCTTGGACCGCCCAAGAACTGATACACCATTTGGCTGACAGCCACATGCAAGCCTTTATTCGGTGCAAGCATATTTTGGCAAAAACGGCTGAAACCGTTCAACCCTATGATGAAACGGCATGGAGCCAAACGGGCGATTATGACTTCTCGTACGAGTCGTCGTACTTGATGCTCATGGGTTTGCACCAACGATGGTCGTTACTGCTATTGAATGCACTTAAAGGGGATCCATCCGTACTAGCCGCGAGCCTTTATCACCCTGAACGCGGCACCAGCATAAGCTTGGCACAGTTCATTGCCTTGTATGCCTGGCACGGTGATCACCATTTGGCCCATATTCAATTGTGTTTGAATTCAGCCAATAACCTCAATTGAGGTAAACATCGACTACCTGTTCCTTTTGAACCAGAACTTCTCCAGGAGCGGCTCCCTTCGGCTTGATCACAAATTTCCTCAAAGCCATTTGAACGGGTACAAAACCCTGATGCTTGGCTTTGGAATGTACGGCCGCTAATTGTGCAGCGTACTCAATAACGGCCGAACTGAAATCTTGACCCATACGGCGAATTAGCACATGAGAACCCGTCACGCCTTTGGCATGAAGCCAGAGATCATTTTTACTCGAAGCCCGCAACAGCTCATCGTTGGACTTTGAACTTTTCCCCATCCAAATTTGGTAACCCTCCCAATCCAATACCTTAAACGGTCGATGACTCGCTTCATTCATGGCCGAAGCTTCATTACGCTTTGGCCTTAAACCCTTGATATCCTTAAAGTCTGACGCCTTTACCCACAGCTCCAATTCAAGTTGGCACTGTTCCAACGACTCCTGGGAACGCTGTATTTGAAGGCGGCGTTCTTGCATCTCAAGGGGCTGATTCTGGGCCTTTTTATAATAACGCTTAGCATTATCTGCTGCATTCAGTTCGGGATCCAATTTAATCCTCAATTGTTCTCCCGTGTAAAAGTCAGGTACTCTTGCGGTCGATATACCCTGTTTCAAATGGTGAGCATGCGCCAAAATCAAATCACCTAATTCTCGATAGGATCGTCGACTTTCCAGTTCTTCTAGGCGATTCTTGGACTTTATCACCATAGCCTGGAGTTGGCGAATGCGTTGCTGCAACTGGGACAATCGTTGAGTTTTTTCCCGGTCGAACATGAGTTGTCTCGCCCAGTTCAAAGTAGTTTCAGGCAATAGCCATTGATCCCACTCGTCTAGGACCAATTCAAGCTCTTGTTCCCATTTCGCATCAGCCAAGCGATTCAACCAATCCAATATAGGCCCATTGTCCACGCTCGAGGCGGCTCCCAACGGAAAGGTCTTATATATGGAATCCGGGCTGCGTCTTTTCTTCAAGAAACCCTGCCAAATCTCCACGTCTCCAGAAGGCAGGTGATCAAGAGATGCGGCATCGGGCCATGAGAAATCCCAATCGCCCTTGCACGATAAACGAAACATGGAGCTAACATCACCATTGCTATTCAGCAACACATTTGACTGCCTTCCAAATCCCTTAAACCCTAAGACTAAACCAGAATCAAAGCGAATTTCCAGAAATCGATCAAATGCCAAACATTCAATGGACTCAACCCGGCTGTTGTGCAATTCTTTGAATTGAACCTGGCCGTTTTTTTTCTTGGCATTCCGACTCGGCACATCCTCAAGCCATTGAAACCATAGTTCTTGTTGTACAAAACGGCACCACAACACCCCTGATTCAAACTCGAGATACAGGTTGTCTTTATCAAAACTGATGGCAAACTTCAAGGGTTGACCCAGAAGCATTCGCCTTAAGCGATTGCTCCATATTTGGTAGTACCAATAATGAGCCAACATGCCTCAAAGGTACTATGGCTTTGGTCTTAAAAGGGTGATAGTTCCAGCATAGGTTCGCGGAGCCTGTCTTCGACCCCGGTATTTGATATAAACCGCATATACACCTTCTGGACAAGGCTCACCTTTGTAGGTTCCATCCCATTGTGCGACCGCATCATTTGATCGGAAAATCTCTTGTCCCCAACGGTTATATATCCGTATGTCGACCAAAGTAGAACCATAAACATGAAAAGAAAGGGCATCATTCTTTCCATCATCGTTGGGAGTAAAAGCGGTAGGAACATACAATATGACCGTGTCTTTGTAACACAACCAAGCTTCGGCCGTATCGGTGCATCCGCCGGCATTAGCCACAGCCAATTGCACCCTGTATCGCATGGAATCACCCGCATAGGAGTGAACAGGGTTGGCACCTGGAGAAAAAGCGGATTGGCTACCGTCTCCCCAGTTCCAGGTACCTAGAGTGGCCCCCACGCTGCTATTGAAAAATTGAACCGTATTCAACAAGGGAGATAAACAAGATTGGCCCTGACCCAATTGCATGAAAAATCCGGCTTGAATCGCGGCAAATCCGGGAATTTCTACGCTGGTATCGCTGTAGCACTGACTCAATAGATCAACCGCATTCACTCGGTATTTTCCACCCACAGGTGCCCACAAGGTATCGCTAACCTGAGCGGTGTAATCCCAGCGCAAAGAAACAGGACGCCCAGACTTCAGAGCCAATGTCACAAAACCTTCCAAACCATAACATTGCGGCGCGGAACTAGAAACATCAAACCACAAACGCGGGTGAACAACTACAGGGACTTGGGTCAACGCAGGATCGCTACAACCGTCACTAGCCGTTGCTGTATAAATGGTAGTTTGAGTAGGGGTTACGTAAGTAGCCAAACCGCTTTGGTTGTGAGACCAACTGACTTGATGGGGTTGAATTCCACCTACCGAGCTAGCCCTCAATAAGCGAGTTTCACCGTAACAAACGGAATCAAAGGCCGGAACTACAACAGCCTTTAGGGTATCCAATACGCGCACTAGAATGCTATCCCTAAGCAAACAAGCTCCAACTTGAGAGGTCAAATACAAACGATGCAAACCTGTCCCTGCGGCTCTTGGCCTAAATCCGAGACCTGACGGCAGCAAAGAGGCACCCAATCCGGTCCATATGGGATTGCTCACGGTTGGCAAAACTCCGACGGCAAAAATGGAATCTTTTAAGCAGTAGGGGCTGCTGTAATTGAACGTCAAAACAGGTAGAGTATCTACTTGTATATCAATAGAATTGTCACATCCATTTGAACTGCGATAACCGATGGTAAACACGGCAAAAGATTTGCCCTTTTGCGCTATGGCTTTGGCCGGATCAAAGCGCCAAGGATTGTTTTGAACGCCGGGACCCCAGAAAAATCCAGCGGCATCTTCGGCCCAAAGATTCAACGGTGATTGATCTTCGCACAGAGCTGTATCATTCATGACCACAGGTTTGGGCCGAACGACCACAATGGCTTGATCGCTGCACCCCTTGGCATCGTATTGAATGCTGTGAGCCCCAATTCCCGCTAACACCGCCGAAAATGAATCTTGTTTCACACCCGAACCAGACCATTTACCTCCACCTATAGAGGTTGTCCAACCCAAGTCACTGAAGGAGCGCATGCCATCTTCGGGACAAACCCAAAGGGTGTCGCTCCCCTGAATCTTGGGAGATATAATGTGCACCCACTTGCCATCGCTGCATTTAGGCGTTTTCAATACCAGCCATTCTTTGCCATCAGCACCATTGGTCCAAGAGGGATCATATTGGTCGGAATTGCCCGATACCACCCCTTTTCCTTGCCATTCGTATTGGGAAACTGGGCGAAAACTACTCAAGGTCTGCACACCAGAATTGGGGCAAAAGGTGTCATTTTTTCCCGCATTGCACGGCAATACCGTCAACAGAGTGGTATCCCTGCAACCACCTCTGCCCACATAAATAATGTTGTAGTTGCCTGGGCCATTCATAGCCGAAGGATTGTACCAACCATAGTAATAACTGAGCAAACCCTGAAACCATGAGGGATATAGACCCTTGGGCGAAAAGTCCAGAGTGTCGCGGCTCCGAGATTCACAGGTAGTATCAAAAGCCGGCACTTGAATTTCATCAACGATAACCTTTTTATCTGATTGGCAACCTTTCCACTCGTAGGTGAGGGTGTAAACCCCCATAGTATCGGCCATAAACTGACCAGAGGGACTGACCTTTGGACCTAACCAAGTACCCCCAGCAGGAGAGTACCAATACAGATTTTGGAGATTCTTACTGGGACAGAAGAAATTCTCCAAATTGCTGATAACCGAAACCGTTACAACAACGGTATCAGCACAACCGCCCACTTGATACCATACTGGCCGAACCCCATAATTCCCATAAGGCTTGAATTCACCAGTCTTGCCATTCACAATTCCTTGGCCGTACCAGGTTCCACCCGCCGGAGTAGCCGATAACGTGAAATTTGAACCGTAGTAACAAACTTGAGTGTCGGCTTGAGCCTTTGGTGGCGAGAGTACTATTGCATCAATCGTATCGTAACCTGGAATAGCCGTACCGTCGCTAACCTTCAAAATGTACCGGGTATTGTTTTTAGGGCAAATGGTATGCGGCCCAGCCCCAGAAAGACCTCCACTCAACCAAGTGTATTGATACTTGGAGGCTTGGCCGCCACTGGCTTTGACATTGAGTTTGGTGCATTCTCCTTGGCACAAAGTGTCACTATTGAGAGTTAGTTCAACCTTGATGGGGCAATTATTGATTGAAAAAGTCTGGGTCGATGTAAGGTTATATATTGAGTCGCAAAAGTCCCTGTACCCATGAACATGAGTGACTTTATAGGAGCCATTGATATCAAAGGGACCACCTGCTATAAAACGGAAGCTGCTGGCTAGTCCATTTTTGCAATCAAGTGCCTGAACCTTTATTATAGCCATTGATTTCGTCCCACTAATGCTAGTGTTGGCCGTATTCATGGAATCACAGGGTATGGCTCTGTCTAATTTGAACTCAAAAACAGAATCCTGGCAAACTAAGGCTTTCACTAAACTCATTTTTACAGCCTTTGGTGCTATAATAGTTGTACTTACCGCGGCCTCCCAACCTGTACAGGCCACACTTTTGTCTGAACGAAAATGAAGCGTAATGAAACTATCACTGCTTGACACCTTACCAGGTGAAGTATTCCCAGAATAAGCTCCAATCAAGGTAGAATTGGTGTCTTTGCCGTCAAAAATGCGCAGTACATCCTCGTCCTTCTCGGTACAGAACGAATTAAAATTCAAGGTGATACTCGAGGCACCTGGCACCGATAGCACCATCGTATAATTCTCATTGTGTCCATAATAGCCCTTGATGACCGTATTGGCATCACTGTCGGTAATGCTGGCTTTGCACACCCTATGGTGCGCATTGGCTTGCAGGTAAACTGTCTGGGACCAAGCGCTGGCAGCCCAGAGACCCATGAGCAGGGCTCCTAAACGGTATGCCCTGTTCGCCTTCACTTTTCGATGATGATATCAGGGGTCCGAACCAAGTTGCTCCAATTGCCCATTCTGTCTTTCACCCTAATTTGGAATTGTGTTTGCTCTTGAGAACCGGCGCCAATGAGAAATAAGTTTTTCAATTTCACTTGCCATTGCCCGGAAATACGAGTGGGCTTAGCACTCAAGGGTAACATGGGAGGGATATAATAAAAATCGGGCTTACTCAATCGCTGATCCCATACCTCTAAACTGAGAGAATCGGCTGATAAGAAGCCCAAATCTCCATCTCCATCTTCATACGATATTTGAATCGCTAAGGTATCCTGAAACTGCACCAATCGATCAGACGACAGGCCTTCAAAGGCAATTTTCGGCACGGGATCACCGAGAAAAAATTGCTCCTCCGTACAAGAACATAGAAAAACCAAAAAGCTATATAACAGAACTTTGTGCATACTTACTTAAATCGAATAGCAAAGTATTTCTTCATGAAGAACATAGAGTTCTGATTGGGAATGCTATAATCTTCGTTCTTGGCATCGCTAACCGTGATTCGAAACCATAACACATCATCGCTTATTTGAGAAGAAGGATCAAAGACATAATGCCAGTTGTAGGTCACGGTAGCTCCAAACAAGCCTTTCATCAAAATGGGCGTTCCGGCCACAAGACTGCGTTCATTGGTCGAATCATAGGTATTGGGGTCGGTAGACCAATTGATGCTGCAATTTTTCAAATCACTAGCCAAACCATAATCATCGGCCAAAGCAAACCACAAATCTAACGAAGGCCCACCCACGCTTGCGGTAAGCGCTTCGTAGACACCGGGCCTTGGCAACAAGCTAGCCCCCTGATAGACCTGAACCCCCAAAAGGGTAGGAGGAAAATCTATAGGATCGGGCTTCTGACCACTCATAGACATGCAACCCTGATTGATCCAGGTGCGCAAATCCGTCAACAAACTATCCTTTTGCTGCATATATCGCGAATTTGGCTCTAGAGCCAAAGGCATGATACCACTGTTTCCTCCTAAATCAGTAGTCAATCGATACATCAACATGGAAGCATCAGCACTTCCTGGCACAACACGGGCCTGAAAGGTTCCTCCTGGGTCGTTTTTGATAACAGGCTGCCCAACCAAGCTGCGGTAGGTACTTTCTACCGTCCTAAAGTCTGGCTCAAAATTCCCATCGTGGCATCCACTATTGGCACAGGTTGGCTCAAACAATCGGCTATGGAGGGCTTGTATGCTCGATCCACTCATGAAGGTATCGTTGAACACAAGCACACTATCTTTCAGCTTGTCATAAGGATTGGGTATGGGCTTGGGCTCTGGCTCACAACCCCACAAGGCAAGCCCTGAAACTAGCATCAATATGGCCTTCCGCTTACTCATACTCGCTGAAACATGCTCTTGGCTAATGGATCAATATATCCGCTAGCCATGACTTCATCGTAAATACCAAATATATCGGCTATAGTGGGCACAATGTCAGTCAATCGACCTACAGGATTCGATTCGCTTCCTACTGACATTTGAGGCACATTGGAACCCACCATCAGGCTCCATACCCTCATAGCATTGGCGTCTGAGTGATCGAATGCATACCAATCGTTTTGATCCAGAATGGGGTTGGGATTCAAGTTTCGCCCACATTCTGGAGCGATGATGAATATCGTATTGTCTTTGATATCGGGAATGTTGTTTTGGATGTATTGCCACAACCAACCCGCCGCGTGATCGGCTCGGTGCAGAGCAGACAAATACGAGGTAAAGTTCGAATGGCAACTATCTACTCCGCCTATATTTACCGCCAACATACGCGGTTTGAATTCCCGCATGATTTCAGCCGCATAAGCAATGTTATAACCATCGCCAGAACCTACAGGAGGCATGGAAATTTGACCGGCTGACTGCTTGACAAAAACGGTTCGAATGAATTCCTTGATCCAAGTGCGCTCTTCTTCGGTGTTTCTGACCGTGTTGTACTGCTCTTGACCCAGTGAAAAACTCTGATCCAAAAAGCGCTTGATATCATACATGGGCTCCAAGTCTTGTTGGCTGTAGCTTTTGCCATTCGCTAAAATCTCGCGTCCATAGCTTCCAAATGTGATAGGAGGGGCGAACATATTGGCCCCATACTGCAAGCCATAATCAGCATTGTCACTGGAATTCAACAAGGGCATGCTGTTACCGATGCCATTGGCTACCATCCAACATTCGGATGCTTTGAAACCGGCATGACGGCGCAAATACTCAAAAATCGTCGGATAACGAGGCCTTGTTTTCAATCCTTGTGCCGTACC
>JBJOHK010000045.1:0-4900 GCA_046047755.1 Bacteroidota bacterium | reverse complement strand
TCCATTCAAACCTTATCGCGATGGGAAAGCGTCGACGACCTAGAACGATATAGAAACAGCCAATTGTTCGAAGAAACTTGGGCCAAAACCAAAGTGTTATTCGATCGTAAACCCGAGGCTTTTTCTTATAACATTCTACGAGAATTGCTTTAAACCCATTTCCCAGGATTTAAAATGCCATTGGGGTCAAAAACCGCTTTGATACCTTTCATTATAGCCAGGGCACCTGGGTCAATCACTTCAGATAAATAAGGCGCTTGAACCAAGCCGACACCGTGTTCCCCGCTGAGGGTTCCTCCCAACTCTTTGCACAGTTTAAAGATCTCCCTAATGCCCATTGGAACTTTGTTATTCCAATCTTCATCGCTTAAAGACGATTTTAAAATATTGATGTGCAAATTGCCATCACCTGCGTGACCATAACTCACGGTTTCAAAACCATACCGCGTTCGAATTCTCTCCAATCCTGTAAACAAATCAGGCAACGCGGCCCTGGGCACCACGGCATCTTCTTCTTTATAAATCGAAATCTGCTTGACAGCTTCTCCCATGGCCCGTCTAACTTTCCACCAATCTTCTTGGTGTTGGCTAGATTGAGGCATCCAAACTTCCAATGCACCCGATTGATCCAAAAAGCCATACAACTCTTCTGACTGGGACATCAACTCTTCATCAGTCTCCCCTTCTAGGGCTATAAGCAAGTAATATTCGGCCTCCTGATGTTCAGGGAAGGCCGTTTGCGTCGCTTGTTTGCTAATCTGAACGGCTCTTTTTTCCATCAATTCCAGGGCCGCCGGGAGGTTGGAAACTGAATTCAGAATTTCGTTCACGGCGACAGCTGCCGGCTGAGCTTGAGAAAAACAGGCCAACATCAATTGTTCTTTTCCTGGTTTCCGTACCAATTTTACCACGGCTTCGGTTACAACCCCCAACAATCCTTCTGAGCCCACCATCAATTGAGTCAATGAAAAACCAGTTGAATTCTTTAAGGTATCGGCTCCTGTCCAAATCAACTGACCATTCGGCAGCGCTATCTGCAAATTCAAAATGTGTTCTCTCGTTGTACCGTATTTCACCGCTTTTGGGCCTCCGGCACCATGAGCAATGTTTCCTCCAATGGTACTGCTTTGAAAGCTTGCGGGGTCTGGAGCATACCAAAGTCCAAACTCTTGCGCTTTGGCTTTCAGATCAGCATTTACTACCCCGGGTTGAACCCGAGCTTGGGCATTTTTCGCATCAATCTCTAAAATGGAGTTGAGCTTTCTGGTGGACAAAACCAAGCCTCCCTTGACCGGCAAACAACCTCCTGAAAGTCCTGTTCCTGCTCCTCGGGTATAGACAGGTATTCGAGCCAAATTGCAGGCGTTCAACAAATCAGCCACTAGTTGGGCCGACTTCGGCCATGCAACAGCATCGGGCAGAAACAATAAATCTTCTGTGTAATCGCTTCCGTGTTCTTTGCATACCTCGCGTTGTAAGCTGTAATCTTCTTCTGGCAAGAGGGATTTCAACAAGGATTCAATTGGGCTCATAGGCTGCAATATCGCCTTAATTGGCCCGAATACTCATCATGCAGATATCAACAGGTTCAAGGCGATATTTGTACCATGAGGGTTCGAAATGGTTTACGAATAGGCATGCTGCTGATCAGTCTGTACTTGGTACTAGCCGTTGTTTGGTGGACATGGTCTTTGATAGCCTACGGGGTTCGCACGGTAGAATTAGAAAAGGCTTGGCTACAACGGGACTACCAGCATATTGAAACTCGATTAAGCCTTGATTTGATTAGCCATCGCTACCCTGGACAAGATTCGGTCAACTGGAGTGGTGGCACCTATCGCTGTGATTTGCCTGCGCTCTTCGATGATATAAATCAAAATGAACACCATCTTCAAATCAACTTAGATTCCCAAAAACAACTCTCCATCACTGGGCTCGATGAACAATTGTCGGCTATCGATGTGCGATTGCATAAAAATAAAAACAAATGGCTTGGAGAAGGACTAACTCTTGGGGCTTTGTTGTTGGTGATTCTAGGA
Source organism: Bacteroidota bacterium (assembly GCA_046047755.1). Lineage (GTDB taxonomy): Bacteria > Bacteroidota > Bacteroidia > NS11-12g > UBA955 > JALRLA01. Next base: position 2,861 of record JBJOHK010000045.1, on the reverse strand, counting down.
CTGATGTGGAGCAACCTAAATCGCATATTGAAATTGAATCAACAGCAAACCAATTTTTTATTAGCGGTTACGCATGAATTAAAAACCCCCATTGCAGCAGCTAAGTTGGCCATAGAAACGGCCCTAAGAAAACCGGACCCGGCCTTGTTCGAACGAATGTTAACCCTGTCTAAGCAAAACATGAATCGCTTGGCTAAAACCATGGATAAGGTATTGTTAGCCACTCGTTTAGATACAAATATCGCCCAACCCAGTAAAGAGTGGATTCCCATAAAAGAACTCATAGAAGAAAGTTTAAATCAAGCCCAAGTGGCGCCAGAACTGATGCCGCACATTCACCTGGAACTATCATCTGATCTCCAGATTCTGGCCGATAAGTCCATGTTAGCGACTGCCTTGCAGAATTTGATTAGCAACTCCATAAAATATAGCGAAGAAAATTGCGTTAATATCAATATTAGCACCCAAGTAGGCAACGAACGTTGCACAATTTGGGTCAAAGACAATGGTATTGGAATAGACGGAACCGAAAAAAAGATGGTGGTGAAAAAGTTCTATAGAGTTGGCGATGAGCATACCAGAGCTAGACAAGGAACAGGATTGGGATTGTATTTAGTTAATCAAATAGCCAAAATGCACAGTGCCCAGTTGATCATCGAAGACAACACCCCGTCAGGTACCTCTATTGGAATCACATTCAAACAACAAGATTTTCAAATGGAATGAAAAACTACCGTGTTTTAGTAGTGGAGGATGAACAGGATTTGGCTGAATTGTTGAAGCTAAATCTGGAGATTGAAGGATACAAGGTAGCTGTGGCATCTCATGGTGCAATTGCCATTCAAAAATTAAAATCTGAGAGCTTTGACTTGGTTGTCATGGACATCATGATGCCTAAAATGGATGGTTTTACCGCCATTCAGCATGTAAGACTGACCAACAATGACATCCCTATCATGATTTTGTCGGCCTCTAATCAAAGCCAGGATCGAATCAAAGGATTGAAATCGGGAGCAGACGATTACCTAGCCAAACCCTTCGAGTTGGAAGAGTTATTGCTTCGCGTCGATAAATTGATTCGTCGAACCCAGAAAGACACAACTCGTCTAACCTTAACGGAATACAGTTTCGGAAAAAACAGTGTCGATTTCTCTTCTTACGCCGCTGTAGGGGTTCAGGGTGAGTTCAAATTGACCAAAAAAGAGTCCCAATTGCTGAAGTTATTGATAGAGAAAAAGAACGAAGTGGTAACCCGTGAAGAAATTCTGAAAACGGTGTGGGGATACACAGTTTTTCCTTCTACCCGTACCATTGATAACTTCATCTTGGCTTTCCGAAAATATTTCGAGGAAGACCCCAAAAACCCGCATTATTTCCTGAGTCTACGGGGTGTGGGTTACAAATTCTCGATTAACGAGTGAGCTTATCAAATTGAGAAACTGTGATGTAGTTGCGGTACTCCCCAACTCTCCAGCCACAGCAAGACTCTATCGCGTAAAGGAATCGCGCCTTAACGCTCATATTCTTTCTAGAAAGATTGGGGGTGAACTTCCAGTTCATGGTTTGTATACGCCCAGACATGCATTCAGGATGGGAACCCATATAAGGTTTGAGCGAGTCGATTTGGTTGTAATCAAAAGATGATGCCTCACCTACTCGTTTATTGACGGCTTCATCCGAATGCCATAGGCGGTGAAATTGCCGCTGTTTGATTTGTTGTTGCTCTGGGTGTTTGACCCAGCCATAGTGATATACTTGAGCCGGTATCTCGGCCACGCGTAGTTTTTCTGCTGGACGCTTGCGAAACCCCTGTGCATCCCTCCAAGAGAATATCTCAGCTTTGTTTTTGATGATTCGAATCTCTTTTCGATACCAGCGGCGGCTATCTCCTACATAATGGTATGAGCCATAGAAGTGTTTGTATTGCAACAGTAAGGCATCTACCCCTTCGTCGTCTTTGTAGTGCTCCATCGCCGCCTGAATAATGGGGTAATCGCTTTCATGCAAACATTCGTCAGCTTGAATGTAAATCAACCAATCAGCGTCATCTGAAACCAAAGCCTTGGCTTTGTCTGTTTCAACAGCCAAAACTTTCCCCCCTTCTCGCAGAGAATCATCCCATTGGGTATCTACCAAATGAAGGGGCAAATGCGAAAGACCCTCTAGATAAGACCGTGTGTTGTCATCTGATTGGCCTACAGCAATGGAAATTCGGCTGCACAAAGGAGCAATTGATTCCAGGGCTTCCTTAATGGGATAGTCAGCCTGTATGACATTGCGAGCGATGGCAAAACCTTCTACTTTCATGATGATAGTTTCAGCACTCGTGGATCCACCTGGCAGTTGTATTTCACTTCCATTTCATCGAGTGTGGCCATTAATTCATCGCAAATGCGCAATCCACCGGCAGAAACCATAGAGACCTCGTAATTTTCTACAGGATCATAGAATTTCACCCATAGATTGCAGGGACCAGGATAAGCCTGAAGAACATCTTTCAATACCTGATATCGCCCGTTCACCAAATCTTGGGGCAACATTTCAACATAGATGTTTTTGATTAGGCGATCAGCATCCACATCAGATGCCAATTGGATGGAGAGAATATGGGTTCGCATCTCCCCTTTGTTCTCGTTGTACTCCAATGTTCCACCCAGAATCAGAATGTAATCTTTGGCCATTAAGGCTTTGTTTTTGAGATAGTTATCCCTGAACAAGGCCATTTCATTGGAACCGCTATAATCCATCAAGTTGAATCGCCCATATGGGGTGCCCTTTTGGGAGATAAATTCTTTGGCAAAAGTGACAATTCCCATGACTACAAAAGACTGGTTTTCTTTGCTTTGCTGTGCTTCAGCTAA
>JBJOHK010000044.1:0-3595 GCA_046047755.1 Bacteroidota bacterium | reverse complement strand
TCGTTTTGCCATGGGTATAGCAATCCATCAAAGGAGCAGGCTGAACAGAGTCAAAGAATGGAATATCCATTCCGAAGAATTTGCGGTAGTACTTGAGAGCAGCATCCATGTTTTGAACGGCGAGTCCAATGTGTTGAATGCTGTTGATACGGCTGATCATGTGAGTAATTAGAAGAATTGAGTTCCTTGCAAAATAAGGCAATAGGGTCTATTTGACACGTAGTCTAGCGAAATTTTAGCCATTAGGCCTGCGAATGGCATAGGTCAATACCGCGGGCAACAAGGTCAGTAAGGAGGCTGCCAGTTTCCATGGGTCATTCAAACCGAAGTAGAGCAGCATCCACAAACCGGCCAAAAGAAACAGAGCTGGAGTCACTGGGTAGCCCCAAGTTTTAACCGAATCTGGCCCCAATTGCTTTTTCTGCCGCAGTATAAAAACACCCAATACCGTCAACAAGGAAAACAGCGTGAGGGTAATGCCTATGTACTCGATGATGTCTTTGAACGAAGTGAACAAAACAAACAAAACGGTAATCAGTGCCTGGGCCAAAATGGCTCGACGGGGAGACCCCTGTGCTGTTTCTTTTTGAAACACCCGAAACAATACATGATCCTGGCCCATTCGTTGTACTACGCGTGGACCCGCCATAAACATGGCATTTACACCCGCCAGTAAGGTCAACGCGAACAAGACGGTGAAAGACTGAGCGGCTTTCATGCCTAAGCTTCTCTCCAACACCAGGTTGCCAACATCGACCCTACCTGCCAATTCACTCATGGGTGCACTGTATAAAAACACGGCGGTAAGGGCCATGTACAAAACCGTAACTATGGCTGTTCCCGTTAATACGGCTCGGGGCAAATTGCGCTTAGGGTCTTTTAAATTCCCCACGATATAAGTAGCCGCATTCCATCCGCTGTAGGCAAACATGACCCAAACCAAAGAACCGGCAAAGGGCAGCGAAAAAATGGTCTCCCAGCTGCGCTCAGTAGGCGCCCAGCTCAAGCCACTTTTCAATGCATCGGGCAAGGCCAATAGGGGTATGGCGATCAAAGCCAAGATGAAACCCAATTTGACTATGGTCAAGATGTTCTGGGCCCAGCCACCTTTTTGGATGCCTGAAAACTGAATCAAAACCGCCAAAGCCACAAACAATATGGCCACTGTTTGGCTCACAGGAAGAGGGCTGGCCCCCAACCAAGGAGTCAAGGCCGAGGCCAAGTATTCTCCTGCCGCTAATCCCAATGAAGCACTGGCTGCGGCAAATCCAACTACGAGAGACACCCACCCGCTGGCAAGGCCCAAGATGGGGTGATACAACTTGCTCAAATACACATATTCGCCTCCCGACTCGCGAAAATGGGTGGCAATTTCGGCGTAGGCCGTAGCACCAAAAACAGACAAAATGCCTCCTAGCAACCAAATCGCCAAAATGGCAAAAGGATCAGGAATGGCACCTGGGGCTACTTGAAACCCAATAGAAGTGAAGATCCCTGTTCCAATCATGTTGGCGACGACCATGTTGGTGGCAACACGACGGGAATAGGTTTGAGACATGATTCGTTAGTAGACTCTCAGCCTCTGCCCAACTCGCAGTCGATTGGGATTGCTGATGTTGTTCAAGCGCTGCAGTTTGCTCACTGAAGTGTGGTAGCGACGCGCTATGGTCGACAAAGTTTCACCCGAGCGTACGGTATGGTAACGGGCCGAAGCCGATACCGCCCCTTGGCTGCTAGATGTTGTTGAATTGCCGTAGCTGTAATTGTGCGCATAGCCCAAATGAGTCAAGGTAGAACGGGTCAGACACAGCGAATCTCCTTGCAGGCACATGCTGTCTTTGTTCCAGATGATCATAGGGTCAAAACTCACCCCCTTGTAGCGAAATTCGAAATGCAAATGGCTGCCATAACTATGGCCCGTATTTCCACCAAGCCCTAATACTTCGCCAGCCAAAACCAAATTTCCGGGCTCAACAGCAATCTGGCTCAAGTGAGCATACAAGGTTTCCAAACCACTAAAGTGGCGCACAATCACACAATAACCATAGCCTCCAGCATTGTATTTCGCATACCGCACAATGCCATTGAAGGCCGCACGAACCGTATCGCCGGTGCTCAAGCCCAAGTCAACCCCTTCGTGAGGGCGGCCGTATCGAAGGCCATAGCCCCAGCCCACTCTACCATAGTAATTGAAGTGAAAATTTTCTTCTCCTGCGGTCAATTTCAGCAGCAAAGTATCGCTTGATTGCAAGGCTACAGCCGAAGTAGGGAATAGCTGATCGGTGCTCCAATCTTGATTGAAATTGGTGTCATTTTCCAAGATTTCGGTGCTCACTGTCACGCGGTTGAAATTGGGAAAACTGTGTGACAAAGAATCGACCACGTGGCGATAACCATACGAAGGTATGGGCGGTGGTGGCGGCGGATAAACCCTGGGATCCCGACTGAACGAACGGTTATTCATGATCCAAACCGTATCACAAGCTTTGGGTTTGCTGCGACCCGGTTGCGCCCAAACAGAGCCCGCCGTTAGAAACAGAAACAAAAAGAGGATCAGCGATTTGGCCTTCAAGTTCACCATTCAATTGTCTTCTTAGAACCGGCCTTTCGGCTTTTCCAAAGAGGGGCAAAGATACCCATTTTGAGCGAGGCTGCCTGTGTTCAAAGTCAAAAAATCATGCCGGCAAACCCTATCTTCGGGACATGGAATTCGGCGCCAATCGCTTCTCGTTGAAACCCTTAGGGGCCTTAACAATCAGCTTATTTGTTTGGACGGCTCAGCTCAAGGCTCAAACCCCTGCTGACTCGGCCTTTATGGCCCGTATCGTGGCCGAAGCATTGAACAACGGCCACTCCTACAAGCAGTTAGGTGCTCTGTGCAAAGAGGTAGGTCCTCGACTGAGCGGCAGCGATAACGCTGAAAAAGGGGTGCAATGGGCTCAGCAAATGCTCGCCTCATATGGGTTTGATTCGGTCTATACTCAACCCGTGATGGTGCCGCGTTGGGAGCGCGGTACCGAAGACCGAGTAACCTTGTTATCCTCAAACTTGAGCGAGCTCTACAAGTTCCTTCCTGAGAATGACTACAACTGTGAAACGTATAACGAAGCTCACCCCAAACCCAATCCATTAGGCATTTATGGTTTGGAATGCACAGCCTTAGGCGGCAGCATTGGCGGTTCGGTTTTGGGACCCTTAGTAGTGGTCAATTCCGAACGCGAATTGGACTCTTTGGGCGGCATTGGCCAACTACTCGGCCGTGTGGTGCTTCTCAATAGACCCTTCGAAAAAGACTTTGTAAACACCTTTGCCGCCTACAGTTCCTGCGTTACCCAACGCGTGAATGGCGCACCTCAATGCGCGAAATACGGCGCCATTGGAGTATTGGTTCGCTCCATGAGCCACCGCTGCGATTTGCATGCCCATACCGGCGTGACTCATTACCAAGCGGGGGTCGATAGCATTCCCATAGCCGCGGTAGCCACGGGTGTGGCCGACATGCTGGATTGGCTGTATCGCCAACAATGGGAACCCGCCCAAATCGAAATGCAACTGGGCTGCCAAACCCTACCTGATCGCTTGAGCGCAAACAGCA
>JBJOHK010000043.1:0-4810 GCA_046047755.1 Bacteroidota bacterium | reverse complement strand
CAATTTCGTCGATGACAAGGGTCTTCAAATCCACATTTTCGGCCCACTTCTTCAGCTGGGCCTGAACCCAGTCAAATCCCGATTGTCGAAAACGAAATCGGCCTATTTCCAGCAAATCCCTAGAATCGATGAGTTCTGACTTTTTACATTCAAAAGGAATATCAATACCGGTTTCAATTTCAAAAAATACTCGGTTTTTTTGACCCTTCTCATCTCTGCGATCAGGGCTTAGGCATCCGCCGATAGAGCCTAAGGGCTGAGCACTGACCCACGACTCAAGCATCGTCGTTTTGCCACACTGAACGGGCACCGACAATAGGTAAAATTCAGCGCTCATTTTTTGACGAGGGATTGCTCATTACGGCTAAAATTAGGGCTGAGTCAACGGCAGCTATCAAACGAGAAAAGCCGCGTTTTTGGCTGTGATAATTCCAACAAAACTGAAATAGCCCTGATTGCCGACCCACTATCAACAAGAGTTCGGCCATTTCTGCACTTTCTTGCTTTTTACCCAAAGCCTTTCGCAGCAAGTGAAGAAACCACGGCGCAGTTGCGTACAACATGAAACTGATGGCCATGGCTCGGGCTAAGGATTCCCAAGCGTGTTCCAAGGGGATCACAAAAGCCAGCGCCCCCAAAACACCCATGAATAAAAAGCGCTTCCAACCTCGACGGCGTCGGGGTTCCAATTCGACACCAGAACCTTGGTACGCCGCAAATTCAATCGCCAATGACGAAGCCTGAGCCTCTAAGCGCTTAGGCCAAGAGCCCAGTCGCAGGCCCAAAAACAGCCCCCAAGCGGCATATAAGAGCACATAGGCGACAACCAGCCGCTCCAATTGAATGGGTGCAAAATCCAACTGCTGGGCCACTGATTTCATCCAAATCGAAACACTTTCCCAAAAATCAGAGCCAAAAATCAAAAACAACAGCAGCATTTTCTGCAGGGCCGACTCCAGCAATGCCACTAGCGCAAAAAGCACGGATGCCCATCTATGCGATGGTACAAATTGATAACAAATAGCCGCCCATAAGCCCTGAAACCCAACGGCGATGTACGAGGTAGGAGGCGAATGCGGGCTAACCATCAACTTGACGGCCATGACCCAAGCGGTGGCACTTAACAACTGTTTCATCACCCCATCTGAACCGTACGTTGACCGATGAGAATGGGCTATGGCGCCCAAGGTCACGACCGCTGCCCCACCAATGAATATGCCCGTGAACGGCAAATGAAAGGCGTGCATCATTCCTCCCAACCCTGACTCTACGAAGGCCCAGAAGGCGATTAGCGACCAGGGAGGGCTCGGCAACTGCTTGTTCATTGAGGCAATTTACTGCCTCCAGGTTTAGATTCCCACTAATGCGCCCGCCCACATCGTTCGCTACAATACTTAACCTGGTCCCAATTCTTTTCCCATTTCTTGCGCCAGGTAAACGGCTTTTTGCAGGTGATGCAAATCTTTTCGGGCAAATGCTGCTTTTTGACTCCTCGCATAACTCAATGTTGAAAATCCCGGCGCATAGCGCGCTCAGCCTTTTTCCAGAAGCCAAAAAAGGAAGAAAACTCGCCCTGCACCTCTGGGGCTAGCCAATTTCGGGGGTCTTCCTGCCCCGAATAATGACGATTCAAGGGGTGTTCCCGGTGAATCAAAGGTGATGCTCCACAAAGCGCTTTCAGTTCATAGTATTCGCCCACGAAAATCTGCAGGCCGGGAATCTGCGCGGCACATTCCAAGGCAAAGGCCATGGGTTTAGCCGCAACCGGGTATTGGCGAAAAACTGAAGGCTCTAAAAGCAAAATGCGATTGGCTGCTTGCTCCTGGCGCCATAGGGGTGATAGGTTGTAGTAATTATACACCAAAGTAGGTTGATCGGGCAGAATATTGGGACTTTCGCTTTGAGGCAATGTGGTTTCCAAATGCCAAAGTACCGAAGCCTGCAAAGCAGCCGGAACCGGCTGATCCAAGAGCCGGTCATAATCAACATCGAGGTAAGTGCCGCGCTGCCCGGAGCCCGTGAAGCGATTGATATTTGCTTGGTTAGCGCAATAGCGCTTATTGGAAAAAGTTCCGGCTACCCATTGCCAAGACAAGGCATTGGAACCCCAATCTCCGTCCAAGAGATGAGCATACATCCACTGGGCTGGCAAGAACCAGTGAGCCCTGGCTTGGTGACAGTTTAAAAAGGCCGTGTACATACGAAGGTGGTTGTGCATGAGCCCCGTATCATTCAACCTATCTAAGGCTTGGTCTATTGCGCCTATTCCTGTCGTGCTATGGAGCATAGCCTCGGGCACTTGATGATGCAAGACTGCCTCTTGTGCTTGACGAATGTCTTGGTTAATGCCTTCCCCTTTCGATTGCCAAACCCGTTGAAAGAAATCGCGCCAGGCCAGTTGTTGCAAAAACGGCTGAGCCTGAAAAAATGACCAGCCCGACTCCCGCAGGGTATCGGCAACCCAAGCGGTATCGATGACTCCACGGGCTATGTAAGGACCTAACTCGGTTACGGCTCCGTTGCTGTAATTGCGAGAACGGCCGTATTGAACGGGATCGATGTCCTGAACCCGTTTTTGCAGGGCTTCCAAATTCATCATGGGCTATCCAGTTGTTTCAAATAGGCTTCGGCTCGGGATAATAATTCGTGCTTTTTGGTGTCGCTCATGCGGTCAAAGGACTTGACCATCACTCCCATTCGCGGATTTTGCAAGAAAAAGTCGCGGTGAACGTGAATGAATCGCCAGTACAGCGCATCCCAAACCTCTGTCCAGGGCCCTTTGGAGAAATTGCTCATGCGCAATATATAGGCAGAACCGCTGATGTACGGTTTGGTGCTCATGACTCCTCCATCGGCGAATTGACCCATACCGTACACATTGGGCACCATGACCCAGTCGTAAGCATCGATGAACAGCTCCATGAACCAGCGGTACACCTCATCGGGTTCAAACTCACATAGCAGCATGAAATTGCTCAGCACCATCAATCGCTCGATGTGGTGGCAGTAGGCATTGTTCAAAACCCTTTTGATGACCGCATCTACGGGCACAATTCCCGTATTTCCTGCGTAAAAGGCCGATGGGATTTTTCGCGAAAATCCCCAATAATTTCGGGTGCGCTGTTTTCTTCCCTGCGATCGATATACGCCCAAAATAAACTCTCGCCACCCCAAAACCTGCCGCACGAAACCCTCTACTTCGTTAAGCCCAAACTGATCTCGTTGCGCTTTTTCTACCGCAGCATCCAAGATCTGTTTAGGATTCAAAAGTCCCGCATTTAGATACACAGAAAGCAAACTATGGTGCAGAACCGTGTGCTGCTGTTGAATGGCGTCTTCGTAGCGACCGAAAGCATAAAATCGCTGCTCCAAAAACTCCTGCAACCAGGCTTGAGCGCCCTTGCGGGTCACCGCATAGGACCATTCCCCATGTTCAGCACCCGGGGCCTGAGCAAAATGCTGCTCGATGTAGCGAACGGCCTCGGCCCAAGCTTGTGCATCTTCACTTCGCGCAGCAGCAGGCAAATCGGGTGCCTTTCTGTCTTTGGGAAATGGAAGGCGGTTGTCTTCATCAAAACTCCATTGACCGCCCAGCGGTTTTCCCGCTTCCATGAGATAGCCAAATCGCTTGCGTTGGGTCTGATAAAAGTTCGCCTGTAAGTATTTTGATTTTCCCGCAAAGTAGGCATCCAAGTCAGCCGTACTCAACATAAAGTTGGGGCATTCGTGCCATTCCAACTCCAGGCCATGCTGCTTAGCTGCCCGCACCAAGCGGCGTTGAAGCCAATCGTCGTGCAATTCAAACACCCGCAAAAGGGCAATGCCAAGTGCGGCCCATTCGGCTACCAATGCCGCCAGTCCAGACTCAGAATCTCCACACCCACAATACTCAACCTCGTGCCCACATTCTTCCAAATAGGCTTGATGAGCCTTCATGCTAGCCCGATGAAAAATGAGCTTCTGCTTGTGAAAGGCAAATTGGCTCCAAAAAAGAGGTTCTTCAACCAATACCACCTGCGACTCAGAATTGGGAATTTCAAAGAGTTGATGAGGGAATAGCACCCAGAGGGCAGAAAGCGGCATGCAAGTCAAACAAGCCATAGGGGCAATTGTTTTTCATGGTTATAGCGCAAACGAAGCGCCCGTAAATTTGTTCTCCTTGTATGGAGCAAAAACAGGCTGTTGTCATTGGCAGCGGGGTCGCGGGTCTTGCCGCTAGCATTCGGTTGGCCCAAGGCGGGTACCGCTGCACTGTTCTCGAGGCCAACGACTTTCCCGGCGGCAAACTCAGCCAATTCCAGCTGGGGGCCTATCGATTCGATGCAGGCCCTTCCCTGTTCACGCTTCCTGAACTCGTCGATGAATTGTTTGAACTGTGCGAAAAAAATGCGCGTGATTATTTTCAATACTTGAGCCTGGACTCCATTTGCCGCTACCATTATCCCGATGGCAGTTCTTTTACCGCTGAAACAAATCGCCAGCAATTTGCTGAATCGCTGTGCAGCATAGCCAGCCCAGAGGAAATTCAAGCCTTTTTCCAGCAATTGGACGAGGCATCTTGGAAGTACCAACGTACGGCCTCCTTGTTCTTGGATCAGAGCCTGCATCAAGTTCAGAATTATTTCAACCTGAAAACCCTTCGCGGAATGTTGGGTATGCCCAGGCTGAACCTCTTTGAAACCATGAACCGCGAAAACCAACGAAGGGTTCAAAACCCCAAATTGGTGCAATACCTCAACCGATACGCTACCTACAACGGGAGCGACCCCTATCGAGCGCCCGCCCTGCTCAATCTCATCCCTCACCTTGA
>JBJOHK010000042.1:0-3527 GCA_046047755.1 Bacteroidota bacterium | reverse complement strand
TATGCGGGTGGGCTGGAATTGGAATTCAGCCTCTAATGTGGCCCGAAGGTCTTTGGGCAAATCGGTCATTTCCTCCCAGGAACGGGCTCCTTTTTGCCAGAGCCATTTCCAAATTTGTTTGGCACGGAATCCGGGTTGGCCTAGGTCCTTCAGGGCCTGAGTCAATTCGGGTAAATCCAAACTGCGAAGGTCTTTCACCGGTTTACTTTTTGCGGTAGAAAATGGAAATGGGAATTCCACTCAATGGGAATTCCTCGCGCAATTTATTTTCCAAGAAGCGGGTATAGCTTTCGGCCACATACTGTGGTAGGTTGCAGAACATGGCAAAGGCGACGCGCTTGGTAGGCAATTGGCTGATGAACTTGATCTTCACAAACTTGCCCTTGCGGCTCGGGGGAGGCGTGTTCTCAATGATGGGCAGCAAGTAGTCGTTGATCTTGCGGGTGGGGATCTTGATGGTGAGGTTATTGTAAACCTCTACCACTGTTTCCATGGCCTGGAAGATGCGTTGCTTGGTCATGGCAGAAATGAAGAGAATGGGCACATCGGTAAAGGGAGCCGTTTTCTCGTGAATTTGAGCCACGAAGTCCAAGTGGGTGTTGGTTTCTTTTTCGACCAAATCCCATTTATTGACCAAGATAACAATGCCTTTTCCTTGGCGGTGGGCCAACCAAAACAGGTTCAAGTCTTGGGCCTCCATGCCTTGAGTGGCATCGATGATCAATACCACCACATCTGAATATTCCAAAGCACGCAGTGAACGCATCACCGAGTAGAATTCGATGTTTTCGTGCACCTTGCTCTTTTTGCGAATACCCGCTGTATCGACCAAAATCATGTCCTTGCCAAAGGCTTTATATCGGGTATCGATGCTGTCTCGGGTGGTGCCGGCGATGTCGGTTACAATGTTTCGGTCAATGCCCAACAAGGCGTTGATCAAGCTGCTTTTTCCTACATTGGGTCGACCCACAATGGATATGCGGGGTATGTTTTCTTCTCCCTCACGCTCGGCATCTTCGGGCAGGTCTTTGAGGTGTTTGACGACCTCGTCCATGAGCTCACCGGTGCCTGACCCAGAGGCAGAAGAAATTTCAAAGTATTCGGGATATCCCAGGGCATAGAAAGCCACAGCCTCCATGCGAAGACGATCGTTGTCAACCTTGTTTACCACGAGAATTACTGGCTTTTTGCTTTTGCGCAGCACTTCGGCAAACTCGTTGTCTAGGGGGTGTACATCGCTCTGGGCATCCACGATGAAGAGCAAAACGGCCGCTTCTTCAATGGCAATGTGCACCTGGTCGCGAATGGCGGCCTCGAAGGTGTCTTCGCTATCGGGTACAAATCCGCCTGTGTCTACCACAGTAAACTCAACGCCGTTCCAATCGCCAGTTCCGTAATGGCGGTCTCGAGTAACCCCGCTCATGTCATCGACGATGGCGTGGCGATGACCGGTGATGCGGTTGAAAAGGGTACTCTTCCCCACGTTGGGGCGGCCCACGATAGCGACTAAACGGCTCATAAGGCGCAAAGATACAACCCCTTGGGCGCTTTCTTTGCCCATGATTGAACAGCGAGGCGCTATCTTTGAAGGATGGCCAAACCAAAGATAGCCTTGATTGCCGCTTGCGGCAGGCAGCGCGAGTTGGGTGCAGGCAATGCCTTGCTCTGGCATTTGCCTGACGATTTTCAGTGGTTCATTCGCCATACCAAAGGTAAATCCATTGTCATGGGCCGAAAAACCATGGAGAGCCTGGGCCGACCCTTAAAGAATCGCCGCAATTTGGTGCTGACACGCAGTCAGGAACCCTTGCCCGAAGGCTTTGAGTCTATTCCGAATTGGGAAGCCGTTTGGCAATCGGTCGCAAGTGAGCCAGAATTGATGATCATCGGTGGTGCCGACATTTACGCTCAATCCCTGCCTTGGGCCGACGTGGTTTATTTAACCGAGGTCATGGGTGAATTTCCCCATGCCGATGCCTTTTTTCCTGCCATGCCAGAGGGGCAATGGAGATGCGTGAGTCGGGAGCCTCACGACCGCGATGAACGGCATGACTATGCTTTTGATTTGTGCATATACGAACCGCGTTAATACTGCTTTTTGGACTCTTTGCAGTTAGGGCCTGGGCGCAAGATCGCGGGATGCGTGAAGTGCGTATTTCGGGAAATCACCAGACCCACCCACAGGTTTTCTATCGGGAATTGGGTTACCACCCAGGCGTGGAATTGCCCTGCAACGATTCGTTGATTCAACGCTGGGAGGGGCGATTGCAAAGTACACACTTGTTTACTTCGGTCTCTATTTTGACCCATCGCGATACCTTGGTCATTGATGTACAGGAACGCGTGTATAATTGGGCATTACCCTTGGGGGGATATGGCGATGGAAGTTTGCTGAATTGGGCCCAATCGGGTTATGATTCTCGGCGCTTGTACGCAGGGGCTGAGTTGCATATCAACAATATAGCGGGAATGAACCGCGACCTAAGGCTAACGGCCGTGGGTGGTTTTAACCGCGCTTTTGGCCTCTCCTTTCGCAGGCCCTACACCTGGACCGAACGCGATTACCAATGGAGCCTTCAGGCTGAACATTTGCAGAGTAGCAACCTTTGGTACATGAACCAAAACAACCGGGTTCGATTTTATCCCGATCCCTATTGGCAGCGAAAGGTAAGCAGCCAATTGGGCGGGGAATTTCGTTATCGATTTACCTATCACAAGGAAGTTCGATTTCAGGCCCAAAGCCAATGGATGCATGTGGATTCGAATGTGCTGCGCGACAATCCCAATTACACGTTGGGGGGAGTGAATCAATTTCAACAAAGCCTTCGCTTGATTTGGGTGCGCGATTACCGAAATCAATTGCACTATCCCACGAAAGGTTCGGAATGGAAAATAAACCTGGGAATGCATGGTCAGTGGAGTGCAGGCAAACAGCGCTTTGTGCCCGAATTGGAAAGCAAATACCGAGGTTTTTGGCCCCTCAGTGAGCATTCGGGTTTGGCGGCAATGGGATTTTTGCGCTATCGACTGGGAGATTTGACTTTTGCGCTGCAAAACCAGGCCTATTTCCAGGGTGAATATGTGAGGGGTTACGAAAATTACGCGTTTGATGGACAAGGTTTAGCCTTGGCCAAATTGGCCTATAGGCAGCAGATACTCTTTCCGAGTGTCGTAACCTGGCCTTTTCAAATTATGGGTAATTACCAACGAATGCCCCTTCAGGTCTGGGCCAATGTGTTTGCCGATGCCGGTCAAATACTGGACCCGATATTGAACTTTGGCAACAGCTTAGCTAGCAAAACGATGCATTCTGTAGGATTGGGTGTAGATTTGCTCTTGTACTACGACGCCTTGCTGCGGGTCGATTTCAGCCGAAATGCCCGTGGGGAATGGGTCAGTCGTTTGGTCTTGAGACACGCCATTTGATTCCAACGCCATGAAAGTTGCTGTGTATGCCCGCAATGTGAGAGATTCCCGACACCAAGAGGGTTTTCTTCGCTTGGTTACGGCTCTAGCCGAACGCGGTC
>JBJOHK010000041.1:0-4070 GCA_046047755.1 Bacteroidota bacterium | reverse complement strand
TCTGAAGTTTTTCACTGGGGTAGTGCAAGCGAACCGGCTGATTCGCCCGCTGGGCCTCCCAGTACGAGGAATGCAAACGAATGATTAGCGTATCCAAGCCATCGCCGCGCAAATAGGCATCCAAAAGGTATTGGCGCCTATCGAAGGCCGAAGCCAGGGGCAAAGAGTCGCCGCTGTTGATTTTCTTGTCACCTAAAAATACCTCCAATTCTCCACTGTACCAATTGTGTAGGGTCAACAACCAGTGGGGACGACTGGCAAATTCAGCCTCTGATTCAAAGAGCGGCATGCGGTATTCCCATGAGCAGAATTGCACAGAAGAACATTCGGGATCACATGAGGGCTCATGTTTACAAAAGGCATGATTGATGGGATCGGTCAGCGGCCATTCATGGGCTCGAAACCCTGAAAAAGCATCACAGGGATCGACATCATCTATGGCGTCTCGCTGGTGCATACAGCGCAATTCAGCCGTGGGGCCTAAGAGACGCCTGATGGGCTGTTGGGCCTGGACCAGCGATACCAAAAAGAGCAAAAAAAGGGTCAATAGGGATTTCAATTTTGACACTTCTAGGGCTGAAAATTGGCCTTGAATGCGAGCACTGCTGTGCCAATCTCCCGTTTGGTAAGCCTCTGCGTTGTCGCTTCGCAGGCCCCCACCATTGACAATGCGCAGGCCCTGGCAGAGATGTTGTATGTCTTTTCGCGCTGATTCGGCCTCAGGCGCTGTATGCCACAACCAGCGATCAAATCCACAGCGATGGGCTAACAGCGCCGCTTCGGCTGGGATGAGGGAATCAGCCGCCCGGTGCAAAACCGCCTTCATGCCGAAACTATGCGCTTTTTCGACTGCCTCGGCACAGAACACTTCGTCCAATTGCCCGGCTGCTGTAAGCGCCCCAAAGACAACGGCTTCCACGCCTTGCAGCGCGCCCAATGCATTGATTTCTTGAAGCATGTCAAACTGCTCCTGTTTCGAATAGACAAAATCACCTCCTCTAGGCCGTACCATAACGGCCAGCGAGCAATTCGCCGGCAAAGCGAGCAGCAAATGCTCGACATCGTTTACACAAGGCGAAATACCCCCTAATTCGTAATCCGAACAGAATTCAATGCGATCGGCTCCAGCTTCTGCTGCTTGCAAGGCCTCAGAGACCGAAAACGCGCAGATTTCTAGCCAACGGCCTATTTCGCCCATACAGATTGTCGGAATCGACCCTCAGTGGCCTCAATTTCCAAGGCATACAAACCAGGAGCCAGATTTAGGTTCCAAGACCATTGCTTGAGATTTTCCAGGCTCAGCTCTTGAACCAATCGCCCCTGAGCATCGTATAAGCGCAGACTGGCTTGATGCAATACTCGATCGCTTTCCAAGTATAATATACCCTCACTTGGCTGCGGATAAACCTTTACCTCAAAGGCATTTATATCCTTAATCCCTACTCCTTTGATGGTGTAACAGGTGGAGGTATCGCGGCAATTTCCTTCGGTAACATCAACCGCATAATTGCCATCAACCGTTGGGGCAAAAAGAGAAGCTGTTTCGCCGGCAACCGGCTTATAGGACAAACCGCAATTCAGCCACTGTAAGGTACCGGTTGACTGGGCCGTTAATTCCAGCCCATTTTGGGTAACAGAGGTATTGACATTATTGACCTTAACAATCAAGGTTACAATGCTGTCGCAACCAGCGGCATTCACTAGGGTATCGCTGTATGTCCCCGACTTTGAATAAACTACTTTGGCGTTATAAGGAGAGCGTACATAACGGCAACCTTCAAGATCTATTTGCCCTGTGGTACTTTCCAAAATGGTCAAATTCACTGTAATGACCGAATCGCATTTCGCTTTGTTGACCAAAGTATCCAAATAAGTTCCCGTTGCTGTCCATGTATGGCGACCTGAGGGACTGGTATACGAATAACATGCCTTCCTATTGATGCTAGCAAAACTGGTCTGCCATATCACAGTGGTTTGAATGATACTGTCGCAACCTGAGTAATTGATCAATGTATCGTAATAAACCCCGGCCTGGGTAAACCACTTGGTCTTAGTAGGATTCTGTACGGGCTTGCAGGTGGCAATGGATTGCTTAGACTGGGTCGCTTGATGAATAGTAATGTCGGCCCAACAAAAGCTATCGCAACCCAAATACGAAGTAAGGGTATCCAAATAAAGGCCTGACTGGGTCACTGTTTTGCCGCTGGGCAAGACATAGCTGTAACAATTCGATGCTTGAAAACTACCTGTATCTGAGCCTACTGTCAAGAAAAAGGTAATCATGGAGTCACAACCTATGCTGTTTCGTATGTAGTCTACATAGGTTCCAGAACTCTTCCAGACATAATATTTGGAGGGGGAAATCAGTGAGTCACATACCTGAGTCTTTATGTAACTCTTTGTCGAATTTTTGATGGTCAGCTTGAGTTCAATGGCGCTATCGCATGTCATGTAAGTCGGTATCGTATCGTAATAGGTACCTGACTTTGTATAAACCTTCTTACTGGCTGAAGTATAGCGGTCGCATTTGACCACTGAATCCTTCACACTGACAATATCTTTTTTCAGCGTTTGACCCGCCACCCAGTTGGAATTAGTGCCGCTCAAAGCAAAATTATTGAGCGTCCCCTTGAGGCTGTGGCCCGAATAATCGGTAGCCGTCTTAACCGCCGTGTTGGATTTACCGGCATTTCCCTGATTGAATTTGTAATACACCACCAAGCCCTTTTGGGGATCACAGAACTCCCGGTTCATATTAGCCTTGATTTCAGCTCCCGTACGGGTGATATTCCAAATTCGAACTTCGTCAATTTTGCCTTGCCAATAGCGGCTGTATGAGGTTGAACTGTGATTTCCAATGGCCACATTGGTTGTTTTGGATTGACCGATGGAAATGGTGGTTTGCAGCGAATCAATGAGATTGCCATTCAAATACAGGCGTTGGTATTTCCCATCATAGGTGGCCGCTACGTGGTACCAGGTATTCAAACTCATGACTGACGTTGCCGTTGTCAATTCTTTCCAACCGCTGTTACCAATAGCAAAATTCAACTTACCCCCTGCGCCCGCTCTGAGCATATATCCCAAATTGGAGGTATTTTCTTCCTTGACAATGATTCCGCCTTCAAACACATTGGTCTTCCATGCCGATGCATTAACCCATGCTTCTAGTGTGATAGCGGTACCGCCAATGGCCAAAGAAGTATCGGCACCACAATTCACCCAGTCATTAGAACCATCAAAGTCTAGGGCGTTATTTTGGGCATAAGAATGGCTAGAGAGACCGACAATCATACCCAAGAGGAGTAACCATCTGATTTTCATCGCAACTCAATGTTACGAATTTTCCGTGATGATTTGGTTTATCAGGTCTTTTGGCGGCGAAATGCCTTCTGGGGTTCTGGCTCAATCTGGGGCAGCAGGGTATCTCCCATGAGCATAATTTTCCCTTTCAACAAAGAACGAGGTCCGCAATCTTCAACTTGATTCGCGGGCTCAGGCGCTTGTTCCGGTATGCCCATAAGAATCGGATCAGGATCTTCGGGCACGATGACATCGCCCATTATGTCGAGGATGGCACCACCCATAGGTCCAGGCTCGATACGCACGGGCTCAACAGGCTGCTTATCAGCCGGCTCAACTGGCAATTCTTCAGGCAGAGCCACTTCCCCTCTCAATGTATCTTCAGAAATAGGGTCTTGAGCACTATCTTCTTGAAGAATGACCACATCTCCCACGGTTTGGTTCATTGGATGACAGGCACTAGCACCTCCTAGCAGAACCACAGCAACCAACGCCATAGCAAATCGCTGAAGACTCAATGGCCAACTAGTATAAGAATGATGGGTTGGGCTGATTACCTGTTCGACCCGGAAACGCCCACAAACGCGCTGAGATGTTTGTTGTTTGCTCTTGAAATATTCGAGTACCTGCTTGTCGCTCATTTGGCTAAAATCAACTACGGTTTTCTCGCAAGATTGGCAAAACCGGCCTTGCTCAGCGGGCAACATTTGGTTCCAATCTTCGTGGCAAGGATTGGGAATTTGAATGCTAAATTTTGGATTCATGAC
>JBJOHK010000040.1:0-7082 GCA_046047755.1 Bacteroidota bacterium | reverse complement strand
ACAAAAAAAGCAGCATTTCTGCTGCTTTTTGGGGCGATTAACCGGGCTCGAACCGGCGACCCTCAGCGCCACAAGCTGATGCTCTAACCAACTGAGCTATAACCGCCGTTTTTGTGGAGTGCAAAGATAATAGCTTCCCTCAGGTTGTGCAACAATTTTCGATGCTCCATTTTGACCCTACATTTGCTCTATGGCTGCGTCGAAAAAAACGCTCTGGTGGCTGGCCGGTTGGTACCCCAGTTCTCAGAATTCGATGGCGGGTGATTTCATCGCTCGTCACCTCGATGTGGCCTGCCAGCACTATAATATTCGCCTTTTCCATTTTCCTTTGGTTTCCCCTGGGGAGCTAGGGTTGGAGCCCCTGTCTGTGCCAGACAGTGTTAGGTTAGAATGGCATCCCGTAGAACAAAAAAGCGGGGGAGCCTGGGCTCGTTTTTGGAATGCTGATGCCCATAAGAAGGCCGTTTTGTCGGTGTTAAGAAAGGCCTATGCTGAAGAAACACCTGATGCATTCCACGTGCATGCGCCTGATAAGTTGGCTATGCCTGTTTCGATTTTTCTGCATGACAAATCCCATCCCTTGTACTTGACTGAGCACTGGGCTATTTATGACGGCAAGGCAGTTGATGCCTTCGAAAAAAGGGCATGGTGGTTTCAGCGCTCACAGAGGCAGTTGTGGAAGCGCGTCGATAAGCATTTGGCTGTTTCCTCGCCCCTTCACAGGGACATGGAGCGAGTTTTGGGTGCCAAAAAGCCAGTTGAGGCTCTGCCTAATGTGGTAAATGAAGCGCTATTTGCGCCCAGTAATGAGGTTGTTTCCTTTCGATTCGTTCACGTTTCGGGTATGGATGAACGCAAGAATCCCAAAGGAATTTTGAAAGCCTTTGCGGCCTTTCGTGCTGAGAATAATGATGCCCAATTGTTGATGATTGGACCCATTTCTGAGGCTTTGCAGGATTGGTCGAAGCAGCAGGGTTTGGAACGCGGTATAGAATGGGGCGGTGTGATGGACCATAAGCGTTTGGCTGAAGTGCTGAATAGGAGCATGGCTTTGTTGCTTTTTAGTTCAGCTGAAAACGCTCCTTGTGTCATTTCGGAAGCCCTTTGTTCGGGGCTGCCGGTTGTTTCTTCTAATGTGGGAGGAATTGCCGATATGATTGACTCCCCCGCCGACGGATTAGTAGTCACCCCAGGCGATGTAGAGGGATTGACCAAAGCCTTGTTTCAAGCTCGAGAGTTATACGGAAACGAGGAGGCGGCTGCGCGGCTTCGCCGCGCTCAGCGCGCAGCCGCGCGCTACGGCCGTGCGGCCGTAGCCGCCGCCCTAGAAAGGGGGTACGGGTTTTAATGTGTGGCATCTATGCCGCCTTTCAGGCTTTGCCCCAAGATCCGGCAGACTGGCAGCTGCGCTTGGATACAGTTTCTAAGCAATTGGAACACCGCGGACCCGACGCCGGTGCATGGAAATGGGCTGACGAGCGGCACGTACTGCTTCACCGTCGTTTGAGTATTGTGGGGTTAGGTCCTGCAGGCGACCAACCCATGAGCGACGGTCGTTTTTTGTTGACCTACAACGGGGAAATCTACAATTATATTGAACTCGCTGAGCAAGAGGGTTGGACTTTGGAGTCAGGCACTGATACGGAACTACTGCTTCGTTTGTGGGCCGCATATGGCCCCGATTGCTTAGGTCGCTTGGACGGATTTTTTGCCTTTGTCATTCTGGATCAAGAGCAAAAACAAGCTTGGGCCGTTCGAGATTTCTCGGGAGTAAAGCCCTTGTATTTCACGGGTGATGGGCACAGTCAATTGGCCCTATGCAGCGAAGAGGCCCCCTTGGCTTCTCATGCACGGGTTCATTCAGCGGCCATTCGCGCCTTTTTTAATGATGGATTGAGCGACCTTCTCCCATGGATAGAGGGCCTGCAAGAAATTCCTCCCGGACATCTGCTTCCCATTCGTTGGACCGAAACCGCCTTGCGGGTAGAAGAGCCTGTCAAGTGGTACACAAGTGAGAAAATGGCCATCAAAGACCTAAAAAGCCATCTGTTGGCCTCAATGAAGCGGCGCTTAAGGAGCGATGTTCCCATAGCCTTTGCCTTAAGTGGGGGCTTGGATAGTGCCGTGCTATTGGGTTTGGCCCGAGAAGCCTTGGGCCCGGAGGCTGACTTGCATGCATTTTCGGTAGGTTCACCCGGTATGCCTGGCGATGAATCGGAGTGGCAAGAGCAGGTGGCTGAGTTCAATAAGGTCAACTGGCATCGAATCGACCTGAATCAGGCTCAGGCCAAATGGCTTCCGGAGTATGTAGCCACAACCGGTCGCCCGGCTGTAGCTTGGAATAACTTGGCCCACTGGGCCCTGTGTAAAGAGGTAAAAGCCCAAGGAATGGTGGTCTTGTTCAATGGTCAAGGAGCCGATGAATTGTTCGGGGGCTACCCGCATTACTACCGCGCAGCGTTGCTGCGCGAACCCTGGGCCCTTATCAAGCAGGTGTCCAAATGGCCCATATCGCCGCCAAGGCTTTTGCTGCAGGCCCTTTTGAGTTGGGTTAAGCAGTCAGAACTTACCGGGAAGAGTCCGGCTATGCTGATGCGAGAAGATTTTTTTGGGCTTCGATTGGGGCAGCTTTTGCACTACGAAGATCGCAATGGAATGGCCTTTTCGCTCGAGTCAAGAAACCCCTTTGCCGATGATCACATCTTGGCAGACTGGGCTTTGGGGCAGGGAGAAGAGTTGAGTTCTCGTTTGCACAATGGGTATTCTAAAGGAGCCTTGCGCCAAGCGGCAAAAGGCCTAGTGCCTCAAGCTTTGCTCGAACGCACCGATAAAAAAGGATTTACAGTGCCCGAGACGGCATTGACCCTGCGTTGCCTAGAGGAGTGGAAAGAAGCCATTTTTCATGAGCGCTTGAATGCCCATGTTTCGCAGGAAATGCGAAAAAAAGCCTGGAAAAGATTGGTGAAAAATGCAAATGACCAGCGGTCTGCCCGCTATTTGTTTCGTTGTGCTTCGCTTTCCTATTATTTGAAATTTGTAGCTTCCCGTCATGAGCCAAGCCAGCCCCATTAAAACCTATTTGTGGCAATTGGCCAAAGCAGCGGTGGCAGCCTTGGGCATTGTTTGCGTGTCTCGCTACCTCGGGGCTAGCGGGCGAGGGGAATGGGGCTTATACCTATTCTATATGCAGCTGTGTTTGATGCTCGTCGAGTTTGTCGCTGGTTCGGCGGTAGCTAACTGGGTGGCCCGTTACGGCTCGGCTGCGATTCTTCCTTATGTTCTTATAGCGCCTGTGGCAGGCTCAATGGTTTTGGCTATTGCTTGGCCCTATTTGGGATGGCCTTGGGAGCTGTCTTGGTTTTCTTTGCAATTTTTGGCCTTGGCCTTTTTGAACATACAGTACAATTTGTACCAAGCTGAAGGATGGGTAGAGCGCCGCAACTCCTTGCAATGGCTGCTGGAATTTGCCAAGTTTTTGGGCTTTGCGGGATTGTTGTATTGGCTGTCAACGGAATCACCCAGCCATGAAGTTTGCTGTGGCGATCAGAAGTTGGACGGGGTGATTCGGGTGGTCAGTGTAACGGCACTCGGTATTTTGATCCTATCTCTGTACCGAACACGAGGACTGATTCGGTCTAGTTTTCCAGCCCAATCCTGGCCCAAAGGGCTGCTCAAAGAAGGTTTTTGGGCCCAAGTAGGCCATCTGCTCTTGTATTTGGTGTATCGCCTGCCGATCTGGACCTTGAACCAGAGAGGAGAATCAGCTGAGGCAGGTGTGTTTTCCAATGCACTTCTGGTGGCAGATGCTTTTTGGCTCTTTGCCAATAGCTTTGGCTCGGTTTTGCATAGCCGGGTGCTTCGTTCCCAGAATAAGGCTTTTCACGCGCGTTTGGTGCGGCGTTATACCTTGATCAGTCTTTTGGCTACCACTGCGGCCTGCTTGGTTTTGGTATTTGTGCCGGCTGAGTGGTTTACAACGGTATTTGGTGATGATTTTGAATTGCTCAAGTCTCGCTGTGTTGAGCTCATTCCCGCCATTATTTGTCTGGCTGGTTCGGCATCTCTGGGCCATTACTTGCATGCGCAAGGGGCCTTCAAGGCCTTGGCGCTTTCCTATGGTTCATCCCTTTTGATTTTGCTTGTAAGCTTGGAATTCTTGCCATACATGTTGGCTTTGGACGCTGCCTTTGCTGTTCTTTTGATCATCAATCTCATGCAGGTTCGTCGTCGCTTGGATTGGTCGGCTCACAAACGAAATGTGCTGCCCTTATTGCGGCGCTGGTGGCGTTTGCGATTCTGAAATTCTGTACACAATTCGAAAACTTAGCCAAAAGGTCTTTGCTCGATGAATCAAACCCCTAATTTTGCTCCCTACAAACTCTTTTAGAAAGTCTTTATGACAGTTTCAAACAACGGTGGCACTCCACGATACAATCCGCTGGAGAGCATGAGAAAACGCTTAGATAAAGCTGTTGAAATTCTCGGATTAGATGACCAATTCGCCAATGTATTGCGTGTCCCAGACAAGGTAGTCATGGCTAACATACCGGTTACTATGGATGATGGGACTATACAAGTCTTTGAGGCCTATCGAGTGGTGCACTCTGTGCATTTGGGTCCCTCTAAAGGTGGCATTCGCTACTCGATGGATGTAAACCTTGATGAAGTAAAGGCCTTGGCCGCTTGGATGACCTGGAAATGTGCCGTAGTGAACGTTCCTTACGGCGGAGCCAAAGGGGGTATCAAGTGCAATCCTCGGGCGATGAGCAAAGGGGAGTTGGAGCGTTTGACGCGTGCTTATACGCTGTCTATGCGCAATGTATTTGGACCCGATAAGGATATTCCAGCGCCTGATATGGGTACCAGTGCCCAAGAAATGGCCTGGATCGTAGATGAGTTTTCCAAAATTCAAGGACACAACTCGTATGCGGTAGTAACCGGTAAGCCCCTTGTACTGGGCGGTAGTTTGGGTCGAGTAGAGGCTACTGGACGCGGTGTGATGGTTTCCACCCGCAGCGCTTTGGCCAAATTGGGTATCAATCCCACCCAAGCCACTTGTGTGGTTCAGGGCTTTGGGAACGTAGGTAGCATCAGCGCTAAGTTGATTGCCCAATTGGGTGTTAAAATCATCGCTATCAGTGACATTTCTGGTGGTTACCACAATCCCGATGGCATTGATATTCCCAAGGCCATTGAATACGTAGCCAATAGCGAAAGCCGCAGTTTGGAAGGTTTCCCCGGCTGCCAAAGCATTTCCAATGAGGATTTGTTGGAGCTGGAATGCGACGTTTTGGTGCCTGCCGCTATGGAAGATCAGATCACGCCTGAAAATGCCGCGCGCATCAAGGCTAAGTTGATTGTAGAAGGTGCCAATGGTCCTACTACCGCTGGTGCTGACGATATCCTGAATGAAAAAGGAATCCTGGTCGTTCCCGATATTTTGGCCAATGCTGGAGGAGTGACGGTTTCCTATTTTGAATGGGTTCAAAACCGCTTGGGTTACTATTGGACAGAAGAACGAGTAAATCGCCGTGCCGACCGAGCCATGAAAATGGCCTTTGATAACTTGTATCAGCGCGCCGACAAGGAGGGAATCTCTATGCGTATGGCTGCGTATGTTGTAGCGGTAGAGAAGGTATCCAGTACCTTGAAGTTGAGAGGTTCCTTCTAATGCGGTTACACAGAGAAGGATTTGCCATAATTCTGGGTGCCACGCTCATATTGGCTGGGCTTAATGCCGGCTTGCGTTGGTGGTTGGGCGACGGCTGGGTCAGCGATGTAGTGCTGGGCTGGTCATTGCTCATGTACATTTTGGTGGTGCAGTTTTTTCGTCATCCGCGGCGAAATACCCCAGAAGGTGAAAACCTGATCATTGCTCCTGCCGATGGCAAAGTAGTGGTGATTGAGGAGGTTGAAGAGACTGAGTTTTTCAAGGACAAACGCATTCAGGTGAGTATCTTTATGTCTCCCTTGAATGTGCACGTGAACCGATACCCTACTTGGGGAAAGGTGGTTTTTGAAAAATACCATCCGGGCAAATACCTGGTGGCCTGGCATCCAAAGAGCAGTACCGAGAACGAGCGCACTACGGTGGTGGTAGAAAATACCCACGGTCAGGTTTTGTTTCGCCAAATTGCAGGAGCATTGGCTCGTCGAATTGTCTGTTACGCCAAAGAAGGTCATGCCGCTCGCACAGGGGCTGAATACGGTTTCATCAAGTTTGGCTCTCGCATTGATCTATTTTTCCCATTGGGCACTCCAATCAATGTCAAATTGGGAGATAAGACGGTCGGTGGCGAAACCATTGTGGCTCAATGGAAATAATTATCTTTGTTAAAACGGATATGAAAAAGATTGTATTGATCGCGATAATGGGTTTGGGTTTTGGCGTTGTTGCCCATGCTCAAACAGAAGCTCCTGCTGAAGTAGTGGCTACTCCTGCTGTTGAACAAGCGCCTACCAAAAAATGCTGCAAAGGCGGAGACGCCACCGCTGCTTGCCAAGGTCAAGCCCAAACAGAAGGTTCGGCTGCTGCTCCTAAAAAGTCTTGCTGCCAGTCAGGTGCTTCTTCTTCTTCTTCTTCTTCTTGCCAGGGTCACGCCCAAGCTGAGGCGGCTGCTCCTGCTTCAGGTTGCCAAGGCCACGCTCACGCTGAAGCGGCTACTGAAGCGGCTCCTGCTGCTCCTAAGAAGTCTTGCAGCCAGTCAGGTGCTGCTGCTTCTGGTTCTTGCCAGGGTCATGCCCAAGCTGAGTCTGCTGCTCCTGCTGCAGGTTGCCAAGGCCACGCTCACGCTGAAGCGGCTGCTGAAGCGGCTCCTGCTGTTGAAGCTCCCGATACTGAGGCTCCGGCTGCTCCTGCTTGCTCAGAAGTGAAGCCTTGCTGCAAAAAGAAGCACGACTAATTCGAATATTTATTCTATGCAAAGGGCCGTCATATGACGGCCCTTTTGTTTTTTTGCATCATGAATAAACCCAGCGACAACTTTCGAAAAATTGCCACACGCCTGATCTTGATTTCGGTGGTGACTGCTGGAATAGTGGGGGTTTATTTGTGGTACAATTTCAATGCCCGAAGCCGACTG
>JBJOHK010000039.1:0-33211 GCA_046047755.1 Bacteroidota bacterium | reverse complement strand
TCATTTTCAGAGGTCAAGCACACCTTGTACCAACCAAACTCATTCAAGGTAAAGCTGGGGTTTTGATCGGTAGCGGTTTGGTCATCGGCTCCAGTAGGAGAATACAATTCCCAGCTCCACTTATAAGCGCCGTTGTCACTCAAATCGAACAACTGAACGTTATAGTATTGTTCTACTTCATTCAAATCAGAAATAAAGTCAGCATTAGGAGCCGCTGTAGGAGCTACAATTTTCACTGTATTCACAGCAGAATCTTTGTCTCCACAATAGTCCACTACCAATTTTACATCGTATGTTCCTGCGTTATTCCAAGAGGCAATGCCCTTCACTGCGTTATTAGAAACTATGGTTGAAGCTTGGTCAAAGGTCCAATTGTAGGTCCAGTTTCCTCCACCACCTGCCGTGAAAACCGTTGGAGATTTCACATAACTCGTACCGGTTGGAACTGAGAAAGAGGCAGTAGGCTTGGTTACATTCAAGATGTTCACCTCGAAGTCCATGATGTTGCCATAGTTGTTCACAGTTCCGCAACCCTGTGAGGTCGTGAAGGTGCTATACAAACAACGAACACGCAAAATGGCAGTACCCGCGCTTTGATTTCCGCAAGGTATTTTGATCTTTACCGTTTTGTTTTGGTAGGCACCAATTAGTCCAAATGGACCTGAGGGACCTGAAATACATTCGGTGGTTTGAAAATTGTTGTCGCGGTTCAAATCCAACCATACACCTGCCCATTCTCCGTAAGAGCAGCCGTTGGAGATGTACATTTCAATTTCCTCGCCAGGAGTAATGTCAATGCAAGGACCGCTGGTCATCAACTTGTTGGTTGCCCCTGTGTTTCCACAAGTCAAACCCGAGAAAGATGCCACCTGGCCTTTGCTGTTTTTAATGGTCACGGCATCGAACCAATCGATGCTGCATCCATAGGAGTTCGTAGCCGCACAAATTTGAGCCTGTGCAGCATGCCCGAATCCCCAGGTAGAAGCCATGAGTAGCCATGCCTTCCAACCCAAGTTTTTAAGCGTTTTAGTGAGTTTCATGTAAATGAGTGGTTAAATAGGGATTTAATCTAAGGAGTACCTTTTGAAACCAGTTTTACAAAAAATCAGGAGCGAAAAAACACCATCATCGCGCGCTTAAATTCTTTCGTAAAGGGAATGAAATTTACAAATGTCAGATAATCAGTCGTTAAGGAATCTCTAAACGATCGCCCACTTTAATATGAGTATGACTCAACTCATTTTTCGTCATGATATCATCAACACTGACTCCATACAATTGGGAAATTCTAAACAGGGTTTCACCGGGTTTGACGAAGTGAACTCGACTCGCTGCAGGAACTTCTTCGCTGCGCCCTTGAGACGAAACCAACCACAGCCATTGACCAATCTGAATATTCCCGGCGTTTGACCATTCATTAAAGCTCATCAACTCTTCAACTGATAAGCGGTACATCCTGGCAATTGACCACAAAGTCTCGCCAGCTTGAACCTGGTGCTTTTCTACCAAGCGACTATGGCTATTTCCTTCAGAGCTAGATTGCATTCCGCTGCGCAAACCCGGGTTTAAAATCAAGACCTGCCCCGGAAATAATTCCATAGATTCCAAATTGTTCCACCGAAACAAATCGACTCTGTCCAGCCCGTAACGCAGAGCTAAAGCCTCGAGGGTTTCTCCTCTACGTACGACGTGATACGCCTTGTTCCCATCGCGTGAATAGACCGTATCTTGAACAGTCGCCGAGGGCAAAACATAGGTACTGGGTTTGGCTGGTCTAGAACCCTGCAAAACCAATTCCTCCCCGGGTGAAACTTGTTCTTGCGACTCGTAATCCAACAGGTTCATTTTGTACAATGCTCGGGTACGGATGCCGTATTGTTGAGCGATGTCTCGAATATGCTCGCCTTGCTTCACGGTGTGAGAGGTCGCCAAATTTGATTCACGGCGCTTGGGTTTTAAATACAAAATATCTCCAGGATTCACCGGCGCCCCAGGCTGTAAATCATTGTACTTGTATAGCTTAGAAACAGGAACTCCCCCTTGCTGAGATATGGTACTCACACCCTGACCTTGGCGAACAGCCGCAGCTGGCAGCCCATTGATCTCCATGGCTAGCAAGGTATCGGCTCGACCTGTAAAATACTCCGGACCCAGCACCACCAAACTATCGTAATACCCTAGTCTATAACGCTTTATTACGCCGATTAAAATATCTCCATAGGCCGGGTTGGTAGCATAGCCTGCCAAGCGCAAACCGTGTGCCCAGTTCACATAATCAGTAGCCGGCAGTTCAAACAAAGAAGCATAGCGTTTGCTATTTTTCAAAAAAAGGCTATGGTCTCTGTAGGAATCCATAGCCGAGGGGTAGCTCCGAAAACACTCATCTTTCGCATCATCATCAGCCAAACAAGTACCCCCTGTCCAGGTGCTGCGGCACTTAATACCAAAATGGTTGTTGCATTCGACCGCCAATTTGCTATTTCCAGAAGCACTTTCCAGTATGCCCTGACCCAGGGTTATACTAGCAGGCACACCATAGGTCTGCATTTCAACCATGGCCGCTCGAGAAAAACTATCGATGTATTGCTTTGCGCTTTTCACTTGAGCCCATAGACTCAATACCCCAAAGGCCACAGCCAAGCATACCCCACGTCGAAACACGAAGTCAAACTTAACCTCGAGCCTTTTTGGGCCCAAAAAGGCTTCTGCACCGCTCCTCGGCTTGCCCACAAAGCAGTACACCAACTCGCGGTTAATCCAATACTTTGGCCGAAATTTGTGGAACATGCAAAAGCGCATAATTCTCTTTTCGATTGTTTTAGGGGCCGCAATGAGCGCCATCGCACAAGGCAGCTTTCCTAAACCTCAATTCAAAGCCACTTATTCAAACACCAAGCCAAAAGCAGGTGAGACCATTGATCTATCCTTGAAATTTGATGTCGCGCCCGGTTTTCATGTTTACAGTGAAAAAAGTGATTGTTCTGAGTTCGATGGCCCCATTCGCGCAAGCTTGGATTTCCCCAAAGTAGCGAGTCTTGAATGGGTAGGTAGTTTTCGGGGCATCGGAGACCACATGGTCAAAGAGACGGAAATTTGGAATTGTTCAACTGGAGAGTTTACCGGTAAAGGAGAATTTCGCCAATCGCTAAAGGCCCTAAAAAACATTCCCAGCTACCAAGTCGTTTTCAATGGCCAAATCTGCAACGAAAGCGGTTGTGAAAGCATTCGAGATATGGTCATTACCGTTCCTGCACTGGCGGTATTGGGAGAGGAAAAATCTACTATCCCTGTTGAAGAAGAGCCTGAAGCCGTACAGGAGACGATCGACACGGCCGCTGTCCCCGTTGCGCCTATTGAGAGCTCCTCTAGCAAAGGATACATTTCCAGCAATGGCCAAATGCAGCCCTGCGAAACCAAAACCTTCAATGGCCAAGCGGCAGAAGAAAGTAGCAGTGGGACTTGGGGCTTATTTTTATTGGCCTTGCTCAGTGGCTTTACCGCCTTAATAACCCCTTGTGTATTCCCAATGATACCCATGACGGTATCCTTTTTCATCAAAAATCACTCACGGGCTCAAGCCATTCGAGACTCGCTGATTTTCTCTGTATCGATCATCGCTTTGTACACCATCATTGGCACCATAGTGGCCGCCAGTTTTGGCGCTCAAGCCGCCAACTGGCTGAGCACACACTGGGTACCCAATGTCTTCTTTACGGTGATATTTTTGGTATTTGCCGCTAGTTTCTTTGGAGCCTTTGAGATCACCCTACCCTCTTGGATCGTCAATAAAGTAGACCAGCAAGCCGACAAAGGCGGTTTCTTAGGACCCGTGTTCATGGCTGTCACTATCGCTTTGGTCTCCTTCTCTTGCACAGGCCCCATCGTGGGTACGGTTTTGGTCGAAGCTGTTACCGGTCAAGATTTTATGCGCCCCATCGTAGCTATGTTTGGATTCTCCCTGGCTTTTGCCCTTCCCTTTGGTTTGCTGGCTTTGTTCCCAAGCTGGTTAAACAACTTGCCCAAAAGTGGCGGATGGTTGAACAGTGTAAAAGTCGTTCTGGGATTTGTAGAGGTGGCTTTTGCCTTGAAGTTCTTGAGTATTCCTGATCAGACTTACCACTGGGGCTTGCTCGATCGTGAAATATACCTAGCCATTTGGATTGTCGTCTTCACATTGCTGGGCTTTTATTTGCTCGGGAAACTCAAATTTTCACACGATAGCGACATGCCCTACTTGGGAGTAGGTCGCTTGGCCCTTGCTGTCATAAGTTTCACCTTTGTGGTATATATGGTACCCGGAATGTGGGGAGCCCCCTTGAAAGGTCTCGCCGGATACCTCCCTCCCATGAGCACCCAAGACTTTCGTTTAGGCGGTCCTGAACATGGAGAAGGCAACGTCATTGGCACTCCCAAATACAGCGACCAGTTACACATCCCACACGGCATTGCCGGGTACTATGACTACGATGAAGCCCTTCAAGCGGCACGAACATTGGGCAAGCCTCTATTCATTGATTTTACAGGTCACGGCTGCGTGAACTGCCGAAAAATGGAAGAAAAGGTATGGTCAGACGAAGCGGTTCTCAAGATGCTAAAAAACGACTATGTGGTAGTTTCCCTTTATGTCGATGATAAAAAGATTGTGCTGCCTGAAGCCGAGCAATTCATCGGCAAGGCCACCGGTAAACGCGTAAAAACACTGGGTGATAAAAATGCAGAAATCGAACAGTGCTACTTCGGTAAAACCACTCAGCCTTTGTATTGTTTATTGGATGCCGATGAAAATTTGCTTCAACCCGCACTCGGCGCCGATTACTTCCAATTCAATGTTGAACCCTTTGTCACCTTCTTAAAAGATGGTTTGACCCAATTCAAAGAACGATGAGTCGCGTACGCAACCATTTTGAAGAAGCCCAACAGGTATTGGACCAATTCCTGTCCAACGAGGAGCAATTGGGACACATCGACCAAGCCGTTAAGGCCATGGCCAATTGCCTCAAAAGCGGCCATAAAATCATCGCTTGCGGCAACGGTGGCAGTCACTGTGATGCCATGCATTTTGCCGAAGAGTTGAGCGGCCGCTACCGAAACAACCGAAAAGCCTTAGCCGCCATGGCCATTTCTGACCCTAGTCACCTGTCTTGTGTGGGCAATGACTACGGGTACGAATATGTATTCTCTCGCTACGTAGAGGCCTTGGGTCGTCCAGGAGACATACTGCTGGGCATTTCCACAAGTGGAAATAGCCAAAACATCCTGCATGCCATCGCTGCTGCCAAACAAGCGGGAATGACCTGCATTGGATTAACGGGTAAAGATGGAGGTAAAATGAAATCTGAACTGGACATCGAAATTCGGGCTCCATTCAGCGAATTTGCCGATCGAGCTCAAGAGATTCACATCAAGGTCATACATGCCATGATCGATGGAATTGAAAACAGCCTAGAACTTTCCTAGAAAAGAGCGAATTTACAGCCTTATTCAACTCTCCTTATTGTGATTCGCTTTCGCTTAACCCTGATGAGTTTTCTCCAGTTTTTTGTCTGGGGATGTTGGCTCATAACCATTGGTGCCTATTGGTTCACAACCAAAAAATGGGATTCCCAAGACTTCGGAGTCATCTTTTCAACCATGGGAATTGCGGCATTGTTCATGCCGGCGATATCGGGCATAATCGCTGATCGCTTTTTGTCGGCTCAGAAACTCTATGGCCTATATCACATATTAGCGGGAGTAGGATTATACTTTGTTCCCAGCGCAACAAGCCCGGCAGACATGTTTTGGCGCATCCTTCTCACCATGATCTTTTACATGCCTACGCTTTCGCTCTCCAATACCGTTAGCTATCATCTGCTGAGCAGCAAAGGCGAAGATGTGGTTAAGGCTTTCCCTCCCATTCGCGTCTGGGGTACCATAGGCTTTATTGTCGCCTTGTGGACCGTGAGCTTAACCCATAACGAAACCTCAGCCAATCAGTTTTACCTGGGAGCCGCTGTAAGCATTCTATTGGGTTTGTACGCCTTCACCTTCCCCGATTGCCCTCCCTTGGGCAAAGAAACCCGAAAAAAAGGTTTATGGTCATCATTGGGATTAGACTCCTTTGCCTTGCTCAAGGAAAAACGCTATGCCATCTTCTTCTTGTTCTCCATGCTTCTCGGGGCAGCGCTGCAGTTGACCAATGCTTACGGCGACACCTTCTTGCATGGGTTTGATGGCCAGGCCGAATACGCCAAATCCTTGGCGGTTCAATACCCCGCCATGATCATGAGCATCTCACAAATCAGTGAAACTCTGTTCATTTTGGCTATTCCTTTCTTCATGCGTCGATTTGGCATCAAACAAGTCATGTTGATTAGCATGTTTGCCTGGGTCTTGCGTTTCGGTTTGTTGGCATATGGAAACCCCGGCCCCGGTTTGTGGATGATCGTAACTTCCTGCATCATCTACGGCATGGCATTCGATTTCTTCAATGTATCGGGTAGCTTGTACATCGAAAAGAGTGCAGATCCCAGCATTCGTTCCCGAGCTCAGGGATTATTTACTATGATGGTCAATGGCTTTGGCGCCGTATTGGGTAGCCTTAGCAGCGGATGGGTAATCAGCCGATTTTTTGAAGATGCCAACGGCACGAAAGACTGGCACGGTATCTGGCTTGCTTTTGCCGCCTATTCATTGGCCGTCGCTGTTGCCTTCGTATTCCTGTTTGAAGAGCCCAAAGAAGCTCAAAGCTGATCGTACGGATTTTCCTCAGCATCAGACCCATCAAGTCCCTCCATGGAGGCCATTGGCATGGCTTGTGACAGCATGGATCTTCTAAATATCAGCAAATACAGTACACCTGCGATGGCTCCTGACAGATGGCCCTCCCAACTTACATTTTCAGGAACCAACAAAGGAATCATGCCTTGCCACATATTACCATACCAGAGCACAGCGGCAAAGGCCATACGGCGATAAAGGGGATGCCTATACAGAAGGCCTTGAAACATCAAGAAAAATCCGAGCGAATACACCCAGGTGGAGGCACCAATGTGACGGCTTCCCAATTCGCCGATTAAAAATAACATTACAGAACTCAGCAACCAGGACCACAGCCACAAACGAATGGATTGACGAGGCCAGGTAAAATATACGCCAAGCATCAGAACGTTGATCGAAATCAGATTCCCAAATAAATGTTGTGCGTCTGCGTGAAACCAACTACCCGTCAAAAGGGTCCAAGCCATTGTTATGGCCTTAGGAGCCAAGGCCCAATCATGAGAAGGGGGTCCATAAGCAAAGACCATCAAGAGGGCCGCATTCAGCAAGCCCAAGATCCAAGCAAATACCCGAAGGCTCATGTGGATAAGTCTACTCCGGCGTTCCACCAGCCGGCATCAAACCAAGCCCCATATCGCTGATAAAAGCGATGAGCCTCCTGGTTCCAATCCAATACTTGCCACACCATTCTGGGATACTTCTTTTCACGAGCAAAATCCAGGCACGCTTCAAACAATGCGCTCCCTATGCCCTGAGATCGATGTGATTCTCGAACCACAAAATCTTCTAGGTACAAGACGGGCCCCTTCCAAGTCGAATACCGCCTGTAAACAATGGCGGTACCTACAACTTCGGCATTCAACTCAGCCACCCAAGCCCATACCCAAGGCTCATTCCCAAACAATACCTCCGACAAAGTCTCTGTTGTGGCGACAAATTCATGCGGGGCTTTTTCAAACTCTGCCAATTCAGCTATCAACCCGTGAATAGCAGGAACATCTAGAGGACTAGCAGGCCGAATAACGAAAGAGGGCATTAGCGAATAGCCAATTTCAGGGTGCGGGTGTTATCACCGCTCTTCACCTGAACAAAGTACACACCGTTTTGAATCATGGCGTCTACGGTGCTGATACGCACCTTACCAGCGGCAAAATCGGCAGATTTGATGCTCTGCACATACACCGCTTTTCCCAACACATCATTGATCATGATGACCGCATTCGGGTATTCCACTTCAGAGAACATCAAATTCACATAGAAGTAAGAACCCGTAACAGGGTTGGGATTGATCGTGAACTCAGGACCACCATTAACCGTCACGGGAGGTTCCGTTACGGGTGCTGCATGGGCGACAGAGATGCCGGCCAATGCAACGAATAGTATGATCCAAATATTCTTCACTGATACAAAAATAAAAAAAAAGGCGCTTGTTGCCAAGCGCCTCTGAATTTCATGTGGATAACTGTGAATTACTCAGCAGCAGCTTCTTCAGCTACAGGAGCCTCAGCAGCAGCAGTGTCAGCAGCAGCCTCCTCAACGGGAGCTTCTTCTACGGGAGCTTCAACAGCAGCAGAGTCAACAGTTTCTTCAGCAGCAGCATCGTTGCCACCGCAAGCAGCGAACACGAACAAAGTGCAAGCAGCGATTACAAAAGAGATTTTTTTCATTTTTTTCCTATTTAAGTGTGGTGCAAAAATATAGGCGCGATGAATATTTGCAAAAAAAATTTTTTTTTTATTCAAACTTTCTTTCTTCGACAAAACCCTTATCCCTCAAGGGTTTCCAATTTTCAACCCGGTACTTTCACCAAAATCTCGGGACGCTGGAGCCTAAATTTGGCTCTTGGGGCTTCGCACTTTTTGAAAATTTGTGCCCCTAGCGAATAAAGCGGAGATTTGCCGCTAGTATCCCATCCCTATGAACCGCGTAGAAAATCGATTCATTGCAGCCATTTGCCTCATTTATGCCATAGGTCTTGCCGGCTTTATCATTCCCGCTGCGCGCCCTTTGTTCATGTGGCTTACCCCTTACAACATAGCGGGTGCATTTGCCGTGGCCTGGCTCTTTCATCCAAAATGGATGCTGGCCCATGTAACCACCCTATTGGCTATTGGATTGCTCGGTTTTGGCGTAGAAGTAATCGGCGTGCAAACGGGCGCCATCTTTGGCTCCTATTATTACGGCAAGACCTTGGGCCCTGGATGGAACCATGTGCCCTATTTGATCGGTTTGAATTGGGCAGCCATGGTATTCTATACCTCTAGCTTATTGGCTGGCCGCAGTCAAAACAAATTCTTACTTTCTCTTGGCGGTGCGGCCATGATGACGCTGTATGACTTTTTCTTAGAACCCGTAGCCGTGCGCTTTGATTTTTGGCACTGGAGAGGGCCCATCCCTATGCAAAATTACATAGCCTGGTTCGCCCTGTCTTTTGTCTTCCTGTATGTTCTTTTCAGCAGCAGTAAGCCCAGCCATAACCGTGTGGCCGGCACCATTTACTTCATTCAACTGGGCTTTTTCATGGCCCTTTTTGCCTGGATGAAGCTGTTTTAAATCTTGGTCATGAACGCACAAGTGTCGTCATACATTCCTTCGACAGCATCGGCGTAATTCTCCAGCACCACTTTTCTCTTGACCTTCAGCGTAATGGTCATCTCTCCACTTTCAATGGTAAAGGGTTCGCGTTTGACCACAAACTTTTTCAGACGTTCAAATTTGGCCAATTCATTGCCCAAACGCTTGATGTCTTTGGCCATCCACGCTGCCAGCTCGGCATCGTCGATGAATACAGAATCTTGTTTCAAACATTCTTGCTTAGACGGCATTTGCTCAGCTACTGCATCGGGTGAAGGCACCACAATGGCGGTCAAATATTCTCGCTTATCGCCAATGATGAACACCTGATCTATCTTTTCGCTTTTGAGCAATACATTCTCAATTTGCGTCGGATATATGTTTTTACCCAATGAGGTCTTCAACATATTTTTCAAGCGATCCGTGATTTTCAAATAGCCCAATTCGAATCGGCCGATGTCACCTGTATGAAACCATCCGTCGGCGTCGAAGACAATATCGGTTTCAGCCTTATTCTGCCAGTAACCTTTCATTACATTAGGCCCCTTGACCAAAATCTCTCCTTCAGCACTTTTGAAATCAGGCTGGAAACTGTTGTAGTCTTGGACCGTTATCATCTCCATCGTTTCGATGTTTTGAATGGCCACTTGCTGGCGAGGCGCTACGCGACCCGTAGTTCCATATACTTGGCGATGAAACTCATTGACCGTCACCAAAGGAGAAGTTTCGGTCAGACCATAACCCTCTTGCACCTTTAACCCTAAGTAAGAGAAAAATTCACCCACATGTGGAGGCAGAGCCCCTGCGCCGCTTACAAACAACTTGAGACGACCACCCATTTTGGCCTTAATCTTGGAATACACCAACTTTTCAGCCAGGGCACTTTGAATGGAAAGACCCAAACCCGGTTTACTCCCGGCCATCTCAGCTGCGCGAACTTGCTTACCGGTATTCAAAGCCCACCAGAATATCTTGGCCTTCACCCCTCCACTTTCCGTGGCATTTTTAACCACCTTGTCGTGAACGCGCTCCAACAAACGGGGAACCGTAGCCATCAAGGTCGGGCGCACTTCGGTGATGTTTTGTGCTACCTTATCGATGTTTTCAGCAAAGGCTACTTCAGCCCCAATGTAAGTACTCAGGTACATGGTAGCCAATCGTTCATAAACGTGACTCAATGGCAAAAAGCTCAAGTAAACATCGTTGGGCCCAATGCTAGGAACCAGGTCTTTGGCATCAAAACAGTTGCTCATGAAATTCCAATGAGTCAACATAGCGCCTTTGGGCACTCCCGTTGTGCCCGAGGTATAAATCAAGGTGGACAGGTCTTCTCTCGTAACAGAAGCGTAGCGCTCTGCAATAGCCGAATCATGCTGGGCGAGTTGCTGTGCACCTACCGATTTGGCTTGGTTGTAATTGGAAACCAATCCTGAGCCGTCACCATCGTTGGGCAAGTGAACTACCCCTTGAACCGTCGGGCATTTATCCTGGACTTTTTGGAATTTTTTCAGCAGAAAAGCATTGCCCGTAAACAGCAATTTCGCCCCGCTGTCATTTAGAATGAAGGCTGTCTCCTCGGCCGTCAAGGTGGTGTAGATAGACACGTTGACCAAGCCCATTTTTTGCAATGACTGGTCGATGGAATAATACTCAGGACAATTGTCCATACACAGGGCCACGCGATCTCCTTTTTCCAAGCCTACAGCCATATAATAGGAACACAACGACTGCACCTCGTCGAGTATGCTGCGGTAGCTGATATCTACCCACTCACCCGCAACCTTGTGTTTTAGGTATGCAGAATCAGGTGTATTCAATTGGTGGGCTGCATGCTCGAACATGGCGTGCAAGGACGCAAAACCGGGGTCATTCAATGTCATTGTGGTGTTTGGCATAAGTTCCAGAATGAACAAATATGGGCCAAATGGCGCCAAAATAAAAGGGCGACCCGCTGGGTCGCCCTTTTCAATCGAGTTCTATGAAGTTTAACCCGCTTCTGCTTCAACAGAAACTACTTCGGGCACCATGCGTTTGAGCAAGTTTTCTATTCCCGCTTTCAAAGTCATGGTGGAAGATGGGCAACCGCTGCACGAGCCCTTCATCTCAACGGTAACTATGCCGTCTTTGAAGGATTTGAAATCAATCGCTCCCCCGTCCATTTCTACGGCCGGTCTTACATGATCTTCCAACAATTGTTTGATTTTGCGCTCAATGGCGGTCTCTTCTTCCGGATTCAACTCTTTCTTTGGGGCCAAAATTTCTTTGCCGTCTTGGATCCATTCAGTGAAAAAATTGCGCAAATCAGGAATCAAATCAAACCATTCGTAATCGTTGTTCTTGGTGATGCTTACAAAGTTGTTCATGATGAACACACCTCGAACAAAAGGCATCTCAAACAAGGCTTTGGCCAAGGCACTGCGGTCAGCTTGCTCGGCTTGGCGAAAATCAGCAGAATCATTGGGCAACAACATCTTGTTGGCCACGAATTTCATGCTCTCAGGGTTGGGTGTCGCTTCGGCGTAAACCGTTACTACGTCTTGCAAATCGTTTGACATGGTTGAAAGGTTTACAAAATTACGGCGTTTTTCAGCAGAACTGCGAGAAAGAGAAACGATTAATTGCGCTTTCTTCGACAAGTTTCTGTCGGATTTTCCGACCTTTGGAATTCTCGGGTATGGCCAAAACAAAAACTGCTTTTTTCTGCCGCAGCTGCGGGTATGAGAGCCCCAAGTGGGTGGGCAAATGCCCAGGATGCGAGTCCTGGAATAGCTTTGCTGAAGAAATCAAACCCACTCAGCAAGTGCAAGTATGGAAGCGCAGCCATGCCAAGACCGTTCAAGCGCGTACTTTAAAGGAAATTGAGACCGAAAATCAAATTCGCCTCGAATTGCCCGATGCCGAATTGAACTTGGTTTTGGGTGGAGGTTTGGTACCAGGAGCCGTAATATTACTGGGTGGAGAACCCGGTATTGGGAAAAGCACCCTGCTGCTTCAAATGGCATTGACACTCAAAGCCAATACCCTATACATCAGTGGAGAGGAGAGCGAAACCCAAATCAAAATGCGTGCTGAACGTTTGGGCGAATTGGACAGCAGTTGTCGGGTTTTGACCGAAACCATGCTGGAAAACATCCTCAAGTGGGTAGATTCTGAACCCCCAGAGGTGCTCATCATAGACTCCATTCAAACCCTGTACAGCGATACTTTGGAAGCCACGCCGGGCAGCATTAGCCAAATTCGAGAGTGTACAGGGAGGCTGCTTCAGTACGCCAAAGAAACAGGAATCCCTGTTTTTCTTGTAGGCCATATCACCAAAGACGGCAGCATAGCAGGTCCAAAGATCCTGGAACATATGGTGGATACGGTTCTTCAGTTTGAAGGAGATCGTCACCACAACTACCGCATATTGCGCACCCTCAAAAACCGATTTGGAAGCACACATGAATTGGGCATTTATGAAATGAGCGGCCAGGGCCTTAGAGGAGTCAAGAACCCCTCAGAAATTTGGCTGAGCCAGCGGGAAGAAAAATTGAGCGGTGTAGGAATTGCGGCCGTTTTAGAAGGAATTCGCCCCCTTTTGTTGGAAACCCAAGCTTTGGTAAGTTCAGCCGTGTATGGCACCCCACAGCGTTCAGCCACCGGGTTTGATCTGCGCCGATTAAACATGCTATTGGCCGTATTGGAAAAACGCTGTGGTTTCCGTTTGGGGGCTCAAGATGTTTTTGTCAATCTCGCAGGAGGCTTGCGCTTGGAAGATCCTGCTATCGATTTAGCCCTAATGGCGGCCATCATGAGCAGTTACCACTCAGAGCCTATACCGGCGGGCTGTGTATTCAGCGCTGAAATTGGATTATCGGGTGAGGTTAGAGCGGTTCAACGCGTCGAACAGCGAATCGTAGAAGCCGAAAAGTTAGGGTTTACCGATATCATCATCTCCAAATACAACAAGTATCAGGCCGACCCCAAATGGAGCATTAAGGTTCACAGTTTTGGCCGGGTAGATGAAGTATTCTCTTGGCTATTTGCTTAGTAGCTAGGTGTAGCCATGGTGCGCTCCCGCAAAACCGACTTGGCCAACAAGACCATTTTCTGTGAATTGGGAATGCGAATGCGTGCCTCTAATATTTGTTGCGCAGTAGTGCGTTCGATTTTCTCTAGCAATTTCAAGTAGTACACATAAGCCGTGTATACACCCAAACGACAACCCACAGGCAGAGCGACTATGCCCTTGTAGGCATGTTCAAAATCTTTCTTTACTTCTTGAATGATGGTCATCTTGTCCATGTCGGTGAAGCTGTCAAAATCTACTCCTGGGAAATAAACCCTTCCTCTATCTTCTACATCGCTCTTGATGTCTCGAAGAAAATTGACTTTTTGAAATGCCGCTCCCAAGCTCTGAGCATGGGGCTTCAACTTCTCATAGGCTCTTTGATCGCCATTGCAGAAAATACGCAAACACATTAGTCCCACTACCTCAGCACTGCCGAATATATAGGTATCGTAACTCTGACGATTGTGCTCAGTGGTTCCAAGGTCTTCTTCCATGCTTTCGAAAAAGGGCTCAATCAATTCATGACCAATACCATACTGGTTAGCCGCCAATTGAAAGGAATGCAAAACGGGGTTGGTAGAAATGCCGTCTTCCAAAGCCTGATAGGTTTGTTGTTTCAATTGAGCGAGCAATTTCTCTTTATCAAAACCGTGAAAGGTATCAACGACTTCATCGGCCAATCTCACAAATCCGTAAGTGGCAAATACCGCCCAGCGGTATTCATTGGCCAGCAAACGAATGCCCAGTGAAAAACTGGTGCTGTAATTCAAGGCGATTTTCTTGGAAATCGCGTGGGAGGTCTGATTAAACAATTGAATGCTCATCTTGAATGCGTTCTGTTACCAAACGGGAACCAATGACAACAATGGGCAGACCGGTTCCCGGAACGGTCGAAGCCCCTACGTAATAGACGTTACTTAATTCTTCGTCCTTATTGGCTGGACGGAAAGCGCCAATTTGGTTCATGCCATGAGCCAATCCCAATCCGCTGCCACGGTATAGATTGAACATGGAAGCCCAATCAACAGGGGTGTAGATGGTTTTGGATTCAATATTGGAGGCAATATCATAACCTACCCGCTCGCCCAAATCTTCAATGATACCTTGGGCTAAGGTCTCTGCATCGCTCCAATCAGGCTTCACCCTCATGTCCGGAACTGGGCAAAGAATGAACAAATTCTCGCAGCCTTCAGGGGCGCAATCAGGATTGCTCTTACTGGCTACGTTGACGTAATAATAGGGTTTCTCGGGGGCTACTGAAGAACGGAAAATCGTGTCGGCATAATCCCTGAAATTGTTGCCCAAGAAGTAATTGTGGTGGTGAATACCCGGAATCTTGCCCTTCACACCCAAGT
Source organism: Bacteroidota bacterium (assembly GCA_046047755.1). GTDB lineage: Bacteria > Bacteroidota > Bacteroidia > NS11-12g > UBA955 > JALRLA01. The sequence continues at coordinate 18,472 of JBJOHK010000039.1, read as the reverse complement.
AGATAGTAAAGGGAGCCAAGGTCCAATCCATGGCATCCAATTTGGCTTCTGAATATTTCTTACGGCCTAAAAACTGACCCCTAAACGAAGCGGCATCGGCATTGATAACATAAAGATCAGCCGAGTGAATAGTACCCTCCGCGTCGCGCAGTCCGGTCATCTTTTTTCCCGAATACTCTGCCGCTACAATTTCACAGTTGTATTGAAATTGAACCCCACGAGCTTCCAACAAAGGCAACATCCCCCTCACGATATTGTACATCCCACCTTTTACATTCCAATACCCATCGTATTGGAGTTCTGTATAGTTCAACAGGTTGTACACCGAAGGAGTATTGAAGGGTGTCGCCCCTAAGAAGAAGGCTACCAAGGAAAAAATAATTTTAACCTCTTCGCTATCGAAGTGGCGCTCAAGTTCTGCCCAAAAACTTCGAAACATTTTGGGTAAGTGCTTGATCGGCACCTTAGCCATACCCAGCAAATAATGAAGAATGGAATCAAAGTTCTTTTTGACCACCCGGTATTCGGTATCGTGAAAAATCGATTTGGCACCGGCTAGATAACCACGAGCCTTGGCCTCGAAATCATCTTCGATTCCTTCAAACTCTTTGGCCAATTTGGTCAAATCCTTATGCATTTGAAAAACCCGATCTTGGCCGGCAATGTTCACCGTGTACAAGGGATTCAATTCGTTCAGCTCAAATGGGATCGGCTCACCAACACTTTCAAACAACTCTTTGAACTCATAGCTCATGGAGAAGAAACTGGGACCGACATCAAAAGTGTAGCCGTCTTTCTCCAAAATATGCAATCGGCCTCCGGCACGGGATTGCTTTTCTACAATCTTTACCGAATAGCCTTTGTCACTCAAACGAAGGGCTGTAGAAAGCGCTCCCAAGCCCGAACCCAGTATCAAAACTGACTTAGCCACGAAACCTCCTCAAATATTTCTTTGGAACAAAGAGAAACCCAAAAGCTTCAGCGCCCTCCTTGGTATGAACAGCGTGATGCAAATGATGCGTGGCGCGCATGGCTTTGAAATAGCCACCTTTGGCTTTTTTCAAGGCCGAAATACGCTGGTGAACAAATACGTCGTGAACCAAGAAATAAGCCACTCCGTACAAGGCAATACCGAATCCAGCAAACATTCGCCAATCTTGATCAGCCGCGCCCAAAACTATCAGCACAACAGAAGGCAAAGCGAACATAAATCCAAAAAGATCATTGCGCTCCAACAGCCCATGACGCGGATGGTGATGGCTTTTGTGCCAAACCCATAAAAATCCATGCATGATGTATTTATGGGAGAACCATGCAACGCCTTCCATCAGAACAAAAAATCCCAATAAAACTCCAATGTTGAGTACGGTAGTCATTAGGATATGTAAACCAACAGCGAGGCAAATGGTTTGAAATTGTTTATTAAATCTTTTAAAAAATTACACAATCAGCGTTCGGTTTGTTGAACGTTGTTCTTTAAGGTCGAAAAATTCAAGGCATTCAAGCTACCAATCAGCCGTAAATTGCGCCTGTGTCTACCCACTCCTTGCAACCATTCAACACCTTTGGACTGGCCGTTGAAGCCGAAGAGTTGGCCTCGATTGGGAGCCTTGACGAGCTGAAAAAACTGCAGCAATCTGGGGCATGGAGCCATCGTGATTTGCACATTTTAGGCGGGGGTAGCAACGTATTGCTTACCCAAAACCTTTCCGGCCTGGTGCTATTGAACCGCATTATGGGCAAGCGAGAAATATTTCGTGACCAGCAAGTCGTACACATAGAGTTCGGGGGAGGTGAAATATGGCATGAGGCCGTCATTTGGGCCGTTGAGCAGGGATTTGGAGGCTTAGAAAACATGAGCTTGATTCCCGGAACGGTGGGTGCAGCTCCAATCCAAAACATTGGGGCGTATGGGGTAGAATTGAAGGACCGATTCGTGTATTTGGATGCTTTCGATTTGACCAGCGGAGAAACCAAGCGATTTTACAAAGAGGCCTGTGAATTTGGATATAGAGATAGCATTTTCAAAGGATGGGCCAAAGGCCGCTTTTTTATCACCCATGTCTGTTTGGAATTGAACCTAAATCCCGATGTAAACATTCGCTATGGAGACATTGCCGGGACATTGGAACAGTGGGGCATTGCCCATCCAAAGATTGCCGATGTGAGCCGGGCTGTCATACACATTCGTCAAAGCAAACTGCCCGACCCGGCCGTTTTGGGCAACTGCGGGTCTTTCTTCAAAAACCCCGTCATCGCAGAATCCCAATTTGAAGCCCTGAAAAAGCGGTATCCGGAAGCGAAATCGTTCCCTGCCGGAGAGGGCCTCATAAAAGTACCCGCAGGTTGGCTGATTGAACACGCGGGTTGGAAAGGCCGTCGTGTTGGAGCTGTCGGCGTGCATGAAAAACAAGCCCTGGTACTGGTTAACTACGGCCAAGCTAAAGGCAGTGAGGTTCTACAATTGGCCCGAGACATTCAAGCCGATATTTTGAACCGCTACGGCATTGCTTTGGAGATGGAAGTCAACGCTTGGTAACTAAGAATCAAGCCCAGCCCTTAACTTTGGAACATGGCCTCGCTCATTTCCGTTCTGCATCGCCGCCTCGCTGCGCTCGGCGCCACCGCCCTGCTCTTTAGCACCGCTTATTCCCAAACCTTTAGCCTCCGCACTCAAACAGCTGACCGCAACCCCATTCCGGCCGTTAAAGTCCAACAGCCCGAGGTGGAAGTTGTACGCGATATTCAAACTCCCCTTTGGCATGTATTTGACCCCCGTTTGGTCCCAGATGTATTTCTAGAACCCCAAGGGGAAGAGGGCGAAATGCCTCTACCCGAAGGCATCAACGAGGAACTACGCAAAAAGATTGACGCCCGCCGAGAAGCCAGTATTCACGGCCGAGAACTCTACAACCAAGAACCTACTCCCAAATCTGACATTGCCCCCGAACAGCTCGAAGGCTTCGAAACAGGAGGTGGTGGAGGGACTCCCAATGACAACCATGTAGCGGTCGGCAAAGACGGCTCATTTGTGAGCGTCATGAACACCGTGATTCGCGTTTGGGCTCCCGATGGTGGCCTAAAAAAAGCCTGGAGCCTGATCAACTACAGCAAGGTCAACCCGAATGTAGACGATATCCCTACCCTGACCCGTGTATACGACCCTAGGGTGATGTACGATCCCGAAGCCGACCGTTGGATGATTGTATATATGCACGGCACAACTGATGTCAGTAGCTTTATTGTGGTGGGCTTCAGCACCAGCTCAGACCCCACTCAACCCTGGAACGTATACAAAATTGATGGTAGCCCTACGGCTGATACCGCGTGGAGCGACTACCCCATCGTTTCACAGACTTCCAAAGACCTTTTTTTCACGGTGAATTTGTTGCTCAATGGAACCTCCTGGGAAGAAGGCTTTAGAGAAGCTGTTATTTGGCAACTGAACAAAGCTGATGGTTATGCCGGCCAAACCCTGAACCAAAATCTCTTCAGAGGCATCAAATACGAGGGCGTGAGCATTTGGAGCATATGCGCCATTCAGAACGGGCCACAACCCACAGGCACAGATAATTATTTCATGAGTGTTCGCCCCTATAGCGAGCAAAATGATACCGTGTTTTTGCACCGCATCACCAACTCTTGGGAGAGCGGAAAAGCCGAATACGAATTGCAGGTTATGCGCAGTGACTTGGAATATGGTTTTCCGCCGTCAGCCCTACAACCTGAGCCAGGATTCAAACTGCGTACCAACGACGCTCGGGTCTTGTCTGGTGTGCGCATCGGCAACCAAATCCACTACGGTCAAAACTGCATGAACTTCCAAACCCAGCAAGCCCATCTCTTGCACGGGGTCATTTATGGTTTGGATGAGATTCCCTTCATTCAGGCACGATTGGTGACCCACGACAGCCTAGAGTTTGGCTATCCAGCCTTTGCAGCTGCGGGAGATTCCGACCAAGATCCTTCGGTCGCGATTTCATTGGTTTACAGCAGCCAATGGCATTATCCCGGAGCCGGCTTCCTGTATTGCAACCGAACTGGGGAATACAGCGACTATACGGTTTTGAGAGCAGGAGAATCCATCATCAACTACAGCTACATTGCGCCCGACGAACAGCGCTGGGGCGATTACGAAGGCCTCCAAATGCAATACAAAAGTCCCCGAGAATTCTATTCAGTGGGATCATACGGGAAGAACAACCAAATGCTGGCCTATGTAGCACGAGTAAACTTGAGCGACAAGGTACTTGATCAGCCCATTGCCGATGTGCGGGTATTTCCCATTCCGAGTCAGGACCGAAGCATACAAATCGAGATCAAGGCCGATAAGCCTGGCCATTACGAAGCATGGCTCGTCAATGCCATTGGTCAAAGTTGGCACAATACGGAGATTACCCAGGTACAACTGAATCTTCCCGCCGGTATTCACCGCTATCGTTTGAACACTGAAAACCTCTCTAGCGGTGTATACACCCTACAAATTGAAGGCCCCGATGGGTTCAAACACAGCCAAAAAATAGTGTTGGAATGAGCGACCCAAATGCAGCACCCCAAGACGAAGGTCAAGTTTTCTTGTTCGATAAACCCCTGGGGTGGACCTCCTTTCAAGCGGTCAAGAAACTCAAATACCTAAGCAAGTCTAAAAAAATCGGACACGCCGGCACCTTAGACCCTTTAGCAACGGGATTGCTCGTCATTTGCAGCGGCAAGAAGACCAAAACTATCGAAGGCATACAAGCCCAACCCAAAGAATACGAAGCCGTCATTCGCCTAGGAGCAAGCACACCGAGTTACGACCTAGAAACCGAACCCGAAGAACACTGCGATTGGGAACACATTAGCCCCTCCGACATTGAAAAAGCCTTAGACCAATTTCGAGGAGACATCATGCAAATACCCCCCTTATTTTCTGCCATAAAGGTAGATGGCAAAAGGGCTTATGATATGGCTAGAGCGGGAAGCGATCACCAATTGAAAGCTAGACCCGTAACCATCTATTGCTTTGAAGTATTGCAGCAAGACGGCCCTGATTTGAAGGTGCGCATAGGCTGTTCAAAAGGAACCTACATTAGGAGTTTGGCCCATGATTTGGGCTTGAGTTTGGGAATACGCGCTCACTTGGCGGCACTTCGGCGAACCAAAATTGGACAATTTGAGGTTTCACAAGCCTTAACACCTGAGGCTTGGCAGCAGCTTTTGCGCCCAGAAACTCTGTGATTTCCGTCACAAGTTCATCAATTGGGTTCAGAAAAAAGTTTGGGCCGGTATTTGCTATCTTTGACTACGTATGTTGAAAAAAGCCATTTTGACCCCGATGGGGCTGCTTGCAATCGTAGGCATGGGTTTCTCTAGTTGCGCTGAGCTGAGTGCTGAATCTATCGAAAGTCAAGCCAAATCCTGGCTCGAAAATCTAACCACTCCGCAAAACAGCACCTTGGAGAAAGTGGAGAATGGATTTAGCGTGAGTGGCCAGGTGGCTAACCGACCCAATTCCGTCGTCAGTCTGTGGGAAATGACCCCATCGCAGTTGGTCTTCATGGATTCGGTAAGAACCGATGCCAGTGGTAAATTCCAAATCAACGGCCAAACCCAAGATTTTGTCTTTTGCATGGTCCAAGTAGATGATCAACAGGCCGTATTTCTAGGCCTCGAAAAGCAGAGTCGCGTTCAGGTTCAGATTGACCCCAGTACCCAACCCATGGCCTATTCCCTCAAAGGAGATCATATTGAAGCCAGCCAAGATTTGCAAAAGTTGATCGACCTAAACCAAGGGTATATAAGAACCTTGAGTGCCATAGAAAAAGAGGCCCAAACCCTAACAAATGATGAAGCCGGAATGGCTCGAAGTCAGGAATTGCAAGGCAAGTATTACCAAACCTTAGAGTCTCGTGAAGCCGCTATTACGGAATTTGCCATGGAGCGCAGCAGCGGGTTCCTCCCCTTTTTCATCATCCAATTTGGTGTATTGCCTGAGCCTTCCTACGAACTGTTTCAGCACGCGGTGAAAGCGGCCACAGCATACAGTGCAGAAGCGGCTTACACACAGCTACTGAAATCGCGCTTTGAGTCAGAGGCCAAACTGATGATAGGCGCCGTAGCCCCTGATTTGAGTTTCCCCACTCCAACTGGAGAACCTTTATCCTTAAGCTCCTTGAGAGGCCAGTATGTCATGCTCGATTTTTGGGCTTCTTGGTGCGGTCCTTGCCGAAAGGAGAACCCCAATGTGGTGCGCTTATACGCCCAGTACCACCACAAAGGTTTTGAGATTTTAGGCGTCAGCTTGGATCAAGACCCCAATCGTTGGAAACAAGCCATAACTGCTGATGGGCTTACCTGGCCACATATCAGCGATCTGAAAGGCTGGGGCAGCGAAGCAGCCCAAATCTACCAGGTTCGCAGCATTCCTCAAACCTTTTTATTGGACCCTGAAGGCCGAATCATTGCCAAAGGATTGCGCGGCGAAGAATTGGAAAACAAATTGGCAGAATTGCTAGGCCAACCCTAGCCCCCACGAGGCCTCGCCTCGATATTTAGCGATTCCATAACATAGCGATAATGCCTGCATGACTTCTACAGAATTATTTCGCATTGATATGGCAAAACAAGATGCAAAAATCCTAGTGGCCGATGACGAGTTGGACATCTTGGATTTGATTCGTCATTCCCTGAACAAGGAGGGATTTGAAGTTCATGTAGCTTCAAACGGAGCTCAAGCCATCGAAGTCGCCAACGTTGTCAATCCTGACTTGATCATACTGGATGTCATGATGCCTGTGATGGATGGAATGGAAGCTTGCCGACAACTGAAAGAATCCCCGAAAACATCCAATATTCCCGTTGTCTTTCTCACGGCACGAAGCGAAGAGTTTGCTGAACTAGCTGGATTTGAAGCAGGGGCTGATGATTACATGGCCAAGCCCATCAGACCTCGGGTACTCATGAGCCGAGTTAAAGCCCTATTGCGCCGCAATAAATCGTACAACATGCCAGAACCTGAGCGCTACGATTTTGGCTTGATCAATATTGACAGAGAACGCTTCCAAGTAGTATACAAGGGGCAGTCTTTACAATTGCCTCGAAAAGAATTCGAGTTACTCGCATTTTTGGCCTCCAAACCCGGCCGCGTATTTACCCGAGACGAAATTTTGGAAAATGTATGGGGCAACGAAGTGCTGGTGGTAGATCGCACGATTGACGTTCATGTTCGAAAAATCCGGGAGAAGCTGGACAACCAGTTCATCTACACAGTTAAGGGCGTAGGGTACAAATTCGACATTCCCCAACAAGACTAGTCTATAGCCCCAAAGCACCTCGAATACCAGCCGCTTTATCCAAGCACTCCTGGTATTCGGCATGGGGACTAGAGTCAAAGGTAATGGCTCCCCCCACCTGGTAGCCCAAGCGTCGCTCATCTGCATCGTATTGCAGGGCCCTGATGACTACATTGAAATCAAAGTCTTCGCCCCAAATCCACCCTACCGATCCTGAATAAAGCCCTCTGGCGAAATCTTCGTATCGATCAATGTGTTCCATCACGGTTTTCTTTGGAGCCCCCGTCATAGAGCCCATAGGAAAGGTGGCCTTCCATATATCCTGCAAACCCATCGATCCTTGACACTCTCCACTAATGGTAGAGATCATCTGGTGCACGTGTTCGAAGCTATAAACCTTGCACAATTCTTCCACTTTTACGGTTCCCGCTTTGCACACCCGAGACAAATCGTTCCGCACTAGGTCCACAATCATGATGTTCTCGGCTCGGTCTTTTTCAGACTGTTCCAATTCGCGAGCCTCCCATTCAGACTGCTCAGCGGTTCGCTTTTTAGTTCCCTTAATGGGTTGCGACCTCAGAACAGAGCCTCTCTTCTGCAAGAACCGCTCTGGGCTTGAGCTCATCAAGTATAGATTACCGCGTTTCACGAAACACGCAAAAGGCGCAGGTGAAACCCTAACCAAATCTGCGAAAATAGACTGCGCATCCAATTCGGCCGAAGCTTCAAAGGCCACGCAATAATTCAACTCATAGAAATCACCATCAATGATATGCTGTCGCAAGCGCTTCACCACCTCTTTATACGAATCTGGGCTACTGCTCTGATTCCAAGTCCCCAAAACTGGCTCAAGGGGCAAGACAGTCTCCTGAACCCGAGACAAAGGCTCTCCTTGAAAATGACCCTTACGGTCCAAACCTTGCCACGAAATCGGCTCAAACATCCAACAATCAGGCCAGGCAAAACGGAGCTGATGACGACTGGAAAGCCCATGCAACTCGTTCTTCCACTCATAACTAGTAAGGCCCATTAGCAGGCGGTCTGCCGGCAATTCAGACAACTGAAAATACTCGGTTTTGGCTCCAAAACCAGCCAAGCCCAACCATCGACCATGGGCATCTTCAAGGCCCGAAGACCAAAGTACACAAGCCTGTTCATGCCGCCTACTTTCTTCCAACCAATCCAACAAAAGTGCTGGATCTGAACCCGTGTGAATCGGCGTTGCTTGCATAACACGAAGGTAAATTAGGCCTTGTAGAAATCGACAATTTTCTGAGCTTTGGCCTTGCCCACTACAGGCGCCAAGGTTTCAAAAGAAGCCGTCTGAATGCGTTTGATAGACTTGAATTCTTTGAGCAACAAACGAGCCGTCTCTTCACCAATGCCTGCAATTTCGGTCAAGGCAGTTTTCAAGGTACCCTTGTCTCGGCGACTGCGGTGATGGGTAATGCCGAATCGATGAGCCTCATCTCGCATGTGTTGAATCACCTTCAAGGTTTCTGACTTTTTATCGATATACAAGGGCAAGGGATCTTCTGGGTAATAGATCTCTTCCAATCGCTTAGCTATACCCACTACGGCTAGTTTGCCATATACCCCCACTGATTTCAAGGCTGAAACTGCTGAACTGAGTTGGCCTTTCCCACCGTCGACTACAATCAATTGCGGCAGCTCTTTGCCCTCTTCAACCAATCGAGAATAGCGCCTGCTTATCACCTCTTTCATGGTATCAAAATCATTGGGGCCTTCTACCGTTTTTACATTAAAATGCCGGTATTCCTGCTTGGCTGGTTTCCCATTTTTGAATACTACACATGCACTCACCGGATAAGCCCCTTGAAAATTTGAGTTATCAAAACATTCGATGTGTCGTGGCCATTCCCGAAGGCGCAAATCACTTTTCATCTGCTCCATGAGTCTATCTACTCGTACATCGGGATTGAGCTTCTCATATTGCAACAACTTTTCCTGCTTGTACAGCAAAGCATTTTTCAAGGATAGCTCTAATAATTTGCGCTTATCGCCAATTTTCGGAATCGTGATGCGTGCAGCATCGCTATCCAAATCGACAGGCTCGGGCAAAACCAACTCCGTTCCAAAATCACCATAGCAGGCCCTCATTTCTGAGATGGCGTGCAGAAGCAACTCGGCATTTGATTCCTCTAGCTTTTTGCGAATCTCCAAATTGCGAGAAATGATGACCATACCTTGGCTGACACGCAGGAAGTTGACGAAGGCTAGTTTCTCGGTGCTCGAGATACCAAATACCTCCAAGTCGCCCAAAGAAGGATTAACCACGGTACTGCGGCTTTGGTACTTATCGAGCATATCCAATCGCTCTTTATACCCTTGCGCTTCTTCAAAATGCAAAGATTCGGCCGCCTGGGTCATTTGAGCCTTTAAATGCGCCCTCACTTGTGACAAATTCCCTTTGAGCAAATGGCGAATTTGGGCTATACTATCTCGGTACTCTTCAGCGCTTTGATGCCCTTCGCAAGGACCCAAGCAGTTTCCAATTTGGTAATCCAGACAGATCTTAAACTTGCCAGCCGCAATGCTTGACTCACTCATCACCAAGTGGCAACTCCGAGTGGGATACAATCTCTTGACGGTATCCAAGACGCTGTGCATAATGCGTGGCGAAGCATAGGGGCCAAAGTACTCACTGCCATCGTCCAAACGATTTCGCATGGCATACACCTTAGGAAATGGCTCACGGGTAATTTTGATGTAAGGATAACTCTTGTCATCCTTTAGGTTGATGTTGTAGCGCGGCTGAAATTCTTTGATCAGGCTATTCTCCAGCAACAAGGCATCCATCTCCGTATCGACGACGGTGAATTCAATGCGCTGAATTTTGCTGACCAAGACAGAGGTTTTGCGGTTTTCGTGCTGCTGCTTATTGAAGTACGAAGAAACCCGTTTTTTCAGGCTCTTGGCTTTGCCCACGTAAATGATGCGATCCTGATCATCGAAATACTTGTACACCCCGGGTTTATCGGGCAACATGGACAAGGTTTTCTTTAGGTATTCAGGAGCCATAATACGCGGGAATCAAAGTTCGCACAAATTGTGCAAAGCCCTTGCAATGCCAAGCTCAGACTTCACCCATCTGCACAGATTCAGCTTTTACCTCTTGCCCAAAGAAAACAAGAGCACGGCTTCTAAATTGCTCAGAATCACCGGTGGTAAAAAAGGTTAAATCCGAGTTTTGATCCAAGTGGCTAGCAAAAGCAGAATGGCGACGCAAATAATCTTCCAATCGCTCGGCCACTAGATCTCCTTGCGACAAGAGCCGCATTCCCGGGGCTGCATGTTGTTCCAACAAGGGCAACAACAAGGGGTAATGGGTACAGGCCAACAACAGGGTATCTATTTGCTCATCTTGGGCCATCAAGGCATCCAAGCGCTCTTGAATAAGGGCATGAGATTCCGGTTCTTGCAAACGCCCCTCTTCTACCAAGGGTACCCACAAGGGGCAAGCTTCTTGACTGACGAATAGCTCTGGGAAGAATTTGGCCAATTCTATGGGATAGGATTGAGAATCAACGGTTCCCTGAGTTCCCAATATCCCCACATGACCGGAACGCGTATACTCCCCCAATTGCTCGGTGGTGGGTCGAATTACCCCTAAAAGGCGTTTGGGCGTGGAGCGCAGCGGTAGGTCACACTGCTGGATTTGACGAAGGGCTTTCGCAGAGGCTGTATTGCAAGCCAAGATGACCAGATCACAATCGGCCTGATCAAACAACCAGTTGACACACTGGAGGGTGTATTGGTATACCGTTTCAAAGCTTCGATTCCCGTAAGGGGCTCGAGCGTTGTCACCTAGGTATACAAAATCAAATTGGGGCAATCGATCCAAGAGCGAGCGCAACACGGTGAGCCCGCCATAGCCCGAATCGAATACCCCAATCTTAGGCAAAACGAAATTAGTTTTTCAGCATGTGTGCAATGACAGCACCCGTGATATCATCACCTGTATTGGCGCTCCACAACACAATGCCCGCTGAATTATCGAATACGTGGGCATATCCTTTGGTTTTGGCGACTTCGCCACTTGCCTTTTTGATATTCTCCACAATGGGCTCCAACAACATGGCGCGCTGATACTGCATATCCTGCTCACCAGCGGCCTGGGTCTCTTGATACTGCTGAACCAAACGCTGGTAGTTCTTTTGGATCAATTCCAATTGAGCCTGGGTAGCGCCGTTTTTGGCTTTGGTCTCGTATGAAATTTGCTCGTTCTGAATTTCAGCTTCTAAAATGCGCAGGTCTTCGTCATAGCTAGCCGCAATTTTTTGCAACTTCAATTCAGCTGAATCTTTGGCAGGCAAAGTATCGATCAAGGTCTGAATGTTTACATAAGCTACTTTTTGGGCCTGAACGGCTGAGCCCATGGCCACCAAAACGGCCAAAAGGCTGAGAGTAATGAATTTTTTCATGTATTCGTCGTGTGTTTAATTGATTTAATTTCTAGGGCTGTTGCCTTCATCTTCAATGGGCACACCCAGTTCGATTAGCACCTCGTAGGTCTTATCAAAACGGGCATCGGCATACAACATTTGCACCCCTGAAGCTTTGTCAAAAATGAAGCTGTAACCTTCTGATTTGGCCACCTTCTGAATGGCATCAAATACTTTGTCTTGTAAGGGCTTCACCAATTCCTCGCGCTTTTTCACCAGCGCTCCATTGGGACCGAATTTATCGGTTCGGAATTGCAAAAGCTCCTCTTCCACTTTGGCGATCGCCTCTTGCTTTTGCCGCTTTTGATCAGCAGTCAACCAAACTTCTTCGGCTTGCAAGTCACTGCGCAACTGATCCAATTGCGCTTGCATTTGCTGGGCATCGGCCTGCCATTGAACGGCCATATCATCCAACTGAGATTGGGCTGAACGAAACTCTGGCATGCGCTCCAAGATAAGTTCGGTATCGACATACGCCAGTTTCTGGTTCTGGGCATTCAACATTCCCAAAACCGAGAACAAAACCATCAACAGGGATTTTTTCATGAGGGGGCGATTTCAAGTTTCGTGCCAATTCGCACGAAGTCACGAATTTATTGATTTTTCGCGTATTGTCGCAGGCTTAAACGCGTATTTTCAGCCCTTTAGGAAGAGCACCTAGACTAGTGCTTCTACGCATCGCTCCTAGCGCAGCCGCAACACGACCCAATCGCTCAGTACCCAAGGGCTCTGATGCAAGGCCCGATCGACTAATCGGCATTCAAATCGCACTGTATCACCTTCGTATTGGTAGGGTTTTGCGGGTAAGCGCAGGGTCAAATTTCCCTTTATACTCTTGTGTTTACCCGTAGGGGTCAAATTGGGCAAGCGCTCCGATAAATCTAGGGTATCACTGGGTTGCAGCGGATTGAGTGGTCTGACCCATCGACCATCAAGCAAATGCCAATAGCGAACTTGCAGGTTGTAAAAAAATGGATCACCAAAGGCGAAGGGGTAGGTTGAATCAGAGGGTTCTAACCCAACATCTCCATCCCCGTCTTCATAGCGCAATTCTAGTAGCACCAAACTGTCGCGCTGATCATTGGCAGCCACAACGGTGTTCGAGACCCATTGAAGCTTGGGCTCAACAGAAGGCGTATCTTCGCCCTTGCAAGTCAGCAGCAGCAATCCTGCCCCTATGGCCCAAACTCTAGAAACACGCATATTCGAAAACCTTGAGTCCAAAAATAGCCAAATTTGGCGGGAGCTCTTTGACTTTCAGAGGGAGCATAACCCGGTTTATGCCCAGTGGTGTGAATTGATGGGGTTTCCTCTTCATAAACCCGCCCCAGACCATTGGACGAAAATTCCCTTTTTGCCCATTTCCTTCTTCAAAAACCAGCGGGTATATGCCTCCAGTGAGCCAGCGGAACTGCAGTTCCTAAGTTCTTCCACTACGGGCAAGGGTCAAAGCCGCCACGAAGTGGCTAGAGCCGAGCTATATCAACAAGCTTTTCTCAGTGGCTTTAACGAGGCTTGGGGCCGCCCTCAAAATTGGGCCATGATGGCCCTACTGCCTAGTTATTTGGAACGAGAGGACAGCAGCTTGGTCTACATGGTGGAGCAACTCATGGAGCCAGCCTTGGAACCCAAGGGTTTCTTTTTGCAGGATCGAGGGGCCTTGTTGGAGCGGGTGGCCGAGGCCGAAGGCCGAGGCCTTCAGACGCTGTTGTGGGGCGTAAGCTTTGCCCTTCTGCAATTAGCCGACGAATACAAAGGTCCAGCCCTAAAACACACCCAAATCATTGAAACGGGTGGAATGAAAGGCCGAGGCCCTGAGCTCACCCGAGCCGAACTTCATCAGCGGCTTCAAGAGGCCTTTGGACCCAATCCCATTGCCAGTGAATACGGAATGACCGAGATGCTATCCCAGGCCTACGCCAAAGAAAAGGGCCTATTTCGATGCAGCCCCACTTTAGAAATTGGCATTCAAGATCCCAGTGATCCTCAATCTTGGTTAGGGCCGAATCGCAGCGGAAGGCTCTGCATCATCGATTATGCCAACCTCTACAGTTGCAGTTTCATTGCTACCGACGACTTGGGTCGAATGCACCCCGATGGGAGATTTGAAGTACTGGGAAGGATGGACCAAGCCGAAATCAGAGGCTGCAACCAACTGGCCTTGTAAGTTTGCCTTCTGCACTCAGCAAGCGAACGGACAAGGCGAATCAAGTGCCTTAGTCTTCGTCTTCGTCGGGTAGATCCAATACGGTTTCTTTCAATTCCATGCGGGCGTTGATCCAGTTTTCAAAACTGAGAATCAGGGCTGGGAGCAAGAAAAGATTGGCCGCCATACCGGCAAACAAAGTCAAGCCGGTCAACCAACCCAAGGCTTGGGTGCCTTGGAAATTGGAGAAGGTGAAGATCATAAAGCCCGAACAAACCGCCACCATGCTATAAACCATACTCACCCCTACCTCCGAAATAGTGTGATTGAGCGAATCCCTCAAACTGCGGTTGTTTTTGATCAGCTCGCGTCTAAAGGTGGTCATGAAGTGAATGGTCGCGTCAACGGTAATGCCAAAGGCGATAGAGAATACCAAAATGGTGCTGGGTTTCAAGGGGACATTGAAATAACCCATGGTTCCCGCCGTGATCAACAGCGGCACCAAATTCGGAATGATGGCAATCATCACCATGCGAATGCTGGGGAACAGCAAGCCCATGGTTAAAGAAATGATGAGCAATGACCAGAAGGTCGCTTTCTTAAGGCTATCGAATAGATAACTATTGCCCTTCAAAAAGATGGCCGATGTACCCGTGATTTTTACGCTGTACTCTTCGACTGGGAAGATCTTATGCACCAGTGCTTCTACTTGTTCAGACAGGCTGTCCAAGCGAACAGAACCCACGTCTTTGATTTGGTAGGAAATGCGAATCGTGGTTTGGCTGCTGTCAATCAAACCGCGAATCAGGGCATCATGACCCGGCTGTGGTGCCGGCATGCGCATGGCAATTTCACCCAAATCAAACGAATTGGGAACACGGTAAAAGCGAGGATCGCCCTGGTTGTAAACCTGATTGGCAAACGAAACCACTTCCACCACACTCAAGGGTTTGGATAGTTCAGGGAATCGACGCAAACGCTTCTGTAGGCTCTGAGCCTTATTCAACATAGCCGCAGAAGTGGCGCCACCCTCATCATCAGCGGTCACCAAAATCTCGTAAGGCATCACTCCTTTGAAATGGCCTTGAAAGAACTCCAAATCTTGGTAGAGTTTGGACTCGTGCGGAATATCGTCAACCATATAGGCCAATGGCTTCAAACGAAGCATAAATATGGCAGAAAAGGTCACCAACAAGATGGACCAGAAATAGATGCGGCGCTTGTGGTTAAAGGCCATGTAGCGCACCCAAGACAAGAAATTGTTGACGTTTTTGGCATCCAAGTGGGCGGTTTGGCGATCGCTAGGAACCGGCAAAAAGCTGTACAAGGCAGGAATGCCAATGATATTGATAATGAAGACCGTATTGATGGTTAAGAACGCTACCAAACCAAACTGCTCCAACATAGTAGTTTTGGTGAAGTAGAAAGTTCCAAAACCAATAGCGGTAGTAAAGTTGATCAAGAAGGTAGCCACCCCGATGCGAGAAATGATTCGCGCCAAAGCCTTAGCCTTGTTGTTGTGCCGGCGGTACTCCTCGTGGTATTTGTTGATGAGGTAAATGGTATTCTGCACCCCAACTACCACCAGAAGAGGCGGCAAAGTACCCGTCAAAAGTGTCAACTTGTAGCCCAATAGGCTCGAAAAACCGAGCATGGTCAACACGCCAATGGCAATGAACAAAAGGCTGATGGCTAAGGTGCTAATGGAGCGGAAGAAGAGCAGAATCAAAAGGGCCGTCATAACAAAGGCCACACCCGTAAACAGAATGATTTCGTCTTTGACGGTAGTAGCCAAAGCCGTACGCACATAGGGCAAGCCCGAAATGTGCATCTCAATTCCCTGCCTCTCGGCAAAAGCTTCAAATTGCTTTTCTATGCCCTGAATGGTGGGAATGCGGTACTTGCTATCAAGGATGGAATCCTTAACCACGACCAAGGTCAGGGCTACATTCGACTGGCGGTTGTACAACAAGCCATCGTAGAATTTCAAATTGACAAAGAGATCGCGTAAGCTGTCTAGCTCGAACTGGGTTGACACCGGGCCCGAACACAAGGGCTTCATGCGAAACATATCGCTGCTGTCCATCACCAAGGTAGAGGTGCGAGCCGGCGATATAACTTCTATAATGGAAGAGTTTTGGGCGATGCTATCGCAGAGGGCTTGGTAATCATTGAAGAAGTCTTTCTTCCACAATTTATCGGTCTGAAAACCGACCACCAGTTTGTTGCCATCTTCACCGAAGGTTTTTTTAAACTGGATGTAATCAACGAAGTCAGGATCGTTCTTCGGCACCAGCTTTTGCATGCCGTAATCCATATCCACCTTGGTGGCGTAAAATCCCATCACACCGGTAAAAGCCAAGATGGCCAGAATGAAATACCAGCGTTTTTTGAGTACAAAGGTGGCTATGCTATCCCACATGCGGCAAAGGTACGATTATAAGGGGGCTAAATGAAAACCGCCGGCCACAGGCCGGCGGTTACAAACAACAACAATAACCATTGCGACGATTGATGCTTCGCTGATTACTCAGCTACTACTTCAACCTTAACAGTCGCACTGATATCTTTAAACAAGTTCACAGTGGCTTCGTAGCTACCCAAAGTTTTCACGTCGTCCAACATGATTTTGCGACGATCAACTTCATAACCCTGGTCCTTCAGCATATTGGCAACCTGCAAAGCAGTGATGCTACCGAAGATTTTACCGCTGGTTCCTGTTTTAGCCGCAAGAGTCAAAGACACGCCGTTCAATTTGGCGGCCACTGCTTCTGCGTCTTTACGAATTTTATCGAGCTTGAATTCACGCTGGCGAATGTCTTCGGCCAACATTTTCATTGCTCCTTCTGTAGCCAATTTGGCTTTTCCCTGGGGGATCAAGTAGTTGCGGCCGTAACCAGCCTTTACCTCCACTACATCGTCCTTGAAACCCAAGTTCTTGATGTCTTCTGTCAGAATGATTTTCATTGCTTGGTCCTCCTGATTTATTTCAAACCGTCAGCTACGAAGGGCATCAAAGCCAAATGACGAGCGCGCTTGATGGCCTCAGACATTTTGCGTTGGTACTTCAACGAGGTTCCAGTAATGCGGCGAGGCAAAATGCGGCCCTGCTCATTCACGAACTTCAACAAGAAATCCTTGTCTTTATAATCAATGTACTTGATGCCGTGCTTCTTGAAGCGGCAGTACTTCTTCTGTTGCAACACCTGAGGTGTCTGATTGAAGATGAAATTTGAATCTTTACTCATCGTCTTCGTCCTCCATTTCTACTTTTTTCTTGGCAGCAGCTTTGGCAGCAGCTTCCATTTTCTGGCCGTGCAATTCGCCGTTGCGTTTCTTTTGGTTGAACTCAATGGCCCACTTGTCCAACTTAACAGTCAGGTAACGCATCAAACGCTCGTCGCGGCGAAATGCGATTTCCAATGTTTTGATGAACTGCGAGTCAGCTTTGTACTCGAACAGGTGATAGAACCCGGTTCCTTTTTTGTCGATGGGATAGGCTAGTTTGGTGAGACCCCAGTTTTCTTCATGGACGATCTCCCCACCATTGTCTGTAATCAACCCTCTGTAGCCTGCAACAGCTTCTTGCATCTGTTGCTCAGAGAGTACGGGTGTTAAAATGATTACAGTTTCATACGTTTTGGTATTCATACTGATTGTATTTTGGGGCTGCAAAGATAGCACTTTATCCACATTGCACAAAGTGTTTTCCAAACAAAACAAGCCCCTATGGTACGGGGTCGTATCCGCTGCCACCCCAAGGGTGACAAGAGCCTATTCGCTTAGCGGTCAATTTGAAGGCCTTCCAAAAGGAGTGCTTCTGAAAAGCCTCGACACCGTATTGGCTGCAAGTCGGCGTATAGCGACAACTACTGGGCAACAAAGGAGACAACATACCCTGATAGAGTCGAATGATCAGAATGGCCACTTTCCTCATAAGGCCCTCTCCTTCCATTCCGGCAAAGCGGGCAACCAGCGCTGCATGAGCTTGTCAAATGCTTTTTCCATGGCGGCATGATCCATCATCTCAGTACCTGTGTAAATCAAGGCCACGGCTAAGTGCATATCAAGGCGCTCCAATTCGGCATACAATTCATGCTTGCGCATTCGGTACACCTCGCGCATCAAGCGCTTGAGGCGATTGCGATCAACAGCACGCTTGAACCGGCGCTTGGGGGCTGAGAGTAAGATTTGAATGCGAGGGCCAGGCGTGCCAGAAGGCAACACCAAAACATTGGCCCGAAAGGGGTATTTGGAAACAAAAATGCCGGACTGAAACAGACCGGCAACTATCTTGTCGCTGCACAGCCGCTCTTCTTTGCGGAAGGTATACCGCAGGGAGCCGGAGTGCTGCAGATTCGTCATGTTGGGGCAGAAACCCGAACTGAGAGATTAGCCTTTGTGGCTGCGCTCGTCAGATACGGTCAATTTCTTGCGACCACGCGCACGACGGGCTGCCAATACTCGGCGGCCGTTAGCTGTAGCCATACGCTCACGGAAGCCGTGGCGGTTTTTGCGTTTACGATTCGAAGGCTGGTACGTACGTTTGGTCATCGCTTTAAATTTTCAAATGGGCTGCAAAGTTA
>JBJOHK010000038.1:0-8948 GCA_046047755.1 Bacteroidota bacterium | reverse complement strand
CATGGAAGGTAGCCGCAAGCGGGCCTATTGATTGCCATTCAAAAGTGTACCTTTGTAAATCAAATCATGAGCACAGTTAGCGAAGTTTTAAGTCAGTTGAGCGATCAGTTGGAGCGCAATTTGTCGCACACCGCCACCGAATTTGGACGCATTCGCGCCGGCAAAGCCTCTGCAGGCATGTTGGAAGGCGTAATGGTAGAGGCCTATGGGTCAACAATGCCCTTGACAGGAGCGGCAACCGTTAGTACCCCCGATGCCCGCACTTTGAGCATACAACCCTGGGACAAGACCTTGATCCAGGCCATTGAAACGGCCATCATCAATGCCAATTTGGGCTTTGCCCCTCAAAATGATGGTATCAACATTCGCATCAATGTGCCTCAAGTGACCGAAGAGCGCCGAAAGGAGCTTGTGAAACGCGCCAAGAATGAATCAGAAAATTCCAAAATTGGCATTCGCAACCTGCGCAAAGACGCCAATGAGCGCATCAAAAAGTTGAAAAACGATGGCTTGAGTGAGGACGAGGCCAAAACAGCCGAAGCCGATATTCAAAAAATGGTAGACGGATTTATAAAAAAGACCGAAGACCTATTGGTTTCCAAGGAAAAGGAAATCATGACCGTGTAAGGTCGGGCGGCTCGTTAAACTCCTACAATTTTCAATTCCTTTTGCACCTGTTTGGCGCGAACCAGCAGCTCCTCCAGCGTGTTGGCTACGACGGTAACGTGTCCCAGTTTGCGATGGGGGCGAGTTTCGGATTTGCGGTACAGATGTACAAAAACGTCTGGGCTCTGATTCCACTCCTCATGGTTTTCCAACTGATAGGATCCTGATAAACCCTCAGGCCCTACTAAGTTGATCATGGCCGAAGGCTGCAAGAGTTCAGTAGATCCAAGGGGTAGACCAAGCAATATGCGGTCTAACTGTTCAAACTGACTGGTAGCGCATCCTTCAATGCTATGGTGCCCACTGTTGTGTGGCCGGGGGGCCATCTCGTTGACCCACAAGGTTCCGTTGGGCAACAGGAACAATTCAACGGCAAACAAGCCTGGGCTGTCAAAAGCCTTTACCGTTTTCAATGCCAGTGTTTGGGCCCGTTCTTGAACCGATGCGGGTGTTTGGGCAGGTGAAAACAAGAATTCAACCAGATTGCTCACCGGGTGAAAGTACATTTCAATGCTGGGGTAGCAGGCCCTGTTTCCCTGCTGATCAACGGCCACAATGACCGACAATTCCAAGGCATCTTCAGCGAAGGTTTCCAACAAGACGGGACCTTCAAAAGGACGATAACCCTTCATGAGATCTCTTTTGCTGCAAATGGCCACCCCTTTGCCGTCATATCCCCCCGTACGAGCCTTTATAACTACTCGGTCACCGGGGAAAGCATCTAAGGTCCCAGCATCGATTCGTTTGGAATCAACAAGTAAAAATGGAGCCGTAGGAATGGCATTTTTCGCGTAAAATTCCTTCTGCAAGCCTTTGTCTTGCACAATTTGCAAAACTTTGGGTGAGGGAATGATGTTCTTGCCTCTGGCTTCTAGGTCCACCAAGGTTTGAACGTTAACGTGTTCGATTTCCCAAGTCAGCGCTGAACAACCATCGGCCAGGCGGCGAATGGCGGCATCGTCTTTGAGCGAACCCAGCAGTAATTCATCGGCCAAGTAGGCCGCAGGGCAATCTTCACTGGCTTCAAGCACACGGTAGCGGGCTGGAGGCAGGGGCTGAGAATTTTTATCCATTCGGGTGGCGCATCCCTTGGTGGCTTCGAGCATCATCATGCCCAATTGCCCCCCTCCAATGATGCCAATCAATGGCTGATTATTTGCTTGTGCGCTTCCCTCTGACATGGCGCAAAGATAGCATGTGCTTTTTGCTATCTTTGATTGTTCATGGATCCCATTCCTCCCTCCCACATATTCGTGGTTTTGATCTGCCTAATCACCATCGCCTTTTTTTCGGGCATGGAGATTGCCTTTCTCTCTGCCTCGCGTTTGCGAATTGAGTTGAAAGGAAAAAACGGAGGTTGGGGCGGCCGCTGGATGGCCTGGTACACCAAGCGTCCCACCGAGTTTATCTCAACTGTACTGGTCGCTACCAACTTGGCTTTGGTTATCTACGGCATGTACATGAGCGATTTGTTGATGAGCGTGTTTCATCCCATTGGCTTAGGAGCCGTGGCTGAATTCTTGCTGGTCACGGTTGTCAGTACTCTGGTGGTGTTGGTGACCGCAGAATTTTTGCCCAAAACTTTGTTTAGGTTGCATGCCGACTCTTTGTTGTTTACTCTGGCAGCCCCCTTTCGCTTGTCCCACCTTTTGCTGTGGCCGCTCATTCAATTGACCCGTCAATTGTCGTCGGCTTTGCTCAAGATATTCACCAAGCAAGCTCAAGGCGAGAATCCGCCGGTGTTTACCAAAGTCGATTTGGATAATTACTTGTCGTCACTTGAAAAGAATGAAGGTTTGGAAGAGAGCGAAATCGACACCGAAGCCTTCAAAAATGCTTTGGAGTTTTCAGACGTTCGGGTGAAAGATTTTTTGGTTCCCCGCAGAGATATGGTGGCCATCGACATTGAAGCGCCGATTTCGGAATTGCGATCGCTGTTTATCGAATCATCATTGTCGCGCATTTTGGTGTACCGACTTTCTGAGGCTGAAGACGCCCCTCAAGACCCATTGGATTCCATTATGGGGTTTGTACACCACAGCGATTTGTTTCATCAGCCTGAACGCATTCGAGACATTGTTCACCCTGTTTTGATTGCTTCTGAGACTCTGCAAGCCCAAGAATTGCTGCGCCGTTTCATTCAAGAAAAGCGAAGTGTGGCCTTGGCTATTGATGAGTTTGGGGGAACGGCGGGTATGGCAACGATTGAAGATGTAGTGGAGGAAATTTTTGGAGAAATTGAAGACGAGTTTGATACCGATGATGCTTCTGCGGTTCAATTGGGCCCTAATCATTACCGTTTTTCGGCCCGCTTGGAAGTGGACCATTTGAACCAGAAATACGATTTAGACATACCCGAAGGGGATTACACCACACTGGGCGGGTTTGTCATTCATTGCACCGAAAAAATACCCGTAGAAGGCGAGAATCTGCGTTGTGGGCGTTTTGAATTTAGCATTACTCAAGCGCAAGGTGCTCGCTTGGAAGAACTGGAAATACGAATTCATGCAAGTGAAGAATAATGTTTTGTTGGTCGCTCTTGTGGCCCTTATCATGAGCACTGGTCAATTAAAGGCTCAAAGTGTTCAAACGGAACCTCGTTGGGAAATGTTGATCAACGTAACCAATGCGGTATCGAGGGCGGCGGGAAATACAACCCGTACGGTTTTGGATGACCCCTACGCTCTGGCTTTGAAGCGTGTCAATGCCGCTGAAACAGCGGCATGGCGCATGGGAATGAATGGGTTTCGCCGAGGCACCAATGATGTCTTGATTGATGGTGGTACACGCGTGAGTAACGAATGGGAATACAGCTTGATTTTGGGTCGCGAATTTCGCCGAAACTTAGGCCATGGCATTACCCTGACCTATGGCCTTGATGCTCAGGCCTCCTTGAGAAAAGGCAGTGTGCTTACCGAGCAAATTGACATAGTGGGAAGAATCACTAGTTCAACCGAAGTGAGCGATGAAGATTTTGGCGGAGCCGCTGGTCCTTTCCTGGGCTTTCAATGGCAATTTCACCCCAATTTGTGTTTGTATACCGAGGCCAATGCTTACTACCGCGTGGGTCGATTGTACCGCTCCTTGAGCGGAAATGGTTCAACGGTGGTGCTGGAAGATCGAATTCATGAGAGTCTCATGCCCATGATGCCGGGTTCTTTGTTTTTGGTGATTCAGTTCTGATATGAAGCGCACAGCCGGATTCTTACTTCTTTTCTTGCTTTGGAGCTCGGCCTCGGCCCAGACGACTTATCCACCCATGACCTACAAAACGCAGAGCTACCTGCGTACGGTCAATTTGGATAGCCTGCGCGTTTTGGAACAGAAGTACATTGGCTTTTCGGCCAACCCTATGCTATCGGCTCTGCTTCCCTTGAATCGCATTGACCCTAGAACCGATTTGGTGTCGTTGAAGTACCGAAAGTTCAAAGGGTTCAAGTCGATTTCCTACACTTTTGGAATGGCTACAGATGACGTCAATGATCAGTTGGATTTTGTCGGAGCCCACATCATTGTTGAACGCCGCCGTCCCTTATCCGAGCATCTGTGGTACTACTCTGGTCAGGGCATTGGGTTTGAATTTTTTTCCAATCGCCAGCAGAGTTTCTTTTTTCAAGATGATGCTTTCTTTTTGGTCATGTTCAATATGGGCATTGAATACCGCGTGAACGATGTGTTTTCCCTCAGCACAGAAACGGCCGTTCGCTTGGGTGCTGGCAGTATAGGAATAGCTGAAATACGGGCCCCAGTTTCGATTTTGGCCCACTTCAACATCACGCGTTAAGGACGCTGCTGAGCGGCGTATTCAAACACCTTTTTCATCATTTCTGTAGTACGGGCCACCGGGTCCTGTCGAATGGAATCTTCGGCCTTTCGAACCTCTGAGAACAAAGCCGTTGTGGCTTGGGCCGTGACATAGCGATTCAAATCGGCTTCAACAGGGGCACTCAAACCCAAAAGGCGTTGGTTTTTGTTGATCAAATTGGCGGCTTTGCTCCAATGTTGACCGAGTCGAACCCCGTCTAAGGCCGCTTGCACATCGGGATAAAAGGCTGTTTGCAATTCGCCTTCCAGGTTCTCTTGAAAGTAGCGAGTGGCTGCGCCATCTCCTCCTGTGAGAATGCCCATGGCATCGGCAAAGTTCATGTTCTTCACCGAGTTGCTGAATAGGGGCAGGGCTTTTTGCATGGCGTTTTGGGCCCCGAGATTCATAGCCAAAATGACCGAGTCGAGAGAAGGTCCAATCAGGGGATTTAGGATTTTTGAGCCCCTCACCTTGGCTTCGAGTTCCTGCAGTTCTGCGGGCATGAAGATTTTATAGCTGGATTGCAAAAAGGATTCGGGTCCTGGACCCGCTAGGCCTTTGGTGCTCAGAGACACCCCCTGCAATAAAGCTTCTTTTAAACCTTGGGTAGCCTCTTCTGGACTGGGTTTCCATGGTAGTTGTGTTTGGTTATTGATTTCGTTGGCTACACTGAGGGCTTGGGTCAGCAATTGCGTTTTGCAGGCGCTCAGGGATAGGGCCAAAGCGAATAGGGATAGGGAAAGCTTCTTCATTCGGCTAGATTTGCTCTTTGATGAGCAAATATCATGCACAATTAGATCAAATTCGCGCCCTTTTGGAATCAAAAGCAAATGCGGAACGAGCGGCTTCTATGGCGGCTTACATGAAAGACCATTTTGCCTATTTGGGTGTGAATAGCCCTGAGCGTGCCGAGTTATTTAAAACTTTCAAGCAGCAATACCAACCCAGTTCTGAGGCCGACTTGTTGGAGCTCATGGACGCGTTGTGGAATCAACCCGAACGGGAATTTCAATATTGGGCCATGAGTCAATGGGAGGCTTCTCGCAAATTGATTGGTAGGGATGGGGCTGCCTTTGCTGCCAGCTTGGTGCTGCAAAAAAGTTGGTGGGACAGTGTAGATTGGTTGGCCGGCAATGCTTTGTGCTTGTACTATAAAAAGCGTCCTCAAGAATTAGAGGCCCTTCGATGGTCATGGATAGAACACCCTGATATGTGGATGAACCGTACGGCGATCATTGTCCAGTTGAAGTGGAAAGAGCAAACACGAACCGATTGGTTGGAGGAGGCCATTTTGCCCCATCGTCATAGTCGGGAGTTTTTTCACCAAAAGGCCATCGGATGGGCGCTTCGCGAATACGCCAAAACCAACCCTCATTGGGTCTTGGATTTTGTTCAAAAACATGAGTTAAAACCCTTGAGCGTGCGCGAGGCCACCAAGCATTTGCGCTAGTCTTTGTTAGACTCAACCAAGTAGTAAACCCCCATAGTCAAGAAATTGCGCAGCCAGGGTAAGGCCGAAATTAGGCCCCACTGAACTCGAGGCTTGATGCCAAATTTGTATTGGTAAATGGGGTTGAAGAGGTAGTCTTTTTTGGCTGAAATGCTAAGCTTGGAAGCTTTGCAGATGCGGCGAAAACGCTCAATGGATATACCCGTTGAGCGAATCTCTTTCATGGTTCGGATCCCACTTTCGTTTACCCCAAATAACTTCAAAGCCGCGGGGTAAAGGAACCCGGGCAGCAGGTGGTAATACGGCATTTTTGAGGCCAATTTGCCCGGCAAGACCTGTTGGTGGCCGCCATAGGGCATCATCCAAGGGGGAAAGGCAAAAAATACGCATGCACCGGGATTGAGAAAGCGATGCAACTGCGGCATGAATCGCGCCTGGTCGGGAATGTGCTCGATGACATCTTTCAATATAATCAAATCAAAGCCTTGGCCCAAGTCAGCCGCGACGTCTACGTCGTAAATGTCTTTGTTGAGGAAGCTCACGAGCCCTTTTTCCAGCTCTTCTGCCATGAATGCGCGGGCAAATTCCAAGCGGCTTTCTTCTAGTTCGATGCCCACACAGGTATAGCCCAAATCGGTAAAAGCCTGTAATACGCCGGCTTCTCCGCAACCAATTTCCAGAATACGTGCGCCTGGTTTTAGCTCTTTGTGAGACGAAATGAACGGAATGATATGCCCTACTGTGACCTTTTTGGTCATTTCGAAATAGTAGCGCTTATCTCCGTGAAATTCGTACACCTTAGAATTGTTGACCGATGAAGAAGTGAACTTGGCCTGGCTTGCCGCTCAAGGGTACATCTTTCCAGTCAAATCCGTAGGCGTAATCAAGACCAATCAAACCGAACATAGGCATGAACAGTCGAACACCCACACCGGCTGCGCGCTTGAGCTGGAAGGGGTTGTATTTGTCCAAGCTGCTCCATGCATCGCCGGCCTCAAGAAAGGCTAGACCGTAAACGGTAGCCGTTTGACCGGTAGTAATGGCTTGGCGCAATTCAACGGTGAATTTGTTGTAAATAGGTGCACCGGCTTGACCACCCATGGCTGTTTGAGAAATGGTATAGTTGTCGTAACCGCGCTGAGAGATAATCTCAGTTGCCGCAATGTTGAAACCAAAAATACCCGCGCCACCTACTTGGAATCGCTCAAAGAAGGTCAAGCCCAAATCGGGGTTGTAATAGCCCAAAAAGCCCATACGAGCCTTGGTCATCAAGACCAATTTCTTATAGACTGGCGTGTACCATTCGGCATCCAATTTCCACTTGTAGAATTCAGCCCACTTGTACTTTTCGTTCATACTCATGGTGGTGTAATCCTTGTTGCTCAGCAAACTCAATGGAGGAGTCGCCTGGGTGCTCAAGGTAAAGTTGGAACCAGAGGTTGGATAGATGGGGTCAGACACCGAACTACGAGCCAAGACGATTTGAGCCGAGGGGTTGTAAGTGATGCCGTTAAATCCAGAGGGGAAACCGTAGAAGCCGCCGTCCATGTTTTGCATGCGGTATTTCTGGAAGCTCACGCTGTATTGAATCGAGAAGAAGTCGTCTGGCCACTTCAAGCGCTGCCCGAAACTTACGGTAGCACCCGTGTTGAAGAACTGCTGTTTGTTGGGGTCAGTTTTGGGACGGAAGTCAAAGCTGTTGACCGTGTGAAACAAGGAAACCGAGAAGGAATTGGGTTTGGCACCGCCTAACCAGGGTTCACTGAAGGAGAAGGTATAGCCTTGGTAGTTGGCTCCGTTACTTTGGGCGCGAATGGACAATTTTTGGCCATCTCCTGTGGGTACGGGGTTCCACAATTCCTTGTGGAAGAGTTTGCGTGTAGCAAAGTTGTTCAACTGAATACCGGCCGTTCCAATCAAGGTAGGGGCATTCGAATAGCCATACATGTTACCACCCCAGCCTCCAGAAAGTTCAA
The DNA here is from genome assembly GCA_046047755.1 of Bacteroidota bacterium. Lineage (GTDB taxonomy): Bacteria > Bacteroidota > Bacteroidia > NS11-12g > UBA955 > JALRLA01. The sequence goes on along the minus strand of JBJOHK010000038.1, from coordinate 1,051 downwards.
TTTGGTCACTGGGCTTTTCGGCCAATAAATACTCAATGTCTACCGTACCGTCAGAGGGGTTGGGTTTGGGGTTGACATTCATTTGTTCAGGGTCGAAAAGGCCAATAGCAGCCAAATCCCGCATGGTGCGTTGAATGTCGGCTCGGGAGAATATATCACCCGGCTTGGTGCGAATCTCGCGCAGCACTACCCGGTCAGTGGTCTTGGTGTTGCCTTTCCATGATACCCGACCAACAGTGGCCTGTGGGCCCTCCATGATGCGAATTTCCAAGTCAATGGAATCGTTGAATACGGCGACCTCAACTGGGGTCATGTTGAAGAATAAGTAGCCATCATCCATGTAAAGGCTTTGAATGTCAAAGCCACCAGGGTTGGCGTACAAGCGCTCGTTTAGTAAGGTTTGGTTGAACACATCACCGGGACGAATGCCCAAGAGGGTATCCAACAAAGAAGTGCGGTACTTGATGTTACCCTTCCAGGTGATGGAGCGATAATGGTAGGGGTTTCCTTCTGTTAGATAGACTTTCAGGAGCAATCGACTGGGCAATTTCTCAGGATCTTCAGAAGGAAGAAGAACCACCGAATCTTTCAGAATGCGGGCATCGCGATAACCCAATTCCAAATAATGGCTGATGAGATTGGATTTCTCTTCTTCCCACTTGCTCTCTAGGTATTTGGAGCTGACAAAAATGTTGACCTTGTGGTAGCGGCGCTTCATCTTTTTGATGCTTTGGCGCAGGTCTTTGGTCTCCACTTCATTGTTGCCGACAAAGGCGAAATCATAGACTTTAACCTTGGGACCTTTGATGATTTCGATGTCGAAGTTTTCAAAGCCAGGCATATCTTTCCCGTCTTTGTCTTTGGCGGGAATGCGGTTGATCAGCACCTGGCAATTGTAGTAGCCCTTCTCTTGGAAGTAGCTAACCAAGGTTTGCTGAGTGCGGTTGATCAAGTTGGAAGTGATGTACATGCCGCGCTTCAAACCACCTTCATCGCGAAGGGTTTTGGCTTGGGCGTTTGACACATTCAAAAAACGGTGACCGTTCAATCG
>JBJOHK010000037.1:0-6700 GCA_046047755.1 Bacteroidota bacterium | reverse complement strand
TGACCATCTGTCTGGGTTTCCTACCACCTGAGCCGGAAACCACCACAGGCAGTCGACCCGCTCGGGTATGGCCCCAATCAACTGGTGCAGGGAGCCATTATCAACATCAGTTAAGGCAACGTCAAGGTTCGACCTGTACCCGACTAGCCCGACAAACAAACAGCGTCTAAACATGTAGAAAGCGCGAGTTTTCGCATCTCCGGACGGGGGTTCAATTCCCCCCAACTCCACATCACGCTGGCCGGCCCCACAGGGGCCGGTTTTCGTTTGCCCCCAGCAAGCCCAGCCGGAGGATGGAAGCGAAGGTGAGGGCAAACGAAAACGGGCGCGAAGCGCCAGCCAGCGGGATGTAGGTACCACCCACTGGATTCGCCGAGGTCAACGACCGAGGCAATTCCTCCAACTTAAATGGAACCACCCCGAAGCACCTAACTTACTGTTTCTAATACAAGAAGCATATCTTTGATTTAATGTTCCAGCGCATTTTTTCCGTTCTGACGATTCTCTTACTAGCCAATTTCGGCTGGGCCCAGTCCCTGCCCATAACTTTCAACCAATCCAACCACTCGTTTACCTCCTTTGGTGGATGCCAGTTTAATCGAGTTTCAGACCCCTTGCGCCCCAACAATACCGTAGGTCAAATCAGCAACGCCGGTAATGACATTTACGAAGGCGCTTTCTTGGATATCAACCCCAGTATTGACCTTGACAGCTCCAAGAAAGTATACCTCGAACTGCACAGCGACCTCCAAGATTCCTTCACCCTTCAAGTGAAACTCGAGCTGAGCAACATAGGTCAACCCGACATCTTTGTGCAGCGCCGGTACCAATCCAGCACTTGGATCAAAGACTCTTTCGATTTTAGCAAAGCCCTTCCCATTGGCATGACAGAACCCATCAATGGAAAAGGGAAGTACAAGCGCATTACTCTGTTCCTCAATCCCGGCATCAACAGTACTGGGAACCTTTACATCGACAATATTTCGGCTTATACAGGCACTCCTAGCAGCAGTGGAACTTCCAATTTATTCAGCCAGTACGATTCCTTGGTCTGGCAAGATGAGTTCAATCAAATAGGGGCCGTAAATGCCGATAACTGGCACTTCCAAGTCATACCACCCAATAACGGCAGCTGGTTTAATGGCGAAATTCAACACTACACCGATCGCACCCAAAACACCATTTGCGATGGCAACAGCTTGCACATTACCGCTAGAAAAGAATCTTATACCTACCAAGGAAGCACAAAGGATTACACTTCGGCCCGATTGAATTCCAAATTTGCCTTCACTTATGGCAGAGTCGATGTTCGGGCCAAACTCCCTGCCGGCAGCGGCATGTGGCCAGCCATTTGGACCTTGGGTACCAATATTGGTGAAACGGGCAATTACTGGGGCCGAGATGCTAACACCGTCGGATGGCCCAAATGCGGGGAAATTGACATTATGGAGAGCTGGGGCCATAACCCCAATTACGTTTCTTCAGCCGTGCATACCCAAGCGCAGTTTGGTAGCGTTCCCACAGGGGGCATGAAACTCACCGATGCTTACAACGATTACCACCTATACAGCCTGGTTTGGACCCCCGAACAACTCGTATTTTTTGTCGACAGCATAGAGACCTACGCCTATAGACCCAGCACCCAAACCGCTGATAACTGGCCCTTTACCAAAGATCAATATATCCTCTTGAATGTGGCCGTTCTTTCAAGTGTGGCCCAAAATTTCGACACGGCCCGTATGCAAGTTGATTATGTTCGGGTATACCAAAAAGGCAGTCAAACGGCCGCAAGCAACGAGTTGCTTTCCGAAAACCCCACACTTTACCCTAACCCAACGAATGACTTCATACGCGTTTTCATACCCTATCAGGCGGGGCCTTTTACCTTCACGATACATTCAGAAACGGGGCAAATAGTGAAAAAGGGCCAGATAGATAGCCGCGATCCCCGAGTAGATGTTGCAGATTTAGCAACAGGTACTTACAGCATAAGCATCACCATAAAGGGAGAGCAAACCTCTCAACCCTTTGTAGTACTACCCAAGTAAGCGAAAGTCCCTAAAACAAGGGCGTGCCGTTGATGAGACGCTCTTCTTCGTATTTCATCTGCTCATCGCGTAAAATGAAGTGAACCGCCACCTGGTATTGGTTGACTATTTCGGCGATCAAATGCAGATTTTGAAAAAACGCCATTTGGCCCCAATCGGCTCTGGCTTTTCGGGCTTTTTTATCGATGAAATGCTCCACGTATTGACCATATCGCGCTTCCAGTTTGGCTACTTTGGCTTCAAAATCAACCGCGGCTTTTTTGAAATTCTTCACCGGAGCATGATAGACAACCGCCTTCCAAACACGGGTATTAATGGGGGTAGAATAAATGTGAACGGCCACAGCATCTCCGTTTAAGATGCCCGTAACCACTCTGACTGAACCTTGGTTAGGTTGGGCAATGAATCCTCGTTCATGACACAAGCGATAAGCCAGCGTATCGGGATGCCCCTTCATGTCAATCATGGCAATGCGCTGGGCCGACAAACTCGATACCCAAAGCCCCAACATCAGGTTCAGAAGGCGCAGCATACTCATGGCCAAATTTCTCCTTCAGTCAGGGTATAAGAACCCAAGAATCCAAGAGCACCTTGGCTCATGGAAGAGTGTAACAATATGGGTTCTTGGAAAGGGTTGTTTTCGTTTTGGTACTGGGTCTCAAAAAACGCTTTGTAGTTTTCGTCTACGATCCACAAGGTACCCGCTATGAACTGGAAGCTAGGGTCTGCGGTTCCATAATCCCCAAACTCCGACTCTCCGAACAACTTATACGGGGCTCCTGTTCCACCTGCCATACCGCTATTATTGAACCATAAGCCTTCTTCGTACAAGCCAAAAGGACCATCTTCCAATACGGCCATGTATTCGGCGAATAGGTATTCATTTTCAGCAAACTCTCCTTTGTAGTTGAGCTGCATGCTGAAGGGCCAATACACATAACCCCAACTAGACTCGCGCTTGTCCCCCATGCTCCAGCTGACAATTTTCAGATCATCCAGCTTGGGCTGGGGCGGAACGGTAGTGCTGCTGGAGCAGATGAATCCGCCGGGGAGTTCCACCCGCATGGTATAGCGATGACCCGGTTCAATAGGAAGAGAAGCCGCATTCGCGGCATAGACCCCATTTTCTTGGTGCGACAAAGTAACAGAACTACCCGTCCCTTCATCCATGATGCTGACTACGGCATCGTAAATGCGCTCAGCGGAATCTTGGTATTTTCCAAAATAGGGAACCGTGTAAGACAACTCTGCTTTTATGACAGGGTCTGATGGAGAAATGTAGGAGATCAAAACCGGCTGTTTCACGAAAGCCGGAGGGGTTAATTCCGTGTCGCGCTCACAGGAGGCTAGCAACAATGCCAAGGCAGGAAGAATCAATTTCATGGATTTCATATCAACGGAATTTGTAGCTGTAACTGATGGAGGGGATGAAGGGGAATAAGGTCACTTTTTTCAATTTGGTCACATTGCCTTCAGTTGCCCCGTAGTAGAAGAAGGGATTGAAGCGGTTGTAGGCATTGTAGCACCCAATTTCAACGGTTTGGCGGGCCTTGCGCTTTTCTTTGGAGTATTGCAAGCCCAAATCCAATCGGTGGTAAGCTTCCATTCGGAAGTCGTTGCGTTTGCCATAGTCTATGAAACGCCCTTGCCAATTGTTCAAAGGATCCCAGAGGCTGGCATAAGCGTCGGGAATGTGATTGGTTGCAAAAATCTGTCCCTGTGGCATTGTGATAGAGTTACCCGTACCATACACCCAAGTGGCAGAGAATGTCAAATCGGGGGTGATGCGGTAGATGCCCACGACCGAAATGTCGTGACGGCGGTCATAACGAGCAAAGAAGGGATCGCCTTGGTTGATTTCATCGAATTGCATTTGGGTCCAGCTTAAGGTATAGCCCACCCAACCCGTGAACTGGCCTTGCTGTTTTTGCAGGAATAATTCTCCGCCATAACTCCAAGCCCGACCATCGGTCACTTGCTTTTCCCAAGCCTTATTGTCGGCGGGAGCATTTTGATCGAACAAATCATCGTTGACAATGAAACTTGCACCCTCTTTGTACTGGATCACATTGCTCATGGTTTTGTAATAGCCTTCTGCACTCAGGGAGAATCCTTTTTTGAAATCTTTGGCCAAGCCCGCCGCCCCCTGCTGGCTGCGCATGGGTTTCACATTGGTGGTCGCGGGAACCCACAAATCAGTAGGAAGACCAATGCCCGAGCTGCTCAACAAATGAATGTATTGGTTCATGATGGCATAGCTGGTCTTGAAAGACAAATCCTTTTTGATGTTATACGCTACTGAAACCCTAGGTTCAGGATTTAGGTAATGGGTCTGGTCGACGGCATAATGACTCAAGCGAAATCCAGGGTAAAGATTTACACGGCCCAAGCGCCATTTGTCTTCGATGTATAAGCCACTCTCGTAGGAGCGAATGGTCTTTACGGCCCGCTCAAAGTTCATGTTCTGACCGACGCTAATATTCAGTACGACAGCACTTGGATCGAATTGGTGCATGGTAGTTGAAGCTCCATATCGAACCATATGTTTGTTGTTGGGACGCCAATCGATATCGTATTTGGCTCCAATGTCATTGATGGTACTGGAGTATTTCAGATCAAAGGTTTGGTTGTCTTCTACACTCAATACATTAATGCCCAAATCGTAATGGGAATAGATCAAGGATGCATTGCCAAAGGTGCGCCCATTGAATTGGTGATTCCAACGAGTAGTGAGGGTTTGGTTTCCCCAACCGAAGTTGGTTTTGAGCTGGTACTCGGGCTGCTTATCGTTGAAATAGAACTTGTCGCGGCCAAAGTAACCCGAGACATACAACTTGTCTTTCTCGCTCAATTCGTAATTGAACTTGGCGTTCAAATCGTAGAAGTAGTAGCCCAAATTAGAACCGCCTGAAGCAGCCATGACCAAAGGCTGAATCAAGGCATCCAAATAGGTGCGTCGGGCCGAAATCATGAAGGAACTCTTGCCTTTGACTATAGGGCCTTCTACCAATCCGCGGGCCGAAATCAGACCGATTCCTGCTTCTGAATTGAAGTGCTCCTTGTTTCCTTCTTTCATGGTCATCTCAATGACCGAAGACAAACGACCTCCATAGCGTGCAGGGAATCCGCCCTTGACAAGCTCCACACTGCGAAGCGCATCTCCATTGAACAGGGAGAAGAAACCAAACAAGTGATTGGCATTGTACACAGTGGCCTCATCCAAAATCATCAAGTTTTGATCAGGACCGCCACCTCGAACATATAGGCCACTCTGACCCTCGCCCCCTTTTTGTACACCGGGAAGCAATTGAATCACCTTCAACACATCTTTTTCTCCCAACAAGGCGGGGATATCCTTGATATCTTGGGTGGGAATGTTGATGCGGCTCATGTCTGCCTTGTCGGCTATCGTATTGCGATTAGCGGTAATTTCCACCTCTTGTATGCGCTGAGTAATTCCCATGCGTACCGATACGGAACTGTCTGTCGACGCGGTCCAGATGAGATTTTGGGTCTCGAATCCAGCGAATCGAATCGAAACCTGTACCGGCTGACCCTGTGGGGCCGTTAGCGAGAAAAATCCGTAGCTATTGGATTGAGTCAAGGCCGTCTCGGCACCCGAGGTGTCGCCTAAAGAACGCATGGCTACAGAAACATTGCCTAGCATCTCGCCACTGCCCGATTCGCGTACATATCCAGAGAGCGAAACTTGCTGGGCCAAGAGGCTGGAAACACCCATTCCCGCGCACAGAAAAGTGGTTTTCCAAAATGAAGAGATTTGCACGGGGCGAAGTTAATCGTGGACCCAGTACTTTAATCAAGGTACCCATCACAATTCTGTCACTGTCTTATTTTTACGACCAATTGCCGCTGCCGCATTACGGAAATCCACAGGCGTTCACATTACCCTATTTTTCGGTTTGCTAAGATTGCCGTCATTTGCAGCTATCAATTTGGTAATACCATGAACGAAATTTTGCAACAAGCCGAGCTCATTTCAGCTCTTAATTACGTCAACTGGTCATTGGGTTTTGCCCTTTTGCTTCTCTATACCTGGGTCTTCCAAGTCGCCTTTAAGCGCTATGCCCTTGTGGTGAGCAACCGCGACTTATTTGCCTCCAACTTTTACTACTACGCGATTTCGATCTTTTTGATCATCACCACCATCAAAAGTTCCTTGGCCCTTTCTTTGGGTTTGGTCGGTGCCCTTTCCATCATTCGTTTTCGTACGGCCATCAAGGAGCCCGAGCAAATTATCTACCTCTTAGGTCTTACGGCTATTGCCATTTCATTGGCCGCTGAGCAGTTCATCATTTCTACCTTCTGCGTAGCCATCTATGTCATTGTGGCTTTTACTCGCAGCAAGCGCTCTCAGCAATACTCTTCATTTGCCACCGATTATTTGATGATCCAATTGGCCGAAGCCGATGCAGCGGCTATTCAAGGATTCATGAAGCACATGGAGGCCCAAGACTGGACGGCGAGTTTGTTGAACTACGAACAGCAACAGTCTCAAGGGGTGCGCCTTTTATACAAATTGCGCCATGCTAGCCCCGAGAGCATTTCAGAGGTAAACGCTCAACTCGCGGCTCATTCTTTGACTGCCCATTCAGTCAAACTCAGCGCTTCGAACGCCTAAGCCTTGCAAGCTC
>JBJOHK010000036.1:0-6372 GCA_046047755.1 Bacteroidota bacterium | reverse complement strand
CCGCAATCCCATAAGCTGACCGATTCTTCCAAGGTCAAGGTGTAAACCACCAAGGCAATGGCGAAACTCAACCAGCCGAGTATGTTGTTCCAACGTTTAAACGTATTCATGTTCTATCAATTGAGAATGGCGAAAATAGGCATTCGCAGTGGCTTAGCCAACGCCAAACAAGGTCTTGAACCCCGCGATTTTTGCCATTGGTCGATTCTGCCTTAAGCTGAAATCGTATGGGCCGCCAATTTCAAGCGATCCACCACCTCAACACTTCCCAATAGGGCCAGCAATTCGAAGATGGGAGGCCCCATCGCTTCTCCGCTCAAGGCGATGCGCATGGGTTGCATCAACTCACCTGTCTTCTTGCCCATGGCCTCACAAGCCGCTTTGAATGCCATTTCAAAACCTTCAGCTTCATTAGGAGCTGCCGCCGCAAAGGCATCGGCGAGTGCAAGCAAGTTGGCATTGGTATCTTCTTTCCATTTTTTGGCAATGGCCACCTCATCATAGGAGGCAGGTCGACCATAAAAGAAATGCGCAGCGGGAGCAATGTCTTTGGCAAACTGGAACTTTTCGCGCAACAAAGCCAATACCTTCAAGGCATAATCGCGATCCATACCGCTACCGTACAAATCCTGGAATTGGGACCAGACCACCTGCATCAAATCCTCATCAGAGGTATTGGACAAATATTGCTGATTGAACCAGTGGGCTTTGTTGACATCGAATTTGGCCCCGCTTTTGGAAACTTTTTCCAAGGAGAAGGCCTCAATCAATTCAGCCATACTGAACAATTCGCGGTTGTCTGAAGGGTGCCATCCTAGCAAAGCCAACATATTGGCCACCGCCTCAGGGAAGTATCCAGACTCTCTGTATCCGCTGGAAGTTTCACCCGTTTTGGGATCGGTCCATTGAAGGGGGAAAACGGGAAAGCCCAAGCGATCTCCGTCGCGTTTGGACAACTTACCATTTCCTTCGGGTTTCAAGAGTAGGGGCAAGTGGGCAAATTTGGGCATGACCTCTTCCCAGCCCAAGAAGCGATACAACATGACGTGCAAGGGAGCCGATGGTAACCATTCTTCTCCGCGAATCACGTGGCTGATGCCCATCAAATAATCGTCTACAACGTTGGCCAGGTGGTAGGTGGGCATGCCGTCGCTTTTCAACAGAACCTTGTCATCCATGGTGGAAGAATTCACCACTACCCAACCGCGAATTTCGTCGTGAAAACGCACCTCTTCTTTTCGGGGCAACTTGATGCGAATCACGTAAGGATCTCCGCTCTCCAAGCGGGCATTTACCTCGTCTTGACCCAAGGTCAGCGAGTTCTTCATGCCCATGCGGCTAACGGCGTCATAGGCAGGCTGCATTTTGCTAGCCTCCAGACGCTTGCGCATGGCATCCAAATCTTCTTCTGTATCAAAAGCATAGTATGCCAGGCCTTTTTCAATCAAGCCTTCGGCGTACTGACGGTACATTGGCTTGCGTTCGCTCTGGCGATAAGGAGCATGAGGACCCCCGTTTTCTGGGCCTTCGTCAATCTCTATGCCCACCCATTTGAGTGATTCCAGAATGTAGGCCTCTGCTCCAGGAACATAACGCGTTTGATCGGTATCCTCGATGCGCAAAATCATGGTTCCACCCAACTGGCGAGCCAGCAGGTAGTTATACAAAGCCGTACGCACACCACCAATGTGCAAGGGCCCAGTGGGGCTAGGGGCAAAACGCACGCGAACAGGTCTAGAATCGCTCATACTCATCAGGTGCCGCAAAGGTAACCCATTTGGCCTTGCGATGCTTGATTTCCAAACCCTTCCAATGTGCCCCAAGCCGTATCTTTGCCCCATGAACCTCAAAGACCAGATCAACGAAGGAATCAAAGAGGCCATGAAGGCCAAACAAAGCGACCGTTTGCGCGCCTTGCGCGGCATCAAATCAGCCTTCATGTTGCAAGACACCGCCGAAGGAGGTGCTGAGGTAAGCGAGGCTGATCGCATGAAAGCTCTGCAAAAATTGGCCAAGCAGCGCAAAGACAGTTTGGATATTTACGAGCAACAAGGCCGAGACGATTTAGCCAAGGTAGAGCGCGAAGAATTGGCCGTAATTGAGGAATTCTTGCCCGCACAAATGGGCGAAGCCGAGGTTCGAGCTGCGGTTCAAGCCATTATCACAGCCTCAGGTGCCTCCGGCATGAAAGACATGGGTAAGGTGATGCCAGTAGCCATGAGCCAATTGGGCGGTCAAGCCGACGGGAAATTGATTTCCGCCCTGGTAAAAGAACTATTGGGCTAAGCCTAAATTGACTCTGTCTACAGCGCCCAAGCCAGAGCTAGGGCTGCTTCCAATTGGCCTTTTGCCAACAATTTTTTGATGGTTGCGGCATTCGAAGGGCCATACTCGGAAATCGCTTTCGATGTATCATCCACTGAAGGAGCGGCCATGGCATGAGCCAATTGACCCATTTCATAGGCACTCAATTCGGTGCTGTTTTTCACGGCCTCGGGTAGACCGGCATAGCCAATGGGATTCTGCATGGGCTGAGCCAGCTCAAACATATGTTCCTCACCCGTTCGGCTGTACCAGTGACCGCCCAAGCGGCCCACCGTATGCAAAGCGGTTTGGTTGATACGCCCGTCTTCGGTCATCACCGATGAGTTGACATGCACGCGTACTACTTGGCAAATGATCAAGTTGCCCGAGCCACCGCCTGTACCCAGCTCCTTAACTTCCATCACCTTGCACTCGTATTGAACGGGGCTTTCGGCTACCCGAGCAGGCTTAACAATCTCAGAGGCCAATGGCGTAAATCCGGCCATTTCAAACTCCGAAACCCCTTTTTCCCAAGGCGCAGCCGCTACGTTCATTTTCTGCACCATTTCTTCCGTTACGATGTTGATGACCACTTCCGGGTGTGCTTTGGCATTCAAATAGCTGTGCTTAGGGCTAGCGTCTCGGCCGCTGTTGGCAGGAGAAAAAATCAATACCGGAGGGTTGGCGCTGAATACATTGAAAAAACTAAAAGGAGCCAAATTCGCACGACCCTCGGCATCAACCGTTGAGGCAAAACAAACAGGTCTAGGGCCCACACCCCCCACCAACAATTGGTGCATTTGGGGTATGGCCAGTTCAGCGGGGTCGAAAGTTGCGTAGGTGGTCATGGTATTCAGTGCTGCAAATATCGGCAACTCCTATCAGTACACCTTGCTTGCAGATAGAAGGACCAAACCCAAAGGCCCCTGCATTTGTTTACCTTGCATTCCCAATGAACGATTTTGCTAGCATACGCAGGGCCCAGTTGACCTTTTTCAGGGCTGGCCACACCCGAAGCTACAAGGCCCGTAAAGGAGCCCTCTTGGCCCTAAAGCGCAGCGTAAAGAACCACGAAGAAAGCATTCTTCAAGCCCTAGCCAGTGATTTGGGCAAGCCCCAATTGGAGGCCTTTGCGGCTGAAATCAGCTTCATTTACCAAGAAATCGACCACATGCTGGAACGCCTGGCGGGCTACATGCAAGACAAGCGCGTAAAAAGCAGCTTGGCCTTGTTCCCTTCTCGCAGCTGGGTACAAAAAGAACCGCTAGGACAGGTTTTGATCATAGGACCCTGGAATTATCCGTTCCAATTGTTGGCCGCTCCTCTAGTAGGCGCATTAGCGGCAGGTAACACCGTTTTGCTCAAACCTTCAGAGTTTACTCCGGCTACTTCTGCGGTGATGCGCAGCGTCGTGGCGCAGGCTTTTTCTCCTGACTGGGTAGCCATCGCCGAAGGCGATGGCGCGGAAGTGGTACCGCAAATTTTCGACTCCTACCAACCCTCCATGGTCTTCTTTACAGGCTCACCCGCGGTCGGCAAAATTATCGCCCAACGCTGTGCCCAAGACCTGATTCCCGTGGTACTGGAATTGGGCGGTAAATCTCCCGCCATTTTTGACGGAACTTGGGTGAATAAAACCGCCGTCAAACGCTTGTTGTACGCCAAATTCATCAATGCTGGCCAAACCTGTATCGCCCCCGATTACGTACTCATTCAGCGCTCGGCATTTGATGCTTTCATCGCCTTGGCCCGCGAAGTATTAAACGAATGGTACGGCCAAGACCCCCTGAACTCGCCCGATTTGACCCAACTGATTCACGATCGGCATTTTCAGCGCGTTCACTCCTATTTGAGCCAGGGAGAAGTCTTGCATGGCGGCCAGCACCGGGCTGCTGACAGGCGCATCGCTCCCACTTTATTGCAGCCTCATTCTTGGGATGAGGCCTGCATGAAAGACGAAATTTTTGGCCCAGTATTGCCCATTTCCACCTATGAAACCGAAGAGGAATTGATGGAATTGGCCCGTCGAAATCCAGATCCCTTGGCGGCTTACATATTCAGCAAAGACAAGTCGTTTGCCGACCGCATTTCACGCGATTTGCCTTTTGGTGGTGGCTGCATCAACAATGCCATGCTGCACATTGTAAACCCCCATTTGCCCTTCGGGGGCGTGCGCAACAGCGGATGGGGAGCTTACCACGGGCGTCATTCCTTCGATAGCTTCAGCCACAGCAAAAGCATGATCAAAACCGGTCGATGGTTTGATTTGAAGCAGAAGTATCCGCCGTACAGCGAACTAGCCCTGCAGTTGATTAAAAAATTGATGTAAGGCTCAGCGGCTTACCACTCGAGCAGCTCTTCTAAGGCAGCCTGAGTCTTTTCGGCGTTGGGCAACATGACCTTTTCCATGCCCATGTTCAGAGGAACGGCGGGCACATCAGCACTTCCCAAAGTTTGAACGGGTGCATCCAAGTGGGTGAAGCACTGTTGGGCAATGCGACCGGCCAAAGCTTCGGCAAAGCTGTTCTTCAGGGTCTCTTCCGTCAACACTAATACTTTGCCGTGGCGGCGAGCCAGCGCAAATACCGCCTCCTCGTCATAAGGGGCCAGCGTTCGCAGGTCCAGAATCTCTACTTGACCGGGCAGGTTTTTAGCCGCTGCCAAAGCCCAATAAACCCCCATTCCATAGGTAACCACCCCGCAAGAAGTGCCGTTGTTCAAGTGGCTCGCCTCTGCTTCCAAGACGGTGCGACCCTTGCCAAAGGGAACGATGTAATCTTCGCTGGGCTCGGGCGTTTTGGCCAACTCGGTGCCGGGCACCTTGCTCCAATACAGACCCTTGTGCTCGAACATAACTACGGGGTTGGGATCGTAGTAAGCAGCCTTCATCAAACCCTTCATGTCAGCCGCCGTGCTGGGATAGGCGATTTTAATGCCTTTGATCGGAAGCAAGGAACTTTCAACCGTACCGCTGTGGTAAGGCCCTCCGCCACCATAGGCTCCTGTCGGAACGCGAATGATGGAAGAGACAGGGTATTTGCCCATGGTCAAATAACAGCTTTTCGAAAGCTCGGTAATCAATTGGTTTACACCCGTCCAGATGTAGTCGGCAAATTGAATCTCGACTATGGGTTTGCAACCTACGGCACTCATGCCCGCGGTTGAACCCACTATGTAAGCTTCCTGAATGGGAGTATTGAATACTCGATTGCGGCCGTATTTGTCAGCCAGAGTAGCCGCTTCGCGGAACACGCCGCCCAAGCGATGGCCCACATCTTGGCCGTACAACAAAGCTTCGGGATGCTTCTTGAAAATTTCTTCAACCGCAAAAAGGGCGGCGTCGACCATAACGATAGGCTCGCGCCCCGCAGGGGCGCGTTCGCCCTTCTCTTCCGTAACGGGAGTAGGGGCCTCGACATGGTCAAACAAAGTATGAGGCTCTGGCTCTGGAGCGGCCTTGGCTCTTTCAAAATCAGCTTCTGCGGCCGCGCTTCGCGCGGCCTCACGCTCTTCCAAATCTTCAGCTGATTCAGCCAAAGAGAGCAATAATTTCTTAAGTTGAGGATACGGATCATGGCGCAAATGATCCTCCAAATCATCGCGGTACCACTCGCTTCGAACACCCGAAGTGTGATGGCCCAACAAAGGCACTTTGGCATGAACCAAAATAGGCGCGCGTTTTTCACGGGCATATTCGATGGCCTTTTCCATCTCCGTGTAGCAGGCCACAAAGTCGCTTCCGTTTACACGAACGCGCTTGATTCCCTTGAAACCGGCAATGTAATCATAGGCATCCTGAGCCCTCATTTCATCGCCCGAAGCCGAAATGCCCCAATCGTTGTCTTGAATGAGGTAAACAATGGGCAATTGATGAAGAGCGGCCATCTGAAAGGCCTCAGCCACTTCGCCTTCGGTTACGGAACCGTCGCCCAAGGAGCACAGCACTATGGGCTTTTCTGCCCCTTGCAGCAAGCCCTGTTGTTCCAAGTATTGCAAACCCTGTGCCGCGCCGGTAGCCGGAACCGTTTGCATGCCCGTCGCACTGCTTTGATGCGGCATTTTGGGCAT
>JBJOHK010000035.1:0-10623 GCA_046047755.1 Bacteroidota bacterium | reverse complement strand
ATACATCTACGATGAAAGATCCCCGCTTTGCCTACGGCAAGGATACGGCGACCTACACGATTCGTTTGATCACCACCAGCAACCACGGTTGCAGCGACACGGCAGAACGCAAAGTGGTGGTCGGGCCTGATATCATCATTTTTGTTCCCGATGCCTTTACCCCCGATGATGCCGGGCCCAACCGAAACAATGTGTTTGCTCCTGAACTGAGCAACCACCAATCGGCCTGGATGGGCATCTACAACCGCTGGGGTGAGAAACTCTTTGAGACTGATAATCCTGAGTCGGGATGGGACGGCACGGCAAAAGGTCAACCCTGCACAGAAGGAGTCTACGCCTACAAATTATTGGTTTGGGCCCTAGATGGCAAACAGTACGAGTTTGCTGGAACCTTGACCTTGTTGAAATAGTTTACAGGTGCATCAACGAAAACTGTTGAATTCCTTCTGGGCTTTGAAGGCTGAGATGAATCAACCCGCTAGGCAGGTCGTTTAGCTCAATGAGGCCAGTGCAAATGCCCTGTTTCAATAAGCGGCCTAGGGAATCATACATTCTGTACGAAAGCGAACTCTCTTGAAGACCCCTAATATGAACCTGGTTGGAACAGGGATTGGGGAATACCTGAAGGTTGATAGCCGATGGTGATGAAAACCCAGTCGCTGCGCATTCTTGAGGAGCCTTGACCCGCAGCTCAATCGTATCATGTGATAGACAGGCATTGGCATTCGTATAGAGGTAAGACAGTTTATGTTGGCCTGTTCCTGCTTTAGAGGGGTTGAAGGTGTTGGCCTGAACTCCGGGTCCGGAAAAAGAGCCCCCACTAGGACTGGCTTTCAATATGACCAGGGTGTCTTTGGGGCAAAAGGTTGAGTCGATTGGACCAAACGAAACAGAGGCAATCTGTAAAATGGCAAAGGTGTCGTTGAGCTTTTGTAGGCAACCGCTGGTGTCGGTGGCTGAATAGCTGAATGGGTATACACCTGGGTTTAAAAGTCCAGGATTAATCCAGCCATCGCTGGCAATTCCAGAACCTTGGAATTGACCCCCTTGGGGATAAGCTTCCAATTGCAAAGGGGAAGCATTGTTGCATAACTCTTCAGTAAAGGCCTTGATAGAGGCGTTGGCTTGGCATTGAACGGCGAACAGCACATGGGAGCCCTTTCGTGTCTGTAAAGCAGGCAGCAATAGGGTATCCATTACGGAGTTAACTAAGGTTGCTTTCAAGCCATATGTGGGATGAAAAGCGAAACTATTCACCCAATTCACTTTTTGTTTTTTGGCAGGATCTGTCCCGAAACCCTCAGTGATGTTACCAATAGAATCCAAATGCAAAACGACGAAGGCTTTTCCACCCCAGGAAAATTTCACTCCACCGAGGTCTAGGGTATTGAATAAATAGTGCTCAACATCGGCGCTTATCCAAAATCCAGATTCTGAAGGCGTGAGGCTGAAGATTTCCCCGCGCTGATTTTCCGATTTCATTCCTAGACTGCTGTGCCATTGTAGATTCCCTGACGTATCAAAGCAAAGCAGAATGGGTTTGCGGGCATCGGTATTCACCGTTGACGTTTTGGCCAAAGTGTCATTTCCAATTTTATAATTTGCCCCTTCAAATTGGCCTGAAAAGAGCACCCTATTGGTTGAGGTTTGAAAGGCGGCCTGTCTGAGATTGAATTCGTAGGGCCTGGTTCCGGGCATAGGGGTAGCCGCTTTGAGCCATTGGAGTTTCATGTTGGCATTGACTTTCCCATAAAAGAGATTGTAACGATTCATGTCATTGGGCCCATCTACAAAGTGGCCTCCGTTATATCCTATGCTGTCCCCGTTGCATTTGCCAGCGAAATACAGGGCATTGTCTGGCCCATAGCAAAGGCTGTTGACAATGTCGCGGTTTTGAGATGTGCCTTGAAAAACTATGTTGTGGCTACTGCTCATAACGCCTGATGAGTCAAATCGAGCCAAGAAAGCATTGTTCCCACCGACGGTGGTTCTTCCTCCAAGGGCCACTTGGCCATTTTCGTTGATTATGGCTGAACTTAATAGGCCATCGCTATACATTCCTACAGCTTTTAGTTGCCCAGTTAGGTCATAACGCACCCAGAATAGGTCAGCTAGAGAGCCCGCTGAACCTGATTTCCCATTGGGGAAGTACAGGGTTCCAGTAAAGTTGCCGGCAACCATGATATGTTCCTCGTTGGCTATCTGAACAGGACAATTGAAGGCCAATCGTGAACTGCTGGAGCTGTGTTTGATGGTTTTTAACCATTGTACCGTGTGGTCAGCATTCATCAATGCCACAAAACAGCTGGGGTTTGCACTTGGAATGAGTTCATTTTGGGCATCCAAGCGAATCGTATCGATGATATTTCCGGCTAAAACATATTGGCCGTTTTTCAATTGGGCTACACTAAGGCCATCGTAATCAAAGCCTTTAGTAGCTTGAATTTGATGGTTGAATTGCCACTGGCCCCAGGCTGTGTGGCTGATCAAGATTAGTAGAAAAAAGGCAAAGAATCGGTTGGGTTGAGCCATCAAGCGCAGTTGCATGCTTCAAATCTACTCAGAATTGCATCGAATAGAAGTAAAAAACCCTCCAGTATTGGAGGGTTTTCTATGTGGGCCCACTTGGGCTCGAACCAAGGACCACCTGATTATGAGTCAGGTGCTCTAACCAACTGAGCTATAGGCCCGACAGGAGTGCAAAAATACAACCTAATTTGGGGATTTGGGACTGCGCCTTGGGAATCTCTTTGGCAGAACAAGTTGGGCCGAAAATGATGAGTGTAAAATTCTGAATATTAAGGAATTGAGAAAATGGTCTTTTTGTGATTTTGTCTAAGGTGAGAGTAGGTTGTACCTTGCTTATGTGTTCGGATTTCGAAAGGCTATCTTAGGAATGCTAGTCCTGTTACTTGGATTATTCTCTTGTACAGATCCAAATGTTTGGAAAAAGTTCGCAACCTGAAATCGACCGCGAAAAAACGCTTAGAACCTAGGTTTGGTTCTAAGTTTCGGTGGGAGGAATTGGCGCAGAAATAACTCAGATTAGAATTTTCCGCTTTCGCCCGCTTCTAAGCTCAAGACTCCATTAGTGTGGTTGACTTGTATAGCCTTTGTGCCTCGGTTCAAAACAGTGGTGCCCTGCGGGCTCACCACTACCCGAACGGGGGCATTGTTGAACAAAATCTGAAATTCGTATCCTTTCCATTGCGCAGGGCAGTGGGGGTT
Source organism: Bacteroidota bacterium (assembly GCA_046047755.1). Classification (GTDB taxonomy): domain Bacteria; phylum Bacteroidota; class Bacteroidia; order NS11-12g; family UBA955; genus JALRLA01. The sequence continues at coordinate 7,395 of JBJOHK010000035.1, read as the reverse complement.
TAGGTACAATTGCTGATTTTTAATACGAAGGCCTCCAAATCCTTGAACAATGCTCAAATAAGAACCAGCCATGGAAGTAATGTGCAAGCCATCTTCGGTATCGTTGTTGTAATTGTCTAAGTCCAGACGAGAGGTGCGCAAATACATTTCGTACGCTTTTTCGGTCCAGCCGATTTTAGCGGCTAGAATGCTGTGCACACAGGGGCTCAAGGAACTTTCGTGAACCGTGTATGATTCGTAGAAGCGGTAGTTACGCTCGTGCTCTTCGGAGCTGAAGTCGTCTTCAAAGAAATAGAAGCCCTGCAGCACATCGGCCTGTTTGATGTAGGGACTGCGCAAGATGCGATCCCAGCTCCATTTCTGGTTCAGAGGGCGTTCGCTTTCAGGTAAGTCGGCGACGGGAATCAGTTCTTTTTCCAAGAAGCCGTCATGTTGAACCTTGATTCCCAGTTCTCGGAATTCAGGGAGGTACAAATTGTGAGAAATGTGAGCCCAGCGTTCCAATTCGCTGGATTTAAACTGGGTTTTGTTGATTAACTCTTTGAATTTCTCGGGGTACTCAGCCAACAATTCCTTGTATTGAACGGCCGTGTAATCCATGCACCAACGGGCAATGTAGTTGGTGTACCAGTTGTTGTTGATGTTGTTTTCGTACTCATTTGGACCGGTCACTCCGTGCATTTCATAGCGCTGTCCCCATTCCGACCAGTGAACGCGCTGTGACCAGAATCGAGATATTCCGAGAAGTACTTCCCATCCGCCGTGAAGGAGGTATTCACGATCGCCTGTATGCTCGATGTAGGATTTAATGGCATAGGCAATAGCGCCATTTCGGTGAATCTCCTCAAAGGTGATTTCCCATTCGTTGTGGCACTCTTCGCCGTTCATGGTCACCATGGGGTACAAAGCGGCACCATCCTTGAATCCTAGTTTCTGTGCATTCTCAATGGCTTTATCTAGTTGCTTGTAACGGTAAACCAGCAACTGGCGGGAAATGGCAGGGTCGCTGCTCACAAGGTAGAAGGGGAGGCAATAGGCCTCGGTGTCCCAGTAGGTGCTTCCACCATACTTTTCGCCGGTATAGCCTTTGGGGCCGATGTTCAAACGTGGGTCATCACCGCAGTAGGTTTGATTCAAATGGTAGATGTTGAAGCGAACCGCTTGCTGGGCCTTGACATCGCCTTCAATGACTACGTCGGCTGTTTCCCATTTTTGCTTCCATGCGTTGCTGCTCAGGTGGAAATGCTCTTCAAAGGTCGATGCCGCCATCTTTTGCAATTGCTTTTTGGCATGCATCAATAGGCTATCTGTAGCATGGTGGAAATTGCTTACCGAAATAGCATGCTTTACCAAAGAAATGCGATCGCCTGCTTTGGCGCTGACTTTGTAAGTGCCAGAAGCGTATTTCGAGCGGCGCTCAACGGCGGGTACTGTGCTCAATCGCGTTTGATTTTTGTACAGTTCAGTATGAGTGGCGGTGACCAAATGCCAGTCGAGTTTTTTCGTTTTTACTTGAACATACAGGCTATCACCAGTAGCCTCTTCGGTTACGGGTTCCCAAAATTTTTCCTCGTAGTTGGAGTCTTTGTTTTCTACGTCTCCATCTACGTAGCTTTCCCATCTAAGATCGCAGTCCTGCTCAGGCGTAATGCTGTATTTCAAGGCGCTGTATTCTTTGGAGATTAAGCTATAAAAGCGTTTGCTTTCTATTCGCAACCGAAGGCCGTTTTTCAATTCAATGCGGCAGCTGCGGCTAAGTAAGCCTTCGCGCATATCCAGTTCCCTTCGAAAATCCAAGACCGTAACCTTGGCCAGATCGACTTCTTCCAGGTTGGCCCATATGCGCAAACCACTCCAATAGGTGCTGTTGAGTACCTTGGCAAAATATTCGGGATAGCCGTTTTTCCACCAGCCTACGCGTGTTTTATCGGGGTAATAAACTCCGCCTACGTAGGTGCCTTGAAGGCTGTTCCCTGAATAGGATTCTTCCAAATTGGCGCGCTGGCCCATCATGCCGTTTCCAATGCTGAAAACACTTTCAGCAATCTCGTTCATCGCAGGGTTGAAGCCCTCTTCGATGATTTTCCAATCGTCGGCTTTGAAGTAGTCAATCATGACAGATAAAATTATTGAAAATCGGCAAAATTGTATTCGCCAAGGTTGTGGATGTGTAGTTCTGCTCCGGGTAGGTCTTGGGCATTTCCAATGCCAATGGCTCGCATGCCACCGTCAAGGGCCGCTTGAATGCCCGCCTGGGAATCTTCGAAAACGATGCATTCCTGGGGCTCAACGCCCAATAAAGTGGCGGCGGTCACAAAAGTTTCCGGGTCTGGTTTGCCACGGCTGATTTGGGAGGCGTCTACAATGGCTTTGAAAGCCTCGATGAGGCCCACTTTGCCCAACACAGTTCGAGCATTTTTACTGGCTGAACCCAGGGCTAGGGGAATTTGAAGGTTTTGGGCCGATTTTATGAATTGGGCCACTCCCGGTAACAGGTCATTGGGTCCCATTTCTTCAACCCTTTCCAAGTACCATGCATTCTTTCGCTGCAGGTCTAGTTCGAATTGCTCTGGGCTAATTTCCTTATGGGCCCACTCTAAGATTCGTTTGAGAGAATCGACACGCGACACCCCTTTCAAGGCCTCGTTGTCTTCTTCACTTAGGTCGTAACTGTATTCGGTCGCCAACTTCTTCCAGGCAATGAAGTGGAAGTGGGCCGTGTCACAAATGACCCCATCCAAATCCAGGATGAGCGCTTTGATCATGCTGAAATGTGTAGCTTGCGCAAATGGTAATCAACCAGATTGAATACAGGTTCACGGGTGATTACTCCAATTTGTAAGCGATGAATTTTGCAAGCCTCGCGCAGCAAGTCGCTGAAATAGAAGGCCACCGATCCAACAAAATGCACGGGGACTTCCTTGTGGTTTTCGTATTTCCAAATGTGGATATTGATGAACTTCGAGAAGCCGTTGTAAATGAAGTCACGCACCCACTTTTCTTCCCTTTGATCGCTCAAAAAGCGCATGAAAGAGGCCAGGTATACGTTTGGATTGGGCTTGTTGTAAACAGCCTCGAAAATGCCTTCTTTGGTCAGGTTGAATTGCTTTTCCAAGGCCTCGTGAACCTTGTCGGGCAATTCGTGGTACAAATACATGCGCAGCAATTCTTTGCCGTAAAAGGTTCCGCCAGCTTCATCGCCTAGAACGTATCCCAAAGCTGGTACTTCTTCGAATACATCTTTGCCGTCGAAGTAACAACTGTTAGAGCCGGTTCCCAAAATGCACGCAATTCCAGGGTCATCACCGCAGGTGGCATATACGGCTCCTGTCAAATCGTGATCGACCACTACTTGTGCATTCGTGAAAACTCTGCGCAAAGCTTCCGCTACAATTTCGTTGCGCGATTCATGCGAAGCACCCGCCCCATAGAAGAAAACATGCTCTACGGCAGGGGCTGTAGCGGCCAATTCCTCATTCTTGCGAATCTCTGATTCAATCAAGTCTGTGCTGTGAAAGAAGGGATTGAATCCCATGGTATGGTAAGTCAAACGGGTTTCGCTTCCGTCGGTGAATACCCAATCGCACTTGGTGCTTCCGCTGTCGGCAACTAAAATCATAATCGTAAAGGGTTGCAAGATAATAAAAAATCAAAAAGTGTCAAGTGGACACTTTGTAGGTTTTCATTAGGCTTAGTGTGTAAGAAACAATAATAAAAAACTCATCGGTATATTTGAACACGAAATGTCTCTCAGTCATTCGCTCAACCCCCACGTCTCTGTTGACTGTGTCATCTTTGGATTCAGCCAAGACACCCTGCGTTTGTTATTGATCAAGCGCAACATTCCCAATCGTTTGACCGAGATGAATGACATTTTGTACGCTTTGCCCGGTGACTTGGTAAAAGACAGCGAGAATCTGAACCAAGCGGCTGACCGAGTTTTGGCCGAATTGACCGGATTGAAAGACATTTACTTGCAGCAGTTCTCTGCTTTCGGTGACCCTACGCGCATTACCAAGGCAAAAGACCGAGCTTGGTTAGAGAGTGTTCGTCAAGACCCCGATGCTCGGGTAATCACTGTGGCTTACATGTCTTTGATCGACAGTGCCAAGGCTACTTTGCAGCCCGGATCATTTTCAGAAGAGGCCGTGTGGATGCCTATAGAAGAGGTGCCTGAACTGGCCTTTGACCACAACGAGATTTTCGAACAGGCTTTGGCCGCTTTGAAAGAAAGCATTCAAATGCAACCCATTGGTTTTGAGCTCCTGCCTGAAAAATTCACCATGAGTGATCTGCAGTCTTTGTACGAGACCATCTTGGATCGCGATCTGGATAAGCGAAATTTTCGCCGCAAAATGATCAATTCGGGTGTGATTCAAGCCTTGAGTGAAAAGCAGATTGGGGTATCCAACAAGCCGGCCCGTTTCTATCGCTTCAACCGCGAGTATCTGGAGGAGCGCGGAAGCAACATCGTCAACCTGCGCATGGATGGCAGCTTTACGCTGTTCAACTAGGGTCGCTGAAAAGGGCTTTAATGAGGTAGAAAATGCCTACCTTTGCGCCTCCTTATGCTAACCGTATCAAACGTATCGCTTCGCTTCGGCAAACGTATTCTTTTTGAGGAAGTTAATCTCAAGTTTTCCAATGGAAATTGCTACGGCATTATCGGTGCAAATGGCGCCGGTAAATCCACCTTTTTGAAAATTCTTTCGGGTGAAATCGAGCCCAATACCGGTTCGATCGACATGGAACCGGGCAAACGCATGGCTGTATTGAGCCAAAACCACTTTGCTTTCGATGAATTTCCAGTGTTGCAAACCGTGATTCGCGGTCACCAAAAGCTGTGGCAAATCATGGAAGAAAAAGATGCCATTTACGCCAAAGAAGACTTTTCTGATGAGGATGGCATGAGAGCCAGCGAGCTCGAAGGCGAATTTGCTGAGATGGACGGTTGGAACGCTGAAAGCGATGCCGCTACTCTTTTGGAGAGTTTGGGCATTGGTGTTGAGCATCACGAGAAATTGGTCAAAGATTTGAGCGGTAACCAAAAGGTTCGCGTATTGTTAGCTCAGGCTTTGTTTGGCAATCCAGATGTATTGATCATGGACGAACCCACGAACGACTTGGACGTAGAGACCATTCGTTGGCTAGAAGATTTTTTGGCGGGCTTCCAAAACACGGTATTGGTGGTGAGCCACGACCGTCACTTCTTGGATAACGTTTGTACCCACGTCTGCGATATTGACTATAGCCGCATCAAGATCTTCACCGGTAACTATAGTTTTTGGTACCAGAGCTCCCAGTTGGCTTTGCGTCAGCGCTCTGACCAGAATAAGAAGGCCGAAGAGAAAAAGAAGGAGTTGCAGGAATTCATTGCACGTTTTTCGGCCAACGTGGCCAAAAGCCGCCAAGCTACGGCCCGTAAAAAGATGTTGGAGCGTTTGGACATTGAAGAAATTCAGCCTTCCACCCGCCGTTATCCCGGTATCTTCTTCAAGCAAAACCGCGAGGTAGGGGATCAGATTTTGACGGTCAACAACTTGAGCGTTGTGAATGAGTTTGGAACCTTGTTCAAAGACATTTCCTTCACGGTAAACAAGGGCGATAAAATTGCCTTTATCAGCCGCAATACCATGGCTTTGAATGCGTTGTTCAAGGTGTTGTGGGGTGACATGAAACCCACCACCGGTTCTATGGATTGGGGAGTGACGGTGACCATGAGTTACCTGCCCAATGAAAACGCCCATTTCTTCACAGACAAAATCAACTTGGTCGATTGGTTGCGCCAATACTCCACCGAGAAAGACGAAACTTTCATTCGTGGGTTTTTGGGTCGCATGCTGTTCAGCGGTGAAGAGACTCAGAAAATGTGTACGGTGTTATCAGGAGGAGAGAAGGTGCGTTGCATGTTGAGCAAGATGATGATGGAGAATCCCAACGTCGGGTTGTTTGACGAGCCCACCAACCACTTGGACTTGGAGAGCATTCAAGCTCTGAACAACGGCTTGGCTGAATATGCAGGTGTTGTTTTGATGCACTCGCATGACCAAGAGGTGATCAACTCAGTGGCCAACCGCATCATTGAAATTACTCCCAACGGGCTCATCGATAAATACATGAGCTATGAAGAATTTGCCGAAGACAATCAAATCAAAGAGCGTCGCGCGGCATTGTACAACGCTTAACTTTGAATATTCGTATGAAACGCAATTATACCCTGGTGGCTTTGGCCGCCCTCGCCTTGGCTGCTTGTTCGGGCGACATGGACACCAAAAGTGCTCCTAAGAATTTGGAAGACTCTTTCTCTTACGCCGTCGGATTGAGCGTGGGTAAATCACTCGCCTCTCAAGGCATTGATGCCATCAATTTCGGCGCTTTGATTCACGGTATGCAAGATGCCATGAGCAAGGATTCTGGTTACTTGGTGGCAGATGCCGCTATGCAGAACATTCAGCAGAGTTTTGTGACCGAAGCTCAGGCTAAGTTGACCCCTAAATTGCAAGAAGAAGCCAAAACCTATTTGGCGGGTGTAGCTAAGACAGCGGGTATTGAGAACTTGGATCCCCATGGATACATGAAGAGTACCAAAGCAGGCAATGGCCCCATTCCCCAAGCTTGGGATACCGTTGAATTGGTATACACTATGATGGACCACAAAGGAGCCGTGAAAATGGAGAATTCCAACATTCGCATGCCGGTCAAAGACTTGCGTTTGAAGCCTTTGGAACAGGCCCTGGCCAAAACCGCAGAAGGTGGCGAGTTTGAACTTTACGTAGAAAACGAAAAGGAGCAATTGCTTCGCAGCATGTCTGAATCCTTCAAGGATCGCTTTGCCATTACGGTGATGCAGGTGAAGTTGGTGAGCGTATCAACGGCGCCTAAGCCCGCTGAAACCGAAATGCCAGCTCCTAGCTTGGAGCCTGTTCGCTAATGGCGATTAGGGCAAATAACCCAATAATTGAAAGTCTTGAGGCCCCGCCGTTTCGGCGGGGCTTTTTGTTAGTAGCCTCTCAAAGACGGCTATAGCTCCCGGTTTGAAGTTCTCAATCTGGCCCCCAGACCAGGCATAGGCCAGGTGTCCTATTTCGGGGTTGTGGCCCACTATGGCTAGGCAATCTACGGGGTATTCGAAAAGGGCTCGTTGATACACCGATTCTCGGGCTTCATACAAATCTTCAATCTCGATCAATGCCGCTCCAAGCTGCTGGTTCATAAGTTCGGCCGTTTGCCAGGTTCGGGTGGCGGGACTGTACAGTGTTTTTTCTGGAATCCAGCCTTTGTGCCTCAACCAAAGGGCGTTGGCTAAGCAGCGCTCTTCACCTTCTTTAAGCAAACGCCTTGTGCGATCGGGCCAAGCGGCCTCGGTTTTGGCATGACGAACAAGAATGAGAATCA
>JBJOHK010000034.1:0-3915 GCA_046047755.1 Bacteroidota bacterium | reverse complement strand
GTTCCAGTTACCGAATCTTCCCCAACCAAAGAAGCCGAAAGTCCTTATGGGGCGACCAAGCAAATGGGCGAGCGGGTCTTGCGCGACATGCATTGGGCTGAAGTGCAGTGCTTGCGTTACTTCAACCCCATCGGTGCCCATGAATCAGCCGCCATTGGCGAACTGCCCCTCGGCGTGCCCAATAATTTGATTCCCTATCTCACTCAAACCGTGGCGGGTATTCGCCCCGAACTCACGGTGTTCGGTGGCGATTACAATACCCCCGATGGCACCTGCATACGCGATTACATCCATGTCATGGATTTGGCCGAAGCCCACGTGGTGAGCCTCAAGCGCCTGCTCAATGAACAGGCCGCCCATCGTTTTGAAGTCTTCAACATTGGCACTGGCAACGGATACTCAGTACTCGATGTCATCAACACCTTCGAAAAAGTCAACGGCTTAGCTGTCCCTCATAAAATTGGAGAGCGCCGAGAAGGAGATGTCATCCAAGTGTGGGCCGACACCAACCGGGTCAATTCTGTTTTGGGTTGGAAAACCCAGCGAGGGCTCGAGGACATGTTGCGCGATGCTTGGCGTTGGCAGCAACGACTTGCCAGCCAGTAGAGTAGCTTCTCTATCCACCGAAAGGTGTGCACAACGTCAGGTTTTCCACAAAGTTTTGCACATTAGACATACATGTAGGTATATTTGGGCGCTCTATGAACAACACTACACGCGCCAAAATTTTGCAACGCTGCTTCGAAGCCATTGCAGAGAAGGGGTTTGAGACTTTGCGAACCGACAAGGAGATCGCCCGATTGAAGATCACCAAAGGTGCTTTTTACCACTATTTCCCGAATAAATTGGAGTTGGGGTATGCGGTCATCGATGAAATTATTTTGCCGATGTATTTGGAGCGTTGGAGCAGTTTGGAGGGCCGCAGCAACGGGGTAGCCAGCGCAGTTTTGGCCATCATAGAAAAAGAAAAAACCCAAGCTTCTGACAAGAGCATCGCCAAAGGCGATGTATTGGCCAATCTCATGATTGAAATGAGCCATGCCGATGCTCAATTCCGCGAAAAGCTCGAAAATGTCTTGGAAGCCCAAGTGAAAATTTTGCAAAAAGCCTTGTTGGCGGGCAAAGCCGCTGGAGAAATAAAATCCAACATGGACGCTCGCTCCATGGCCTATAGCATGATTGGATCCTTGCACGGCTGCTATGCCATTGCCAAAACCCGCGCCTCACGTGATGTATTTACCCTGATGATGAGCAACCTACAGCGCCAACTTAGCGACTCGGTTTTCGAGCCTGTGATGGCCTAGATAATGCGCCATAAAGGTTCATACCGAATTCTTAGCTACCTGCTCTTTCTCAGCAGTCACTTCGCCATAGCCCAAACTTATGTAGGATTACGCGCCGGGGCAACGAATCTCATGGGCGATGTGGGTGGTGGAGGATCCCGCATCAGCGGTTTAGCCGAAACCCACCCTGCCTATTCCCTGCACATTTCCAGACAACTCAACAGCCACCTGTATGCGATGGCATTGGGCCAATATGTTAGTTTGTCAGACGATGACCAACACAGCATTCACGCGAGCATACGAGAACGGGGAAACCGAATCGAAGCCACTTCTGCTGTGGCACAATTCGGACTAGGCATTGAGCCATTTGCAAAAAGCACCTTTCAATTGAACTTGCTCTACGGAGTGGGCACTACTTCCTCTCGCTTATACAATATAGAATCAGGTCTTGTTCGCCAAACTGATTTAGGTGACAACACTTATGCAACGCTTTGCTTTGAGCTAAAAATGCGCCTATACCACAGAGAGAAAAAAGACCAACGATTGAGCCTCATTTTGGGCAAGACCCAATACTTTGACGACTTAGCCTTAGACGGTTTCAATGCTCAAGGCTCCCGATGGATGGATGCCTACCAATACTTGGGGTTCGAGTGGGAACAGCAATTCGGAGCCACCCGCTTTCACCGGTACGACAACCGAAAACTCAATCACCGAAAATTGCGTTTTTCGCGCGGCAATTGTTCGGTTTTCTAAGCCCCCATCATTTTCAAAAAAGCGGCTAGGCCGATTTGGCAATTCTCTTCCCAAGAGCCTTTGTCGCCATCATCTGAAACCCATTTGTAAGCGCTAAACAGTACCCCGCTTTTTTGGCAGGCCTTGGCAATGGCAAAACACTCCATGTCAAAAACCGAACAGCTATCTATGCGCTCCAGGTAAAAAGACGAGTACTTATCGCGTTGGCCAGCATCGTAAAAATAATCGGTACTGAAACAGGTGTCGGCCAAGGCCGCATTCAACACAATGCTTGCGCTATTCTCCTCAAAGGGCGTTTCCCCATAGGCACACAAAGGGCTTCCATCTATGTCTTGGAGTACGGTTCCCACCGCTACAAGCTGCCCGGCCGGATGCTTCAAAGAACCGCAGGAGCCAATATTGATGATGTCTGTATAGCCATTGTTGATGGCCTTTTGGGCCGCAATGGCCGCGTTTACCTTTCCCACGCCGCTGTAAAAAACCGGCAAACCCAACAATTCGCTAGCCCCTTCTAGCTCTTCGGGCAAAGCGGCTATGATGCACTTATTGGTCATAGCTCAACAGGGCTTTGGTTTCTCCTTCGGGATGCAAGAAGGCTAAATCCAGCAGAACCAATCGGTCCAAAACGGTGTAGCCCGCTTTTTCGCACAAGCGCTGGGCGGCTTTCATGGTTCCCCCGGTAGCATATACATCATCGACCAGCACAACGGTTCCAGTTCCAGGTGCCATTTCTAGGGTGTCTTCTCCGTATTCCAAGCTATAGGATTCCTGCACAACCGGTGGAGGCAGTTTTCCTTTCTTTCGGCAAATGATCAAACCGCCTCCTAATCGAGTGGCCAAGGCCGAGGCGAATAAAAATCCGCGGGCATCAATTCCCACCCAATAGTCGGGCTTTTGCACCAAGGCGCCCATGGCCTCAATGGCGGGCAGAAAAGCCTCAGAAGCCAGCAAGGGCGAAATGTCTTTGAATTGGATTCCGGGCTTTGGAAAATCAGGAACCTCGCGAACGAAGGCTTTGAAATCTAGGCTCATAGTACTTTGCTTACTTGCCCTTCTACCAAGCGATACTTCTCACCGCTGCCAGGACAAGTGGCCATGCCCTCAGCGTCAAACTCGAGTTTTTCGCCGAATTCGCTCATCCAGCCCATTTGACGGGCGGGATTGCCCACTACCAAAGCATAGGGCGGAACGGTTTTCGTCACAACGGCGCCGGCACCGATAAAGGCAAAGGCACCTATGTCATGGCCGCAAACAATGGTAGCATTGGCTCCAATTGAAGCCCCACGGCCCACGTGGGTACGGGCATATTCCCCGCGGCGATTGACCGCCGAACGGGGGTTGGTCACATTGGTAAAAACCATGGAAGGACCCAAGAATACCTCATCATCGCAGGTGACACCTTCGTAAATCGATACGTTGTTTTGCACTTTGCACTGACGGCCCAATTTTACGCCTGGTGAAATGACTACGTTTTGGCCAATGTTGCAGTTTTCGCCAATTTCAGCACCGGGCATGATGTGGCTGAAATGCCAAATTTTGGTTCCAGAACCGATGCGGCACCCTTGGTCAATGACAGCGGTTTCGTGCGCGAAATATTCACCCATAAGGCAAACTTACGCAATGGCTACGATTAATCGTGGGCGGGCAAAAAGCGAGGCTCTCGCATACCTGTACTGGAGGCATTCAAGCGCTTGCGCATCCAGGCTACATCGCACCATTTGCCCTGTTTTTGACCGGCGTCTTGATAGACCGCAAAAGGCTCATAACCCAGAGCTTGGTGAAAACCCTCGCTGGCCGCATTGGGCAAAGTGATAACCGCATAGGCCCACACGAATCCGCGCTCAGAGAGCTGAGCGAGCAGGGGTTCGTAAAGGCGTCT
>JBJOHK010000033.1:0-6661 GCA_046047755.1 Bacteroidota bacterium | reverse complement strand
CTCGTATAGACTTTACTTCAGACCCCGTCAAGGAAATACCCGCCTCATAGGTTTCTTCAATGTGATAATTGAATCGAGCCTTTCGGTTTTCAATCTCTATTCGCTTAACCTTGGCCATTTTCAATGGAGTCAATGAGGCGTTGAACCTTTTCTTTGGAAAGGATTTTCTGACCTTGGATGCCACTGGCTACCAAGCGCTCGGCCACCTTCACCTCAAAGGAGCAAACCATGCTATGGCCCTCCCACTCTTGCAAGGTCGCTTGAATCAAAACTTCTTGACCCAACTTAGCCGGTGAATGATGCTGAATGTTTAAAAAGGTACCTATCCCCTCCTCATGTTCTTCTTTGCAGTCGAGAACAAATTGACGACAAGCCCATTCCACATCCCGCCCTAAAGCGAACGTGCCATAGAAAGGATGAACAATACCCGTTTCAAATTCGGCCAAATCTGATTCGCTGACACGCTTGCGAATGACCCTTATATCGCCAACTTCTGCCTTTCTTTTCATGCCAAGGCAGACTCTATGCTGGCCACCGAAATCTCCATATGAGAGGCATGATAACAGCATTCCCCTTTATCAATGATCAAAACTTGAGGGGACTCATGGCGCACCCCGGTGCGATCGGCAATAGATGAAGACAGGTCTCGATGGGCAATCAGATCTAGGTAGTAAAAGGGAGTACCTTGCAAAAACGTATCGCTTAGGGCTTTCAAGCGATTCATGGCCATAGAGGAAATGGAACAGCGTGTACTGTGCTTGAACAAGATGACAGGACGAGCAAACGACTCCTCAAAGGCAGAGACTACGTCGCTACTTGTATTCAGTATGTTCCAGGCGCTATTCAAAACATTCCTTATTTGGACCAGTTCTGTTCACCTACTGAAGGGCAGCGATCTTTACGGCTTGCACCGCAGCTACTCAATACAGATACCATCAACAAGGCTACGATCATTATTTTTGCTACTTTCATGATTTCGGAAATTTATTCAAAATTACAACAAAGCGAGCCCACCTTGGGCCTGCTTTCCGAAATTCATACGCATTGGAACGAGAATGAGCATCCTTCCCCTTTTGCGCTTCGAAAAGACTGGGGAGAATGGACACCCATTGCCGCTGAACAATGGGCCTTGCACAGCAAAGCCAACTCCAAATTACCCGAATGGACCCAAGCGGGTTGTTTGTTTGAACGTCGAAGTTTGGAGCAGTGCACGTCTAGCGCTGTAGCTAAGGCGAAGGCCCACTTTTTTCATTCGCATATACCCATCGACTTACCTGTCCTGGATCTTTGCGCCGGATTCGGAGTAGATGCTTGGGCTTGGTCCCAATTGGGAAGAACGGTCACAGCCGTTGAAAGAGACCCGGCATTGCACAATCTAGCCGTTTGCAACTTGTCATTTTTACCTCAAGGAACCAAACGCGTCTTGTCGGAAGCCGAAGCAGAATACCCCAAATGGGCCGGACAGTCCGTGCTTTTTTTAGTGGATCCAGACCGGCGCGATGGAGACAAGCGATTGGGAGCCAGCCTTGAAGCCTATCAACCTAATATTTGGCCATGGCTAGAGCAACGAAAACCTGAGCAACATTGGTTAATCAAGCTTAGCCCTATTACAGACTTTCAGGCTCTGCATCATCAAATAAATCAGCCGTTTGATGCTTATTGGGTGGCCCTTGGGTCGGAAACCAAAGAACTCTTATTGCACGTTCACGATAAGGCCAGGGGCCAAAAAGAAATCTTGTTCGTTCACGAATCAGGCTTCGCTGACACATGGACACATTTACAGGCAGTAGATCAGCACAGCCCTAGCGAATCCCCATTGTTATTCGAACCTCATTCATCTGCCTTTGCCGCTCGGTTCAACCGTGAAATGGTAGCCACCTTGTACCAATCGGCTACCCCGAATGGAAGTTTTTTCGAAACCGATTTCCATGGCCCCAAAACCCTTGGCCGCCGCTATCGCATAGAGGCCAAATGGGAAGGCTCCTTGAATTCCATTCAACGAGAACTAGCCAAACTCCAAGTTTCACACGCTTCTGTTACGGTAAGAGAAAGTAAATTATCGGCCGAAGAAGTCAGAAAGAAATTAGGCCTTCAGGAAAGTTCCCAAAGATTTGTATTCGCCACACAAACCCGTCAAGGGTTCATAGCTTGGCTAGTCTCAGCCTCCTAAAATTACTTATTCGAATTGGCTCGCTTGATGTAATCTTCAAGAGCGGCCAACATGCTTGGCATACCGGGTTGCGGAGCCTCAATATCCAGTATCAATTCAGGATGTTCGTGAATGGCTTGTTGTGTGCTATCGCCAAAGGCCGCCAAACGCGTTTCATTTTGAACAAAATCAGGAAAATTATCGTACAGACTTTTTACCGTTGCAGGGCTGAAGAATACCAAAATGTCGTAAAAGACTTCTTTCAAATCGCTCAAATCACTGCTCACCGTGTTGTAAATGATGCATTCGGTAAAATCATATCCGTTTTCATTGAAGAAATCGGGTAACGAAGGCTTTCGAATATCGGAGCAGGGGAAAAGTATCTTCTCTGACTTGTGATTTTTGAACAAGGTAAAGAAATCCTTCTCAGTGCCATTACCCGTAAACATTTTGCGTTTGCGAGGCACAATGTATTTCTGAACATAATTGGATACACTCTCGTTGATGGAAAAGTATTTTGTCTCAACGGGCATATCAATTTTCATTTCTTGGGCCAGAGTAAAAAAGTAATCAACTGCATTTTTCGAATTGAAAATGATGGCCGTATAATCCAAGAAATTAATTTTCTGCTTACGTATGTCTTTGGGAGTCATAGCCTCCACGTGAATGAAAGAACGAAAATCAATTTTGAGCTTAAATCGCTGGGCGAGGTCTTCATAAATATTTTTCCCAACTTCTGGCTCAGGCTGGGTTATGAGAATACTCTTAACCAATTTTTCTCGTTCGTTCATAGCGACTAATACGATGCCAAACCTTTTAACACAAGTGCCAAAGGAAGGCATTCAATGGCGCAAAAATACAAAACAGCAGCCAATGAAAGTGACCTTTCGCGCAGGATTCCAGTGAAAACCCAAATCAAACGAAGCCCAAAAAACAAAATAACCAAGTAAACAAAACCCAATTCAAATGAATGGGCTTGAAGTTTTGGTGCATTGTAATAGGCGAGCAATACAAGAGGAAATACCAATATTCCGAACCAGAGCGATGCATTCGCCTTTCTCTGCCATGAGGAGCGAACGACAGCATACAAACCGGTAGCTTCTGAGAACAGCAATGCCGTTAGGTAAACCAGCAATTCCCAAACCACAATGCCCAATAGGGCCAACGTATACAAGGCTGGGTTATTCAAATTTAGCAATTGGGAATAAACCCAAATTGTAATGACAACCATCGCCATTACGCTCCAACCTAGCACCTGAGACAATAAAGTTCCCGCACTGGCAAATCCCAATTTCTCATTCATGAGTTCGGAAAAATTGTAAGAACTAAACAAACTTTTTGTGCGCATTTCAAACTGTTTGGGAAAAGCGTTTCGGAAATACAGAAGGACCAAAAGCCACAAAACGGCTAGACCAAACATCCAGAATTTGGCTGAGCTTTGACGGACAAACAAGTCTTTTGAAAACGGCGAGAGAGGGTCCAACTGACGAACAGCCAGTTGCCGGGGAATCCCCACCCCTTGAGGAGAAAAGTTCCAAAAAAATGCACTGTCGGAATTTTCCATAAAGGGATGAAACGACTGGTTTTTAAAATTCCACAATCGTGCTCTCATCACCAAGGAAATAGAATCTTCAGACACCACGGCACTTGTATCGGCCCGCAAGAGGGAATTAGCCCCTTGGGGAATCAACGCCAAGAGCGTCAAAAACAAGCAAAGGAGCAGGTTTCGCATGTACCGCAACAGGACAAAGTTAGCCCCATCAAAGCATCTCCCCGATATTTGCTAAAAATTGCACCATGGCATCATCTGGTTTGTACATCCATATACCCTTTTGTCGCAAAGCCTGTCATTACTGCAATTTTCACTTTAGCACCTCGCAAGACTACCGTCAGCGCATGCTCGATGCCATGATCAGAGAACTGGAATTGAGATGGGCAGATTGGCCTTTCAAAACCCTGGGTACCCTTTATTTTGGTGGAGGAACCCCCTCCATTCTAGAACCCGAAGAGTGGTCCTACTTTATCGAACGGGTATTGACCATTGTTGGAACACCCCATTGGGTTGAATTCACTCTGGAAGCCAACCCGGAAGACATTCAAAGAAATCGACTCCGGGCCTGGTCTCAATCAGGAGTCAATCGTTTGAGCATTGGAATACAAAGTCTTTCCGATCAGGACTTGGCTTATATGAACCGTGCTCATGATAGCCAACAGGCTGTTCAATCGGTGCGAATGGCCCAAGACATGGGCATAGATAATCTAAGCATCGACTTGATTTACGGCACTCCGTGGAAAGACCATCGCCATTGGGAGTCTGAGCTTCAATGGGTAATAGACAATGGCATACCCCACTTATCGGCGTATGCATTAACGGTTGAAGAAAAGACCGCCTTACACCACCACATTCAAAGGGGGAAAACCCCAAGCCCCGATGAAAAGAGAGCCGAAGAGCAATTTCTCCTTCTAGCCAGCTGGGCAGATTCCCATGATTGGGACCACTATGAAATCAGCAACCTATGCAAGCCAGGCTTTAGGGCGCAACACAACAGCCGCTATTGGAATGGCACCCCATATCTGGGAATTGGACCATCGGCGCACAGTTTCAATGGACAGCAACGCCTGTGGAATATCTCAAACAACGCTCTCTACATGAGCCAAGCCGAATTGTCTCATTCATGGCAATCGGAATCAGAAACGCTAAACGAAACCAATAAAATTAACGAGTTGATCATGACTCAACTTCGGTTATCAGAGGGATTAAATACGGCTATTTTGGAATCGTTATGCCCCAACTGGTTGGCACAGAATCGCTCTTTTCTAGAGCAACAAATGGCCCTTGGAAATTTGAACATCGATCAAACACAAATCATTTTGAGCCCGTCGGGGCGATTCTTGTGTGATTTCATCACTTCCCAGCTCATGGTCTCTGAACTGTAATTAATGATCGTCGAGCAACTTTTGTATAAGAGTTGGTGTCTAAAGGTATGTATCTTGCAACTGATAAACGCATATCCATGAATTACAAACCGTTATCGCCAATTTGGAGAACACTATCCATGATGGTCTTGAGTATTTTGACCAGCGTTTCCATTGGCCAAGCCCAGCAGAAAAAAGCTGATTTTGGTATGGGATCCAAATGCTTAGAAGCTTATGCCGAAGCCTATGGATCCATGGTAGGTGATAGTTGTTCGACCCTCTATTGGAAAATAGATGGCCAAACCAAACAGGGGAATCCGCTGACATACAAATTTTCAGCGCCTGGCACTTATGAAATTTGCTTAAAAGTATTGAATACCTGTTCCAAATGGGACACGATGATTTGCAAAAAAATCACAGTCGACACCTGCCCCACCAAAAAATGCGACATAAAAGCCGAGATCAACGTTCACAAATTGTTCGGATCTTATTGGCTGTTCAAAGCAGGCGGAAATGGGACTCACTTCGAGTGGGATTTTGGGGATGGCAACACAGCCGTTGGGCAAACCCCGTGGTATCGCCTAACAAAACGCGGGTATAACACCATTTGCTTAACTGCCTACAACGCTGATAAAACCTGCTCAACCAAAGTTTGCAAGACCATCTGGGTGGGCTCACCCTGTAACATCAAAGGTGATTTCCTCATGAAGCATAGTGGCAATGGCGAATATCAATTCAAGGTTCTCAAAAGCAACGGATACAGCTATTCTTGGGACTTTGGAGATGGGCATTCAGGCAGCGGAGCAGACCCCAAGCACGCCTATACCAAACCCGGCACTTACAACATTTGCTTAACCATCAGCAGCAAAGATGGGCAATGCAAAAAAACCATTTGCAAGAAAATCACCATTGCCAAAGGCTCTTGCGATGTAAGCAAGGCGCAATGGGGCTATTCGATCAAATGCAAAACCCTCACGGTTGAGCACAGCAATTTGAATTTGAACAACCCTGACTCTTGCTGGACCTATAAATACATGATCAAACAGAACGGTCAAGTTTTGTGGGATGCATGGTCATACAGCAACAACCGATTCTCTTATCAATTCAATGCAAACGGAAATTATGCCGTTTGCATTCAATTCAAGAACTCTTGCACAGGCTGCGACACCACCATTTGCAAAGAGATCAATGTAAAATGCGAAGAGAACCCCTGCGACTGGAGTCGCTTGCAAATTGGATATCACAATGGCAGCGGTGAAGCTTGCAAATCCTACACCTTCGAACTCGGCTCCTACGATTCGTGTTTGCGCTATGTAACGTATTTGTACCCCATGAACGGCGGCAAATTGGACACCATATCAGACAGCCGAGTATTCAAATACACATTCAAAGACACAGGATCCTACTACATGATTTACAGCTTAAAGAACATCTGTACGGGCTGTGACACCATGATCTACCAAAAGATTCACGTCAGCTGCACGGGGACGAACAACGATAAAAAATGCGACTGGAGTCGCTTGCAAATTGGTTACAACAACAAATGCCGCACCTATACCTTCGAGCTAGGTTCCTATGATTCTTGCTTGCGTTACC
>JBJOHK010000032.1:0-13481 GCA_046047755.1 Bacteroidota bacterium | reverse complement strand
AGAGGCTTGGGGTTACCGTTGGCATCAGTTGCCATAACTTGGTCAAACTTGCTGTTGCGGCTTACCATAGCGTTCATGAAGTGGCTCAAGGCCATAGCAATGCGTTTTTGAGAAATGGTTTCATCTCCATATGCCGCCTTGAATAAGTCTTTGTAGTAATCGGTTTGAGCCAATTTCTGAACCAGCATGCTTTCGCTTTCCATGCCCATTTCCACGTGGTTAAAGACGGGAACCAAACTCAATTCCAAGGTTCCGCGAACACGGGAATCCCAGAACATGTTGCTGTGCAATACTGGAGTAGCCAAAGCCATAGCATTTCGGGTAGTCTTACGACCTCCAAAACCGGTTGAAACAGCTTGGTTGTCAGAGAAGCTCAAAGCTTGGTTGTGGCAAGAAGCGCAAGAAACGGTATTGTTGATGGATAGGCGTGTGTCATAAAACAAAACACGTCCCAATTGCACAGAATGGTTGTTGATGGCTCCTATGCTTTGTTGAAGTTCAGCGTCAAGTTCATTGGGAGCAAAACCACCCATGTTTCGGGGATCTGTCATGTTGAAGCCAAAGGCCAGCTCTGACATTTTGGCTTTCACATCAAAAATATTGCCGCCGGGTAATTTGACCTTTAGGTATTCAAATACAGTGGCGGGCAATTTGGGAGTAGTGAGTTTCACGGGAGTGGAACCACGCTCACAACTTTGCAAGCCTAAGAAAGCTCCAGCCATTAAGGCGGTGCTCAGGGCTATGCGTTGTAGGGTGCTCGTTTTCATTGGGGTGTTTTTATCGAACTATAGCGAAATTAATCCAAACTCGCTCAGCTGCAAGGCTTTTTGCGATAAACCCCAAAGATTTCGACCAAAGTTGCAAAAATTGCAAATGGCAGACCGTCAAATCTATGGCAAGGCTCGAGCCCTTTATAGGCCTTATGTTTTTAACAAAGTGGGTCGGTCACAAAAAAGTGCTTTGAACCCCTTTGGCTACTTGTTATTTTTACAACATGCTGGATTTTCACAACCACATTTTACCAGGCATCGACGATGGAGCTCCCGATACGGATCAATCTCTGCTGTTGATACGCGGCTTGCAAGAATTGGGGTTTGATCGCATTCACGCCAGCCCTCACATCATTGCGGATACCCACCCAAACTCTCCTGAAACCATCGAAGCGGCGCGTCAACGATTGATCCAAGCCATCGATTCTCAAGGCATGAATTTGTCCATTCACGCGGCGGCAGAATACATGCTCGATGACGTGTTTTTGCGAAACTTGAAAGAAAAACAACCCTTGTTGCGCTTGGGAGGAGACCGCGTTTTGGTGGAGTTTTCCTACATCCAGAAGCCTGACCATGTGGAGAGCTACAGCTTCGAAATGCAAATTCAGGGATATGAACCCGTGCTCGCTCATCCCGAGCGATACGTGTATTACCACCGTGATTTTGACTATTACGAGCATCTAAAGGCCCTCGGATTTGAGTTTCAATTGAATCTATTGTCTTTAACCCCCTACTACGGCCGCGAAGTGCAAAAAACAGCCGAGCGCCTTCTCAAGGGTGGTTTCTATGATTTTGCTTGCACCGACATGCACCACGAGCGTCATTTAGAGGCTATGCGGGCCCATTTTGACAGGGCCAAATTGCAAGACCTGTTTGCGGAATACGAACTCAAGAACGATGAGTTATTAGCATAAAAAAGCCCCGACGAATCGGGGCTTTTTTGTTTAGTAAGCGAAGAGGTCTTCTAGGCTCAGCTGTTCTACTTTGCCATAGGGTTTTAAGACCTTCTTTCTGATTTTGCGTTTGGAACCCACCACACCAATTACATAGGGGTGCTCAGCGCTTCCCGCAATGTGGGTTTGATGGAAGGTATTCAAATCAGCCATAGTCAAGGGGCTCAATTCGGTCAGGGTTTCCATTCGAGGACGGGTAAATTCTTCGTCAGACGAAGCACCGTTATCTTCTAAGCTCCAATACAGGGAATTGTATTGGCTTCGGCCGATGCGCTCGGTTGAAATTTGATTGATCACGGCGTTGCGAGCGCCTTTCAATACCTCGTCGTTTAAGGGCAAGGTTTGCAACAGCTCATTCATGGCTGGAATGGCATCAGGCAACTTGTCGGCCTGTGTGCCCATGCGGGCATAGGTCAGGTCAGGTTGCTTGTATAAAAGATTGCCAGGATAGGTGGCATTGCAATTGTAACGAGCCCCACAGCTATAGGCCAAGGCCTTGGCTTCGCGAATGTTTTGGAAAACCACTGAACTCATGTCTCCACCAAAATACTGGTTGAAAAGTTGCACGGTTCCAAGCGAGGTCATGGGCAGGTGTTCGCCGGCTTTGTACCAGGTCAACAAGGCGCGCACCATGTTGTAGTGTACGAAATAGACCGTGGGCTGTGTATAAGATTGAACCGAAAACATTGGGTTTTCGTAACAGCCGGGGAAATTTTTCAAAGTGGGGCTGAAACTAGCCGGGGCTGTATGTGCCCTTTCTACCATTTCTTGGACTTCAGAAGTGCTAGCCGGCCCGTAGTAGGCCACATCGAAAGGACGGTTCCACAACTCTTTGATTCGGTTTACCATGTCACTAGCGTGCAGGGCTTTGAGCTGGGTTTCGCTCAGATGGCGGGTATAGGGGTTATTAGGCCCGTATATCATGTAGTTCATCAGAGCCCCATTGATGGTATTGGGATCGCGTTTGGCATTTTCTCTGTCAAACAAGATTTGGCCCACCATGTTTTGGAAGGTTTCTTCTTCTACTTCGGGTTGGGTCAATAGTTGCTCAACCAGCATCAGGGCGCGCTCCATTGATTCTTGAGGGCCGCTGATGTTGATGGTCGAATACAGGTTGCTGCTACCGACTGACAAATCACAACCCAAGCGGAACAACTCAGTTGAGAGTTGTTCGCGGCTGAAGGCTTTGCTGCCGCAGTAGTTCAGGTAATCAAGCGCCAGGCTACTCTCCATATCCAAGTAATCACCTCCCCAATAGCGAAGGCTAAGATTGAACAGGCGGTTGTCTCGGTTTTGGGTGTACAAGAATTCCACGCGATCGCCGTATCCTTTGCTTACCTGTACCTCCTTTTTGATGTTCACAAATTCGGGCAATATGGGCTGTGTAGGCATGGCCATGAATTGCTTCAAGAAATCGCTTTGCTTGTCGCGGTTCAATTCAACGGGGTGAATGGCCGGTTTTTCAATTTTGGGACTGGTGGGTGTTTCGCCCAAGCGTTTGTAAACCACGCAGTAGTCTTGGTTTAACAGAGCGTTGGCCACATCGATAAGAGTGCCTGTGCTGATCTTGGCTTGGTCGGCCAATTCGTTGGCGACTTGGCGATAGTCCAATCCGTTGACAAAGGCAGACATCAAGAAGTAAGCCCGGTTTTCATTGCTTTCAAAGCCTTGAATACGGCCAATTTCTTGGTTCAAAATGATGGCTTGAATCAGGCTGGAATCGAAATCACCGCGGCGAATTTTATCGAGCTGGGACAAGAGCAAATCGCGCACTTCTTCCAAACTTTGGCCGGGATTTGGACCTCCACCCATGATGAAGGTGCTGTAATCCTTCATCTCATCTATATAGGTATAGGCATAGCCCAGCTTTTGCTTTTGCACGAGGTTTAGGTCGACCAATCCGGCGCTAGAATTGCTCAACAGCATATCGATGAGCTTGATGGCGGCCAATTCGGCGGTTCCGGCTCCGGGAATGCGAAAACCTATGGTTACATCTTCAGCATCTGGCCCGCTCACATCGTAACTGCGGGGGCTGTTGCGGTAGGGTTCCATTTCATAGGCGTACACCGGCACATCTTTGGCCTGCATGTACGAAAAGGCCTTTAAAACCTCAGCGGCTGTTTGGTCGGGATTCAAGTCACCGGCCATGATGACGGCCATATTGTTGGGCACGTAGTAGGTGTAGAAGTAGTCGCGAATGGCGTTCAGAGATGGGTTTTTCAAGTGCTCAACTGTACCAATGGTGGTCTGCAAACCGTAGTTGTGGTGAGGGAACAAATCGGCGTAAAGGGTTTCCCAAACGCGGTCACCATCGCTGTCCAAGCTGATGTTTTTTTCCTCGTAAACGGCTTCAAGTTCCGTGTGGAACAAGCGAAGCACAGGGTTACGATAGCGCTCGCTCTCCAACTTGAGCCACTTTTCAATGCTGTTGGAAGGAATGTCGTTCACGTATACCGTCATCTCATTCGAGGTGAAAGCGTTCGTACCTTGAGCACCCAAGGCTTGGCACATTTTGTCAAACTCATTGGCAATGGCCCAGTTGGCCGCTAATTGAGATACTGAGTCGATGGCTTTGTAGGTAGCCTTGCGCTGTACGGCATCGGTCTGTTTGTTGTAAACCTCGTACAAGGCGTCAATTTGGTCCAAGAAGGGTTTCTCTTTCTCCCAATCTAGGCTTCCATATTGGTCGGTTCCCTTAAAGAGCATGTGCTCGAGGTAGTGAGCCAAGCCGGTGTTGCTGCTGGGGTCATTTTTCGAACCGGTTTTTACCGCCACCATCGTTTGAATGCGGGGCTCGGCATGGTTCTCAGAAGTAATCAAGGTCAACCCATTTGATTTAAAGGTGTAATAGCGAACCTTCATGGGGTCGCCTACATATTCGCGCATCACCCAATCGGCGGTTTCTTCCTCGTGAAAGGTTTCCAAGCGGGTTTGGGCGGAGCTCAGATTCATTAAAGAACTGAGCAGCAGTAAAAAGCCAAATTTTTTCATAGGCCTGGCAAAGATAGGGTCTGAATGGGCCTACTTGGCCGGCTTGAGACAGCCGGGCATGGCCAAGCAATGCACAATTTGTGGAAGCACGCGAAGCGCTACCTTTGCTCCCGTGTCATTTGCCTTGATCGCCCTTGGAAGCAACCAAGGCCAACCTCTCAAACAGTTGGCCGAGGCCCAGCGTCACATCGCTCGGCGCATCGGTCGAATTGTCAAGGCCAGTTCTGTCTATCAAACAGCGGCTTGGGGCTTGGAAGATCAGCCCGATTTCTTGAATCAGGTCTTGTTGATAGAAACCCCTTATCCGCCCTTGTTTGTTTTGAAGACGGCGTTGGAAATTGAACGGCAGATGGGTCGCCGCCGAATTCAGAAATGGGGCCCTAGGAGCATCGACTTGGACTTGATATTATTCGACCAAGTGGTCTTGAATCACCCTGATTTGATATTGCCTCATCCGCACATGGCTGAACGGGCATTTGTTCTGAAACCGGCCAGCGAAGTGGCTCCCAATTGGCGACACCCCATCACCCAGCAAAGTTTGCGTGACATGCTACAGCAATGCATAGACCCTTTAAGCGTACGAAAATGGGTCTTATAAGCGTGCTTCCTTTGTATTTGTTGCCTCCAGTAGAATGGTACCTAGCCGGCATTAAGGTTGGTGGTTTTCAAGTGTCGGTTCATGAGCCCTATGCCAAACAAACCCTGCGCAACCGTTACCGAATTGCGGGCCCTAACGGGCTGCAAGCCTTAAGTGTACCGGTTCAAGCCGCCTCGGCTCGGGGAGAATTGGACCAGGTGCAGATAGCTTATGCCGAGCGATGGCTTTCCGAACACAAGCACGCCTGTCAGGCAGCCTATGGCAAGTCGCCGTTTTACGAGTTTTACGACTACCGCATTTGGGACTTGTTTGAGGCTCAGCCCAACCGGCTGTTAGACTTGAGTAAACCCTTGCTTGAACGCCTGCATGGGTTTTTGCAACTCGGCGATTTGCCTTTGGAGTTTGTCAATCAGCCTGTGAGCTTGGAGGCATTTGAAGAGGTGGGTGAGAGCTACCCCCAAGTATTTGAAGATCGCCACGGATTTCAATCTGGACTATCGGTCCTGGACCTGCTGAGCAACCAAGGGCCCATGGCGGGAGAATGGTTGAGGTCGCAAAGCCAAGCTTAGCTCTAGCGCGAATCATCACAGCAGACTCTTTGAGCGGAAAAACTTCGCCATCAGGGGCCTTCAGCAACTACCCTTGGCTAGCTTATCTTTGAATCGTGTCGATTTTGAAAAAGCTGGCTTCGCAGACGGCCGTCTACGGTTTGAGTACGATGGTAGGGCGATTTCTGAATTTCCTGTTGGTGCCCTTGTATACCGCCAAATTAGCTTTGGTGGGGGACTATGGGGTCGTTAGCGTGATGTTTGCCTACGCTTCATTCGGGGCGGTGCTAGCCGCCCTTGGTTTGGAGACGGGCTTTTTCCACTTTGCCCGTAAGACCGACAACCCGGCTCGGGTTTTTGCGACGGCGGGTCATACACTGGTCATGACGGGATTGTTGTCCGTGCTGGCCGCCAAATTGTTTGCCCAGCCTATCATGAATCTGTTGGGCTATCCCGAGCACCCTGAATACGCCTTTTGGTTTGCCATCATTTTAGCCGCTGATGCTTTGTCATCATTGGGATTTGCTTGGTTGAGGCAGCAAGAAAAGCCCTGGACTTTTGCTGCGGTGCGGCTGACCAATATCGGGGTAAACATTGGCGCCAACCTGTTTTTTGTTCTGCTGTGCCCCTATTTGGCTTCCCGTGGATACGATTGGGCTGTGTACTGGGCAAGACCCGAACAAATGGTGTCGAACATTTTTCTTTCCAACTTGCTCGCCTCTTTGGTCACCCTGCCTCTTTTGGCTGGGGCTTTTTCCCATTTGAAAGAAGGCTTGGACCGTGACTTGCTCAACCAAATGCTGCGCTATTCTTTGCCCATGATAGTGGTGGGATTGGCCGGAATGGTAAACGAAACCCTAGACCGCATATTGCTCAAGCATTTGCTTCTTCCCGGGGCTGCCGAATATGAGGTGGGCGTGTATTCGGCCTTTTATAAATTGAGTTTGGTGCTCACCCTCTTTGTGCAGGCCTTTCGCTTTGCGGCCGAACCTTTCTTCTTCAGCCGAGCGGGCGATGAAAAAGCCCCTGATACCTATGCTTATGTGATGCGATGGTTCAGCTATGTGGTCGGTTTTCTTTTTCTAGCCACCTTGGTTTCGCTACCCTTTTTGGGCCCTTTGTTGATTCGTAATCCTCAGTATTTTGCTGATAACCGCGGCATGGCTGTGGTTCCCATTTTATTGGCCGCCAATGTCTGTTTGGGCCTTTATTACAATTTGAGCGTGTGGTACAAAGTGTCAGGCAAAACCCAATGGGGAGCGGTCATTGCGTTGGGCGGTGCCCTGCTTACCCTGTTGGGCAATTTCTATTTGATACCCCGTTTGGGCTTTGAAGGTTCGGCCTGGACCACCTTGGCGGCTTATGCGAGCATGGTTATAGCGGCCTACATCTGGGGGCAAAAGGCCTACCCAATTCCCTATGAGCTGGGCAAAATTCTACCGGCCTTATTCTTGGCTTTCGCATGTGGGTACGCTGTGCTTTCCATGCCTGAATTGCAATCTTTGGCCTGGACGGCCGTCCCCGCCTATTTAATGGGTGTTTGGTTAATCGAACGCCCATGGAAATCCAAAAAAACTCAACCATGAACAGCTTGAACATACCCATTATCAACCGCTCTCATCACCCTTTGCCTTTGCACGAAACGGAGCTTAGTGCCGGATTGGATTTGCGCGCCTTTGTGAGCGAACCTTTGGTGTTAGCCCCGGGTGAGCGCAGCTTGGTTCCCACCGGGTTGTTCATGGCCCTTCCCGCCGGATACGAAGCTCAGGTGCGCCCCCGCAGCGGCTTGGCCTTAAAGCATGGCATAACAGTTTTGAATAGCCCCGGCACCATAGACGCTGATTACCGAGGCGAAATCAAAGTGCTTTTGATCAATCACGGTAGCGAAGCATTTGAAATTAAAGATGGAGACCGTATGGCCCAGATGGTAGTGGCCAAACACGAACGAATAGAATGGACCTTGAGCGAGTCTTTGGATGCGACTGAGCGCGGTGCAGGAGGCTATGGTTCCAGTGGGGTTTGAGACCTAAAATTCGTCAAAAGTTCAGCGGCATTAAACAAGTCTGAGGGGAAAAAGTGGCTCTAATTAGCGTACTTTGCTGCCGTTTTTGGCAATAAGCCTCAACCATTATGAAGTTAATCATACCCATGGCCGGACGCGGTAAGCGCATGCGGCCCCATACCCTGACCACTGCCAAGCCCTTGATTCCTGTAGCAGGAAAATCGATTGTGCATTGGTTGATCGAAGACATTGCCGCCATGACCGATGAGCCTATAGATGAGGTAGGATTTGTCATCGGAGATTTTGGTGCTGAAGTCGAGGCCCAGTTGCTGGCCATTGCTGATCAAATTGGCGCCAAAGGTCATATTTTCTACCAAGAAGAGGCCTTGGGAACTGGCCACGCCATTCTCTGTGCCAAGCAGTGCTTGAAAGGCGAAGTCATTGTGGCTTTTGCCGATACCTTATTCCGTTCTGATTTTCGCTTGGACCGCAGCAAGGATGGGGTGATTTTCGTGCACCAAGTGGCGAATCCGCAGCAATTTGGAGTGGTTAAATACAACCAGGATGGTGTGATTACCGACTTTGTCGAGAAGCCCACCGAATTCGTTTCAGACTTGGCCATCATTGGCATTTACTACTTCAAGAGCGGCGAGACCTTGAATACAGAATTGCAATACTTGATTGACAACGACATCAAGGAAAAAGGCGAGTACCAGCTGACCAATGCCATGGAAAACATGAAGCAAAAAGGCATGCAGTTCTTGCCCGGTAAGGTGGACGAATGGCTGGATTGCGGTAACTATGCGGCGACCGTATACACCAACCAGCGCGTGCTGGAAAATAAGAAAGAGCAGTTTGTTTTGACCCCTGGTCGTTTCCCCGAGCATGTGCAGATTGTAGAACCTTGCTATATTGCCGAAGGTGTGGAGCTCAGCCATTGCCAAATTGGACCCCATGTGGCCATAGGCAAAGGAAGCAAACTCGAGCACTGTACCATCAGCAACAGCATACTCTTGAACGAATGCAATTTGACTCATTTTCAATGCCAAGACTCCATGATCGGAAACCAGGTTTCCATCGACGGGCGCAGCCAGGTCTACAGCATTGGAGACTTCTCTTCACAGGGTTAATGCTGTTCTTGCTTGGGTCTGCAAGGGCCCAGGTTGATTCAGTGGCCGGGGTAAACCCTTCGGCCCGGGAAGTGTTAACTCCGATCTTGCAATTTGAGCAGAAGTTTAGGGCTGCTGAATTGGCACGCTTGAACGGTGATGCTGAAAAGGCTAAATCAGCCTACGCTTCGATGTTGAGCTCGCAAGTAAAATCCGGTCCTCATTTGGCTTTGCCCGCCTATCGGTATGCCCAATTGAACATGCCCGATTTCAAAGCCGCTTTGTATTGGTTGGACAAGGCTCTGCAATACAACGAATTCCAGGACACGGGTCTTTGGTTAGCGGTTTTGGATGCTCAAGCTGATGTCTATAAACAGATGGATGTTGCTGATGCCTGGATGCAGGCTGCCCTTTGTTACGAACAGGCCTTGGTGTTTACGCCTCGCTCTTATTCTCGCCATGCAGATGCGGTAGAAGCGTGGTACAAAGCAGGCCAATCGGCCCGAGCGCTAACTATGTGGAAGCAATGGGGTCAGCGATTTGGCCAAGGCCCTGAATGGCAGTTTTGGGCAACCCGTTTTATTGTCGCTCAAGAGCAGGATCCTGTGGAAAGTAGCCAAGGCGACTTGGTCTTTGTAACTCCGGGTAGTGCTGAGGCTAAAATGCAAGCACTGGCGGCTGAATTACGCCAACAGCCGACTGCGGCTGGCATGGAAGAACTGGCTGCTTGGATGTACTTGAACGGTGAGGTAGAAGAGTTGTTTGCCTTGGCCACTGAGCTCGAGGCCTTGTACCCCTTTTCCCCTGTTCCATTACGGGTAAAAGCCTTGGCTGAATGGGCCAAGGCCCTGCACCAAGCCGAGGCTGCCGCTTGGTCTTTGCCCCAATTGAGCGTTTTACTGCCTGCGGCCGAACAAACCTTATCGACCTATGGGGCTAATTCTTTTGAAAGCCTGAGCCAAAACAGGCCTTTTTACCAGTTCTTGTTGTACGATGATTGGGTATTCTTGGCTGAACAATTCAAAGCCCTAGACCAACCCTTAGGGAATCGAAATTTGCAGGCCGAGTGGAAACTGGCACGCGACTTGCACAAGCAGCGCGGCTGGCCGTTACCGGTTCGCTGTCAACCTTATATATCAGAATGATGATCAAACACCTACTCCTCGCCTTGTTGATAGGCTCAACCTCAATGGTTTGGGCACAAGAAGAATCCGCTGCACCTGAGACGATTGACGCTATGGCCGTGAGCGACTCAGTCATAGAGGATCCTGCTCACAAATGGGAATACTTAGCCGCTCGTTACGATGTATTGGCAGCAGGACTTGGCCAGGAAATGGGTTTAACCTTGAGCATTCGCATGCGACGAGATAGCCTGGTATGGTTTTCTGTGCAAGCCGCCTTGGGCATACAAGTGGCCAAAGGCTTATTGCGCAAAGACTCCTTCTTTTTGTTGGATTTGTACAACCGCAAATACTTCAGCATGCCGGCTGAACGAATGCCCGAAATTCTGGGATTTTCTTTGCCCTTAACGGCCTTGCAAGAGTTGCTGATGAACCAAGAATCAGCTTTTGGCCCTTGTTTGTGCATGGCCTATGAAGAAACAGCTGCCGCTAGTATCCAGGCCAAATACCACGGATTGGATGTGACATATAACCCAGGAACCATCAACGATTGCCAATGGGAAGATAGCAGTTTGGTATACCGAGGCCGTTCGGCCAACTGGAAGGGAGTTAGCGAGTCACGAACCTTGCGGCACTGCGCGACGTTGAACGACCCGGCAGAAACATGGCGCCTGACTTGGGCTTACGATGAATTTACCGAGGGAGATGGCATGAACATGCCTCAATTCATTCGGCTGTTGGGAGGGGAAACTAAGGCATCCGCTCAGAATATCGTACAGGCTTCGATGCGGTTAAAAACGGCTCGATTTACGACCATACCTTCGTATCCATTCGCTGTGCCTGAAGGGTACGAGCACGTGGAGTATTGAAGAAGTATCTGAAAATAGGATTGATTTGGGTCGCCGCCCTCTGGTTGGCGAATGCCTCTTATGCCCAATCTCGCTCGAGTTTGGAAAAGAAACGCAAGAAGGTTGAGGCCGACATTGCGGCCAATCGTCGAATTCTGAAAACTACCCAAAAGGAGAAGTCAGCCACGCTGTACAAGCTTAACACGCTGAATCAAATCATTACTCAGAGTGAGCAGCTATTGCGCAATTTGCAGGAAGAGGTGCTGGCATTGGACAAGGAGCTTCAGGCCAAACAGCGTGATTTGGATAGCCTTCAAGCGGCTTACGAAAAGGAGCGATTGAAGTTGAAAAAGACGGTCATTCAGGCTTACAAAACCAGGAAAGGTGGCCAGGAAATTGCTTTTTTATTGTCGGCAAAGAACATTCGTCAGGCCACGCGTCGCATGAAGTTTTTGCGCAAGTTGTCAGACTTTAGACGCCATCAAATTGCCTCGATCAACGCCCAAGCTGACAAGGTTCAAAGGGCACTGGCTGAATTGAACCAGTTGCGCAAAGAGCGATACGGACTGCTGGGCAACCAGAAGTTGGAAATGCGCAAATTGGAGAGCGATAAGAAGTCCAAGCAGCGCATGGTCACCGCCTTGACCGGCAAAGAGGCAGAGTTGAAAAAGCGCATTGAAAAAAATCAGGCCAAAGTGGCCCAATTGAATAAAGAAATTAGCAAAGCCATTGCTAGAGAAATTGAACGAGAACGACAAAGGCAAGCAGCCAATAATGCTTCGCCCAAGTCGTCAGGCTCATCGAGCAGCAGCCCTTCAGCTTCTACCTTGACGCCTGAGGCTCGGGCCCTGAGCGCTGATTTTGTCAATAACAAAGGCGGATTGCCATGGCCGGTCGAACGCGGTTTCATATCCCAGAGCTTTGGCACTCACCAACACCCCGATTTGCCCGGTATTACAACGGTTAACAATGGGGTTGATATCACTACCCAATCAGGCGGGGAGGCTCGCTGTGTGTTCAAGGGGAAGGTATCGGCGATTTTGACCATACCCGGCCAAGGTCAGGCGGTATTGGTGAATCACGGAGAGTACTTTACGGTATACACTCGCTTGTCAAAGGTGTATGTAGGTAAGGGGCAGGAGCTAAGTTCAGGCACCAAATTGGGTCAAGTGATGACCGATGAAGAGGGCCGAACCATCCTGAATTTCCAAGTATGGCAGGGCCAGGCCAAGCAGAATCCGGCTTCGTGGATACGCGGTCGTTGAGGCAGCAGAGTTCCCTGATTTTTAAGGCTTCGGCCTCTATCCGCTCATTGATTATCTTTGCTTGAGCATGAGTCAATCACATTCCATTCAATCAGTCGCCGTCATCGGTGCCGGTGTCATGGGGTCTGGCATTGCCATTTCATCCGTTTTGGCAGGATACCCCACCTTGTTGTTTGACCTTCGTGCAGAAGCGGTAGAAAAGGGTGAGGCCTATGTGCGCAAGCAATTGCAATCTTCGTTAGAAAAAGGGAGAATAGACCAAGAGCAGCACGATAAAGCCCTGTCTTTGTTGCAGCCGTGTACCGATTTCTCGGCCCTAAAAGCTGACTTCATATTGGAAGCCGTTGTAGAGAAATTGGAGGTCAAACGAGAGTTGTTTGCCAAGTTGGAGGCCCAAAACAGCCCCGATTGCATTTTGGCGACCAACACCTCGAGCATACCCATCACCCAGATTGCCTCAGGTTTGAATCATCCGCAAAGAGTCGTTGGCGTGCATTTTTTCAACCCAGCTCACATTATGAAATTGGTGGAAATCATCAAAGGAGCGGCGACCACTGCTGAGGTAGCAGAAGCCAGTTTTGCTTGGGCTCAGTCTTTGAAGAAAACGGCGGTATATGCAGCTGATTCACCAGGATTCATTGTCAATCGTGTAGCTCGGCATTACTATGTAGAGGCTCTGAAAATGGTAGAAGAAGGAGTGGCTGACTTTGAGACCATCGATGCCCACATGGAAGCCTTAGGCTTTAAAATGGGTCCATTTCGATTGATGGATTTGATTGGTGTAGAAACCAATTACTCGGTCACCTCGTCCATGTTTGAGCAGTTCAACTACGACTCCAAGTTTCGCCCTAGCCGCATACAAAAGCAGAAAGTTGATGCGGGCCATCACGGTCGTAAAAGTGGCCGCGGATTTTACAACTACGAATGAGAATCTTTGGACTCATAGCTCTTTGCCTGTGCATAGTCGGAGCGGGATCGTCCTGCAACGATTCGGCTCAAGTAACCCAAGCCATACCCAAGGGTCCAGTCAACATCAACATCGATTTGAACCTACCCTCGTATATGCACTTAGCCAATGTGGGTACTCATGCTTACCTAGAGGGCGGCGTAAAAGGGGTGTTGCTGGTTCATGATTACGATGACCAATGGTATGCCTTTGAAAGAGGCTGTGCTTTTGAACCCACTTCAAGCTGTTCCATGATTTGGGCTGACTCCATCGAGATTCAACTCATGTGCGGATCATTCATTGGCGGCGATTTTGTCAAGTGTTGCGACA
>JBJOHK010000031.1:0-16219 GCA_046047755.1 Bacteroidota bacterium | reverse complement strand
ACCAGCGAAACAATGCTGTACAAAAAGTACAGACACTGTCTCAACTCGAGACCTTAGAGGGATTGATTTGGATTGACCTTCAGAATCCCACTTCAGACGAAATCAAGGATGTAGAATCCCACTTTGAATTCAAATTCCAAAGCCGTCAAGAGCAGTTGGAGATTGAGAGTTCATCGCGCTATTTCGAAACCGATGACGAAATCATCGCCAACAACAACTTCTTGCAACTGAACAAGGAAGGTAATCAGTACATACTGAATCCGGTATCCTTCATCTTGCAGGATGATGTTCTGTTCACTTACCGCGATGCCAACATTATTGCCTTCGCCGAATGCGTGCGCAAAATCAAGGCAGCCGGTAAAACCCTGCATAGTGGCAAGCAAATCATCGCCACTCTTCTGGAAACCGCTGTCGATACGGATGCCGACCTTCAGGAGAACTTGGCTCGTCAAATCAGCGGGCTGAGCAAGGAAATTGCCTTTGAAAAAACGCCCGATGAGGAAATCATCTTGGAAATCAATAGACTTCTAGAATTGACTTTGGAACTGCGCCAAAATGCCGTCGATAAACAACGAGTACTCAGCAGTATCCTCAAATCAAAAGAATTCTTGGGCGAGGATTACGAGCGTTTGCGCATCGTGATCAAAGACATCAATTCGCTGATTGAACACACCAACTTCAGTTTCCAGCGTTTGGAAAACATGCAAACCACCTTCATGGGTCTGGTCAACATTGAGCAGAACAAAATCATCAAAATCTTCACGGTTGCTTCGGTGATTTTCATGCCCCCTACCCTGATTGCTTCGGTCTATGGCATGAACTTCGCCCATACGCCTGAGTTTCAATGGAAATGGGGCTTTTGGTTTGCTGTAGGCTTTATGATATTGAGCTCTGGCGGCACCCTACTATTCTTCAAACGCCGGCGCTGGTTGTAAGTCTGGCTGCCGCGGCAAATGCCGCGGCGAAATCAGAAATCGCTAATAGAGTTAATGGCCAGAGAAGTCCATTCTTGAAAATTTGGCAAACGAGGCTCCAAGTTCGAGCCAATCATGGTCTGCCGTTAGAATTTGAAACCTATTGAGTACTCGATTGTTTTCTATGCATGCGCACTGTCCTTGTGGTCCTGTCTTTTTTGGCCTTGAGCTCATCGAGTTCAACAACGATTTTGCGCAACACATACAAAGAGGCCATCCACAACCCTGATAAAGTTGCCTTATTGGCCCGCACAGCCAAGGCTCAAATCGGCACCGCTCTTGGGAAAGCGTATTATGCCACTGCCTTGGGGTTTGAAGCTCGCGACAGTTACTTGCCATCGACTAAGTTCAACAAAGCCTCAGAAGCCTGGGGCTACTTTGATCAGTCCATTCGTCAAAATCCCAACGACGCAGAAATTCGATTTTTGCGATTCAGCTTTGCCTGCGAAACTCCGTCGATGCTCGGAATGAAAACCTACCTACAAGAAGACATTAATTTTCTCATCAACCATAAACAGGATTTGGTTGGTCATGGTTTGGTTAGCACCATTCAGCAGTACTGCCAATCCTGCGATTGCCTATCGCCCAGCCAAAAGGCCGCCTTGAGATTTTAATCAGGCACAACTCCATTCACGGCAAGCGGTCGATCTATGGAAGCCCCGAAAGGAAAAAAAATACCTGTAGCCAGCCAATCAAATGCATCGCCTGGCCGGGTTCTTAAACGTTATTAATCAGCCAGTACCGCCGCGATTCCAGGCAAGGTCTTGCCCTCGAAAAATTCCAACAAGGCACCTCCGCCGGTGCTCACATAGCTCACCTGATCTTGGTAGCCGAATTGATAAACCGCCGCTGCGCTATCGCCTCCACCAATCAAACTAAAGGCTCCGTTTTGGGTCGAAGCCGCAACAGCATCGGCCACGGCTTTGGTACCCGATTCAAAGGCTTTCATTTCAAAAACACCCATGGGGCCGTTCCACAATATGGTTTTGCTGGAAGCCAAGATATTGGCAAAATGTTTCTGGGCTTCTGGGCCAATGTCTAGACCCATCCAACCGGCGGGAACGGAACCTGATGGAGCCACTTGGGTAGTGGCATCGGCGGCGAATTTGTCAGCCAGTACGCTATCAACGGGCAAATGAATCTGAACACCTGAATCGGCAGCACGCGCTAAGATTTCGCGACAGGTATCCAATCGATCTTCTTCACACAGAGAATTCCCAATCTCACCCCCTTGAGCCTTGAAAAAAGTGTAAGCCATACCTCCGCCAATCAAAATGTGATCGGCCACCTTCATGAGGTTTTCGACTATCAATATTTTATCACTCACTTTGGCCCCACCGACAATAGCTGTTAATGGCCGAGCGGGGTTATCCATAACCTTTTGAGCATTGGCTACCTCTTTGGCCATTAAGTAACCGAACGCTTTTTTACCAGGAAAATGAGCGGCCATAACGGCCGTAGAAGCATGCGCACGGTGAGCTGTACCAAATGCATCATTCACATAAAAAGTGCCCAACGAAGCCAGAGCCGCGCTAAATGCTTCATCTCCTTTTTCTTCCTCTTTGTAAAAACGTAGGTTTTCCAACAACAATACTTCACCCCCTTGCAAGCCATCTGCCATTCGCTTGGCGTCCTCACCAATGCAATCGGGGGCAAACTGCACAGGGCGACCCAGCAATTCTGCCAAATGCGATTGAATATGGCGCAAGGAAAATTTGTCTTCGGGGCCCGTTTTGGGGCGACCTAGGTGACTCATAATAATGACAGCGGCACCATCATTGAGCAACTTATTCAAAGTTGGCAGAGCCGCTCGCATGCGTGAATCATCGGTTATAGCGAATTCAGCGTTCAAAGGCACGTTGAAATCAACGCGAACCAATGCCGTTTCTCCAGCGAGGGAAATGGTTTCTACAGTTTTCATTTATATCAATTCTTTCAAAAGGCTAGACATGGAAGTTGCTTGACTTAACAAGCTGTGCAAGGAGTCAATTGAGACGCGTTCCTGCTGCATGCTATCGCGGTAGCGCAGGGTCACTGAGCGATCATTTAAGCTATCGTGGTCAACAGTAATGCAGAAGGGAGTACCGATGGCATCCATTCGGCGATAGCGCTTACCAATGCTGTCTTTATCTTCGATGTAACACGGAAAATCCAAACGCAACTTCTGATAAATTTCTTCGGCCAATTCAGGCAACCCATCTTTTTTTACCAGGGGCAAAATGGCGGCTTTCACTGGAGCCAAAGCGGGATGCAACTTCAATACCACCCGGGTATCTCCGTCAATTTCTTCCTCGCAATAGGCATTGCACAACGTGAGCAAGAACAGTCGATCCAAACCAATGCTGGTTTCAACGACATAAGGAATGTAGCTCTCGTTTTTCTCTGGGTCAAAATACCGCAACTTCTTACCGCTAAATTCTTCATGACGGCCCAAGTCAAAGTCGGTGCGACTGTGTATACCCTCAACCTCTTTGAAGCCGAAGGGAAAATCAAACTCAATATCAACGGCTGCATTGGCATAATGGGCCAGTTTGACATGGTCGTGGTAGCGGTACGATGCAGCCGGGATTCCCATAGCTTGGTGCCATTTCATACGCATCTCTTTCCAGTAATTGTACCAGTGCATTTCTGTACCGGGTTGGCAAAAAAACTGCATTTCCATTTGCTCAAATTCCTTCATTCGCATGATGAATTGTCGAGCCACAATTTCGTTTCGGAACGCTTTACCTGTTTGGGCTATACCGAAGGGCAACTTCATGCGGCCGGTCTTTTGCACATTCAAGAAATTCACAAAAATTCCCTGAGCCGTTTCAGGGCGCAAATACAGTTGATCTTCGCCACTTTCAACCGCACTCATTTGGGTGGAATACATCAAATTGAACTGGCGAACTTCGGTCCAGTTCTTCGATCCCGAGATGGGGCATACAATGCCTTCTGACTCAATCAATTCTTTGATCATGCCCAGATTGCCGGTCTCCAATCCTTCTTTTAGTACCGCATCACAGTTGTCGATTTGGGCTTGATAACCCATTACTCGGGGGTTGGTACTGCGGTACATATCAGCGTCAAAAGTCTCGCCAAAGCGCTTAGCCGCTTTGTCGATTTCCTTTTCAATTTTTTGGCGAATTTTCTCTTGGTGATCTTCTATGAGCACATCAGCGCGATATCGCTTTTTGGAATCTTTATTGTCAATCATGGGGTCGTTAAACCCGTCAACGTGACCCGAAGCTTTCCATGTCTTCGGATGCATGAAAATGGCCGCATCAATGCCCACAATATTCGCATGCAACTGGGTCATGCTCTGCCACCAATATTGGCGCAGGTTGTTGCGCAAGGGAGCCCCATTTTGGCCGTAGTCGTATACGGCGGCCAAACCACCATAAATATCTGAAGAAGGGAATACAAAGCCGTATTCCTTGCAATGCGATATGATTTTATCAAACAGGGCTGCGTCGCTCATAGGCCGCAAAAATAGGCTATTAAGCCCGTATGCGACGCCTAGCTTAGAAGGAGTTCTTCCACATCATGCTTTCTACAGGGCGATTCGGTTGGCCGCTGTATTTCGCATTCTTTTTAGAGTTGTAAGGCACCAAAATTTCGCCTTCAACGGGGAAGTAAATCAGCTGACCTATGGGCATACCCTTGTACACACGAACCGGTTTTTTGACCGATATTTCCAAGGTCCAGTTGCCGCAGAAACCCACGTCGCCTTTGCCCGCTGTGGCGTGAATATCAATACCCAAGCGCCCGGTTGAGCTCTTTCCTTCCAAAAAAGGAACATGGGCATGGGTTTCGGTATACTCCAAGGTCACCCCCAAATAAAACTGATCTGGCATCAACACAAATCCTTCTTCGGGAATCTCGAAATGCTCGATGGCATTGTGTTTTTTGGCATCCAATTCGGCATCGACATACAAAGCCAAATGAGGACCCAAGTGCACATCATAGCTATTACTGCCCAAGGCGGCACGGTCATAAGGCTCAATGACGATGGACTTTTTCTCGATTTCTTCCAGGATGCGCTTGTCAGACAGGATCATGTCGGCAAATATACACCCTTAATTAAATCCAGAAAGGTCGCCGAACTTCTTGATGTAGGTTACGCTGGGCAGAAATAAAAACGTGTTGACGGCCCCTACCGAGTAGGTTTGCTGCTCGCCCCACGAATATTGATACTCATACGACATTTCATCGCCCGAGAGGGAGAGAAATGACAATCCGAAGGCCCAACTGCGGGTATTTGATCCGGATCCGATGATGCGAAACTGCAGGCTACCGAATAGGATTTGCTGCTTGGCCTCAAAGGACTCCATAGACTCCTTCACCTGGTAATAACCAGAGATGGGGTTGCCATTTTCATCCAACATGGGCAGGCGCAATCCATTGTCATCGTACAACCAAGTTGAGGCGGAATACGCCTTAGAGAAAGGCGCCTGATTGAACCAGACCTCCCCCACCAAGTAAATGTTTGGAGAAATGCTGTACATACCTCCCCCATTGAGCACAAAAGAATTGGCCTGGGTCTTGTTGCTCGACAAATAACCCACGCTCAAACTCGCATTGTTGCGGGTTGTTCCGTAAGTCAAACTGCCATAGGCAATGTTGAATCGAATCGCGTCATCACTGGGAA
This sequence comes from Bacteroidota bacterium, assembly GCA_046047755.1. Lineage (GTDB taxonomy): Bacteria > Bacteroidota > Bacteroidia > NS11-12g > UBA955 > JALRLA01. The sequence continues at coordinate 10,615 of JBJOHK010000031.1, read as the reverse complement.
GAAACATACTGGTGGCGGCCAAATCGCCCAAACCGACGCGAACTTTTTCAGAGAGCGCCGTACTGGTTTTGGGAGTCAAATAGGCAAACAGAGGCAAAGCATACCCCATTCCTAGAGAGGTGTTTTCGCTGATTCCAATTTGCACATCATGGGCTACAAAATCATAGGTCTGATAATAGAACCCCCCTTTGGGCACGGGAAAGGCAGACGGAGCAAACGCATAACGGGAAGCGTGGTGATTGATGGCGTTTTGCAAAGGCTCATTAACCCGAACCGAATCAGTCTGCGCAACAGCTCCATTCAAAAGAAGACAAGCCAACAATAGTATCCCAGCGTTTTTCATACCTCAAAGGTGCTTCACAATCGGGAATAAAAAAGTGATTTCCCTCACTCTTTTTTCCTATTTCCATCATCCCTAATTCCAGCGCCACAATTTAATCTGCCCGTCATCACTGACGGTAATGAATTGCTCGTCATCGAGCCATTGGGCATTGTTTACACTTCGCGAATGCGCTTCATCCAATTTGGTAGCATCCATTACTTTGAGAAGCTCAAACGGTTCAGTTCTCCAGATTTTGAAAGTGCGGTCGCGCGAAGCCGAGAGTAACCATTGACCATTGGGGCTAAGTGAAACGGCGTAAATCGCATTCATGTGAGCCGGAATAGATTGCTTGACATGCCAAGACTTATTCTCCTTGTGCCAAATGCGCAGCTGAGCGTCTTTACTGGCCGTAATGATGGTTTCACCTGATTTCACCAAGCTGTAAGTCGTTTCTTGTGTTCCATCCGTATGGCCCTGCCATTCTTGGCCTCCCCGTTCGTAAACCTTACCCTGTGCACCCGATAACAGCAACGCATTAGGCTCCATCCAAAGGCCCCTTAGCGATGCATCGTGCACCTGAGTAAATTTCCAATCGCTGGAGTTTTGGGATTCCCAGAAGCGGCCTTTCTGGTCAATAGCCATGAGAACTCCCTGGCAGTAGGCCACTTTATAAATCGGGCAATCCACTTTCAGTAAAAGTTGAATGGGTTCAGCCGCTGCGTATCGAAAAACCGAGCCACCCAAAGTGGATACAAATACGCAGGAATCAGCGGCACACAAACCGAAGATGGCATCAGGGGTTTTCGCCAACGCCAAGCCCTCACCCGTTTCCAAATCCCATTTTACCAAATACCCGTCTGAACCGCCACTGTATTCAGCGTCCCAGGCATAGACTGGACCTTTATGTCCTTTGAACGACCGTATATGCGATATCTTTGCCCCCATGGCACTTGTTGCAATAAACACAGAAGAAAACGGAACGGTTTGGGCCCTTTGGCGAATCGACGAGTCTTCTGAACAACTGTTGCAAACATACTGCGAAACCCATGGGCCTCTACCTGAAAACTTGGCTCAAAAAAAAGATGCCGTTTTATCCCAGAGTTTGGCCGCTCGGCTCGCTTTGGCAGCCTGTACAAAGATCACAGACTTGAGCATAAGCCCAAATGGCCAACCCTGTTTACCCAATGGCTTTGTTTCCTTAAGCCATACCACAGGGTATGGATTGGCAGCCTACCACCCAAAATTCCGCGTTGGAATCGATTTGGAAGCCCCACGCCCACAGATACTTCGCATTGCCGATAAATTTTCTACGGAAAAAGAGCGAGAACATTTTTCGCAGGAGACCCTTGAAGCAGGGCTATTGGTAGTATGGACCTGCAAAGAAGCCGTTTTCAAGGCTTATGGCAAAGGAAAAGTTGATTTCAAAGAGCATATTCAAATAGGCGCATTTAAACCTGTAGAGAAGGGGAAACTAGATGTGTTTTTTGGCCTGGACAAAAGCAGATGGGATATCAACTATTGCCACTGGAATGACTTGACGATCACCCTAGCCCTTGTTCACCCTCAGTGAATCGGGCCGCTTTCAATTTGAAGCTAAAAACTGAGCCTGCCCCTTCTGTACTGATCACCTGAATCTGCTCGCCATGGGCTTCCATAATGTGTTTGCATATACTGAGACCCAAACCTGAACCTCCTGTGGCACGTGAGCGGTCACCATCAACCCGGTAAAATCGCTCAAATACTCGCTTGGCGTGCATGGGGGAAATTCCTATGCCATTATCAGCCACTTCTACAATGACTCGCTCTCCAGTATGACTCAATTTGAAGCGGGTTTGCCCATCTACTTTGCCGTACTTAATGGAATTGATGCCCAAATTGGTAATCACCTGTCGTATCAATGCAGGATCGGCTTCTACCCAAAATTGAGAGCCAGCCACATTTACACTCATGCCTATTTGTTTTTCTCTCGCCTGCAATTCCAAACTTTCAACCACATCGTGCACCAAGGCCAGCAAATCAAATGGCTGAACATCAGGCTTCATCACACCGCTTTCAATCTTGGTAATGGAATCCAAGTCTTTCACGATTTGGCTCAATCGATTGGAGTTCTTCATGGCCTTTGACAAGAAGACAGAACGCGTTTCCGCATCCATTTCGGGATCATCCATAATGGCATCCAAATAACCTTGAATGGAAAACAACGGGGTCTTGAGTTCATGGGCGACATTACCGACATAATCTCGTCGATAAGACTCCATTTGCTTCAGTCGAGTCAATTCTGCGCTGCGAGATTCAAATAGTCCGCGCAGGGCCGACTCCACATCTTTAGCCGCTGTCAATGGTTGATTCCCTACTCCATGAAGGCCCTCGGCTTCGATGATTTTTTGCAAGCCTCGACGAATGCGTTTTTCCCGTCGGTACCAGAGCACACTCACGAAAATACCCGCTACCAGAAACACCCCTGTCGAGGCCCACAATACGGGCTGAATCCAGGCTTGGGCACTTTGCATCATTCAAAAATAAGGCATGAAACATGAACCCGGCAGACTACAGGAAAAAGGGTTCACAAAATGTGAAAAGCTAGGGGCAGATACCGCCTAATTTTGTAGGTTCATGAATTGGCCAAATGCAACCCCTTCAGATGAAATTCCACCATTTTTGGACAAATTAAATGCGCCTCAACAACAAGCGGTGATGCGCAGCGAAGGGCCAGTCATGATCATTGCGGGAGCCGGATCCGGGAAAACCCGTGTATTGACCTATCGCATTGCTTATTTGATGCATAAAGGAGCTGACCCGTTTCAAATCTTGTCACTCACCTTCACCAACAAAGCGGCCCGAGAAATGCGCGATCGCATAGAAAAGTTGGTAGGGGCCCAAGCTCGAAACATTTGGATGGGCACCTTTCACTCGGTTTTTGCCCGCATTTTGCGGCAAGAAGCCGAAAAGTTGGGTTATCCGTCGAATTTCACCATTTATGATTCAGATGACTCCAAAAGCCTAATCAAGGCCATCGTCAAGGAAATGAATTTGGATGAGAAACTGTACAAGCCCAGCTTAGTACTGGGTCGCATTTCCATGGCGAAAAACAACTTGGTTGACTTCAAGAGCTACTTAAAAAATGACGAATACAACGAGGCAGATAGAGGCTCGGGACGTCCAAAATTTGGAGAGATTTTCAAGGCTTACTCCGAGCGTTGCTTCAAAGCAGGCGCTATGGATTTTGACGACATCTTGGTGAATACCCACCGCTTATTCAAAGAACATTTGGATGTATTGAACAAATGGCAACACCGTTTCCGCTATGTCATGGTAGACGAGTACCAAGACACGAACCATGTCCAATATATGATCACGAAAAAATTGGCTGCCGTCAACCAAAACATCTGTGTTGTAGGCGATGACGCACAGTCTATTTATGCCTTTCGTGGCGCAAACATTCAGAACATTTTAAATTTTGAACGCGACTATCCCGACGTTGCAACCTTCAAGCTTGAACAGAATTACCGCAGCACTAAAAACATAGTAAACGCGGCTTCATCGGTGATCAAAAACAACGAAAAGCAACTGGAAAAATCGGTATGGACTGCCAACGATGAAGGTGATAAAATACAGGTGTTTCGCAATGCTACTGAAGGTGACGAGGGCCGAAAAATTGCCGAGTTCATTTTCGAACAGAAAAGCGCTTTGCATTTGCCCAACAAAGGCTTTGCTATCCTCTACCGAACCAATAGCCAAAGCCGCGCGTTTGAAGAATCGCTGCGCCGCCAAGGCTTGGATTACCGCATATTCGGGGGCACGGGTTTCTATCAGCGCAAAGAGATCAAAGACATGCTGGCTTATTTGCGCTTCGTGGCTAACCCCAATGATGAAGAAGCGTTGAAGCGCATTATCAATTACCCAGCTAGAGGAATTGGCGATACTACCGTGCAACGCGTCACCGTTTTGGCCGCCCAAGAAGGATTAGCCCTCTGGGAGGTCATCAAAGCCGCCAAGCACTTCCCAGAAATTGGGGCGTCGGCAGGCAAGGTCGAGCAATTCGCAATGATGATCGAGAGTTTCCGCACTATGCTCGAAACACACAACGCCTATGACTTGGCTATGCATGTATCCAAACAGTGCGGAGTCTTGAAAGCCTTGTATGAAGACAAATCCATTGAGGGCATGTCCCGGTATGAAAACTTAATGGAACTGTTAAACGGCATCCAGGAATTCACAGAAGACGACCAATCTGACAGCGAGAAAACATTGCCCGTTTTCTTGGAAGAAGTGGCCCTTTACACCGATGATGCCAAAGACAAAGATCCCGATCGCGACTGCGTTAGCTTAATGACCATTCACGCCTCCAAAGGATTGGAATTTCCAGTGGTTTGCATCGTGGGTATGGAGGAGAACCTATTCCCTTCTCAAATGGCCTTGAGCAGTCGAAGCGATTTGGAAGAGGAGCGTCGCCTTTTTTATGTAGCCGTCACCCGAGCCGAACAAAAATTGGCGTTGAGCTTCGCCTCTTCACGATTCAAATTTGGCAGCCTTTTGCATTGCGAACCCAGTCGTTTTATCGATGAAATTGATAGCCAATACTTGGACATGAGTTTGGCTTCCGTCAAGCCCAAGTCTCCCTTTGAATCAGGGCGCAATCGTGCAGGCGCCGAAGGCGATTCGCCGAGCAAGAGCAGTACCCTTTTCAAGAAGCCCATGCGCCAAGCTCCCCTACCCGCCGCAGACCCCAGTTTTGTGGCTGGCGATCTTAGCGCATTGGCCGTTGGTCAAAAGATTCAGCACCAGCGATTTGGATATGGCTTGGTCGAATCAATAGAGGGGAATGGCGACCAGGCCAAGGCTGTGGTGAATTTTGAGAATTTGGGACCTAAAACTTTGGTTCTCAAATTCGCCAAAATGCGTATCATTTAAGAATTTAGCGTACCTTTGCGCTCCCGTTTTGGAGAAACGGGCTAGAAAAATTTATTATGGCTACAAAAATTAGATTGCAAAGACACGGTAGAAAGCAACGCGCTTTTTATCACATTGTGGTGGCAGATCAGCGTGCTCCAAGAGATGGCCGATTCATTGAAAAACTGGGAACGTACAACCCGAACACAAACCCAGCAACCATTGACATCAGCATGGAACGTGCCCTTCATTGGGTCATGGTAGGCGCGCAACCCACCGACACCGCCAACGCGATTTTGTCGTACAAAGGCATTAATTACAAAAAGCACCTCCAGGTAGGTGTTAACAAAGGAGCATTGACTCAAGAAGAGGCTGACAAGAAGTTCGCTGCTTGGATGGAAGAAAAAACCGCCCGTATCGAGAAGAAGAAGTCAAACTTGGCCGATGCTGCTAGCAAAGCCAAAGCGGCTGCCATGCAAGCTGAAACCAGCAGAAAAGAAGCTACTGCCGCTAAGGTATTAGCCAAAGCTGCTGCTGCAATTGCTGAAGCAGAACAAAGCGAAGCCAGCGAAGAAGCAGCTACTGAAGAGGTAGCGGCTGAAGCTAGCGAAGAAGCCGTAGCTGAAGAAGCTCCTGCTGCTGAAGAAGGCGAAGCTGCTGCTGAATAAGCCTATGCAAACGCCCCCAGAGCTCAGTCTCATTGGCCGAATTGGCCGAAAGCACGGGTTCAAAGGTGCGCTAACCTTAGATATTGACGATTCAGGGGCTCTGCCTCTGTTGACAAAAGGGAACTACCTATTCATTGTAGACAATGAAAAAGGGGTTCCCTTTCTCATTAATGATGTTTATGGCCATCAACCCATCGTCGAATTGAACCTCATCGACAATGAGGATCGTGCCGATTGGTGCGTAGGGCGAACCATAGGGCTCGATGCTCAACAACACCAAACCAGTAGCAGCCCTTATGGTGATTTGGAAGGCCTTGAACTTGAAACCGAAGATGGGCTGAGCATTGGCACCATCGTATCGGTTGAGGAATACCCCGCTGGCCCCATGTTGACCATTCAACGAGACGGCGATAGCCTTCTCATTCCTTGGGTAGAGGAATGGGTATTAGGATTCGATCCCGAAACCCGAATTCTCACCATAGACTTACCCGAAGGCTTGATGAACATTGACGATATTGAAAGTGAAATGGATACCGATTGATGAGCCTACGCATTGATGTCATATCAGCCGTTCCGGAATTGCTGCACAGCCCATTGGGGCACAGCATACCCAAACGCGCCCAAGACAAAGGGCTAGCCGAGATTGTCGTGCACAACCTTCGAGATTACGGCTTTGGGCCCTACCGGCAAATCGACGATTATCCTTTCGGAGGAGGTGCCGGTATGGTACTCATGGCAGAACCCATTGCTACCCTCATCGAAAAATTAAAAGCCGAACGGGAATATGCCGAAATCATCTACATGAGTCCAGACGGCCAAACCTTCAACCAAGGCCTAGCCAATCGCTTGAGCATTTCCGGTAACCTCATTGTCCTATGCGGCCATTACAAAGGAATAGACCAACGCATACGAGACCGCTATATCAGTTTGGAAATCTCCATGGGGGACTTCGTTTTAAGCGGCGGCGAAATAGCCGCAGCAGCGGTAATTGATGCCGTGGTACGCTTGCTGCCGGGCGTATTGGGAAATGAAGAGTCTGCCTTGAGCGATTCCTTTCAAGATGGATTGTTGGCTCCCCCTCTTTATACCAGACCCGAAGAATTTCAGGGCATGAAAGTGCCCGAAGTCCTGACTTCAGGACACCATAAAAAAATTGCCGAATGGAGATTGGAGCAATCGCTGGCTCGCACCGCCGCCCTGCGCCCTGATCTTCTCGGACCCGAAGACGAATCATGAACATTGCACTGAAACGCCCCCTGGTCATTTTTGACCTTGAGACTACAGGGATCAACACAACTCACGACCGCATCGTAGAGATGTGCCTACTTAAAGTATTCCCTGATGGGATGGAAGAATTGCGTACACTTCGATTCAATCCTGGAATTCCCATTCCCGCCCAGGCAACAGCCGTACACGGAATCAGCGACGCTGATGTAGCCGACAAGCCCCGTTTCAGTGAAATGGCAGGTGAATTGAATCAATATCTCGCCTTTTGTGATTTTGGTGGCTTCAACTCCAACAAATTCGATTTCCCCATGTTGGTGGAAGAATTTTACCGCGCAGGCATTGACTTCGAAGTGGAAAAAAGACACTTCATCGATGCCCAGCGTATCTTCCATTTGAAGGAGCCCCGCAACCTGACGGCCGCCTTTCGCTTCTACTGCGATGGTGACCTCACCAATGCACACAGCGCCGAAGCCGACACCGTGGCTACTTGGCAAGTACTCAAAGCTCAACTAGAACGCTATACAGACTTACCCGACACATTAGAAGGTCTGCACAAGTTCAGCGGTCAAAATAACTTGGCCGATTTGGCCGGGCGTTTGGTTTACGACAACCAAGGCGAAGTTGTTTTCAACTTTGGGAAACACCGTGGCAAACGAGTTCTGGACATTCTAAAATCAGAGCCGTCCTACTACGGATGGATGATGAATGGCGACTTCCCTCAACAAACCAAGAACGTACTGACAAAAATTCGCTTGAGCCAAATGGGCCAATAAGTGCATGCGCATAGAACCCATTCATATCATTCGCGAAACGGAAAATTGGGTAGCCATACACAAGCCGCCCTATGTCCCTTCCCTTCCTGAGCGCGGGGTCTTTACCGCCGAATCGGTGCAAGACTGGGGACGAAAAACCTTTGGTGATGCCATTTTGTGCCACCGCATCGACCGGGAAACTTCCGGTATATTGCTGCTGGCCAAAAACACCGAAACCCACCGGCACTTCAGCATGCAATTTGAGCACCGCAAGGTTCAGAAAATCTACCATGCGATTGTCAACGGCCGAATCGATTTTCAGAATTTCACCGTTGATCTCCCTATCAACACCGAGCATGTTAAGAAAATTCGCATTGACAAACAGTGGGGCAAACCGGCCCTAACCGTATTTAACACCTTGCAAGTTTTCAAACATTTCTCCTTGATGGAATGCCGACCCCAAACGGGGCGTTTGCACCAAATCAGGGTTCACTTAGCCTCCCAAAACGCCAGCATTGCGGCCGACCAATTGTACGGTTCTCGAATTCCCATGTTGAGCCAAATCAAACGCAAAATATCGGGAGAAGATCGCCCGCTCATGGAACGCTTCGCCTTGCATGCCTATGGCTTGCAACTGACTGATACCGATGGTCAACCCTTGCAGCTAAGCGCCGACTACCCCAAAGATTTTGAAGTTTTTTTAAAGCTGCTGAATCGCTATGACCTCCCCTAAGTCGGAATGGCAATTCCATCCCATTTCGGAGCTTAAAAGCCGAAGCAAACAATTCAAGAAGTTGCGCTCTCAATGGGCCAAAAAAACCAAACAAAAGGCTCCGCGCGATTTGGATAGCCAATTTTCTGAGCTCCACGAATCGGCCTTTGAACAATACGACTGTTTGACCTGCGCAAACTGTTGCAAAACCACCTCTCCCATGTTGTTCGAAAAGGACATCGAACGCCTGAGCAAGGCCTTAGGTATAAAACCCGGTGATTTTACACAGACTTATCTGTATCTCGATACCGATGGTCTTTATGCCTTTAAGCAAACACCCTGCCCATTCTTGGGCCCCGACAACTACTGCCTGCACTACGAAGACCGCCCAAAGGCCTGCCGGGAGTTCCCGCATACCCAACACCGAAAAATGCACAACCTGCTCAACTTGGCCGTCACCAATTGTGGAGTCTGCCCTGTGGTAGATTCTATCGTCGACAAACTAGCGGGTATTCAAGCTTAACTAGCCTGTCGAGCATTGATTGAGGCCAGTTGTTTCGAAAGCCGAGTCTTATGGCTTGGGCAAATCCCTCAACTTGCGAGCCGGATTCCCCACCACTAGTGTGTAGGGCTCGACATCTTTGGTGACCACGGCTCCTGCTCCAACCATGGCGCCCTCGCCAATAGTAATTCCACAGAGTATAGTAGATCCACTTCCTATGCTCGCTCCCGATTTGACGGTAGTGGTCTCCAAAACCCAGTCAGCTTCGGTTTGCAAAGCCCCATCAGCACTGGCCCTTGGCAAACGATCATTGATAAAGGTCACACTATGTCCAATGAAAATATCGTCTTCAAGGGTTACTCCCTCGCACAAAAACGAGTGAGAAGATACCTTACAACGATGCCCAATCTTGACACCTTTTTGAATTTCAACAAAGGCCCCCACTTTGCAGTCATCGCCCAATTCGCATTGGTAGGCATTGACGAATTGAAAAATTCGGGTTCCGCTACCCACCTTGACATTTTTCAAGCAGTGATAAGCGGTTTCTTGGTTCAAAATTTCCATGGTTGAACACAAAGATGCATCTCAGGTCTGATAAATCGCGCGCCATCAAAACTTGACCCTTATTTTTGATGAACTCATGGCACTCAACTCCTACTCATTGGGAATTCTTTGTTTCAACGAAGCGGGCAACATTGGCCCTACGCTTCAAAAGGCCTGGGACGTCATGAGCTCACTGTCTGAAGACTTCGAAATTCTGGTCATCGACGACGGTAGCAGCGATGGGTCTCAAGATGAGGTTCGTGCCTTGCTTCCCCAAATGCCTGAAGCACGCTTGATTGAACACCCCCAAAACAAAGGCATAGGCGAAGCCCTTCACACCTTTTATGGTTCAGCCAGCAAAGACTGGGTCGTTTATACACCCGGTGATGGCCAATTCGACTACAACGAACTTCGCTTGGTACCTCAATTGGAACCTGGTTATTTTGTCTCCTTCTACCGCATTGAGAACACCACTTACGGTCTGTTTCGAAATATATTAACCTTGTTCAATAAACAATTGAACCGCATTTGCCTAGGGCTTACCCTTAAAGACGTCAATTGGGTAAAAATTTACCACCGCCATGATTTGCACTTGCTTGACCTTGAAGTACGCAGTTCACTCTTGGAGAGTGAAATTTCAGCCAAACTGTTTTACCTAGGTCGCAAAATCATCGAGATCGAATCTCGCTATTTGCCTCGAGAGCACGGACAAAGCAAGGGGGCTAGTTGGAACATATTAAAAAAGGTATTGAAAGACACCTTGAAATTGATAGGAATCGTCGGTCGTTTTCGCCGAAAAAGCCGCAAGCGCAACAGGCGTTTACAGGTAGAATCCTGATGCAATTTCAGGGGGAATCGGTGTTATATTTGCCGACCCTTTTTGTCCATGCAACACATTCGTAACTTCTGCATCATTGCACACATTGATCACGGCAAGAGCACCTTGGCCGATCGATTATTGGAACACACTGGAACGGTGACGCAGCGTGAATTGCAAGC
>JBJOHK010000030.1:0-8443 GCA_046047755.1 Bacteroidota bacterium | reverse complement strand
TTGGCATAATTGAATTCTGTGCCTACAATAGAAGCATACTTAGACAGGCTCGGGGTCTCAGTTATACCTTGCCCCCCGGCCATGCGATTGTCAACTGCGATAAACCCTACTGAGGAGGCCTTAAGCACCTTACGCTGCAAGGACATGACACTGGACATCTCAGCGTTGAGCCCCTGACCCGCATCGCCCCGGGTGCGCACCGACATCAAGCCTACCCGCCAATCGTTCCCCATTTTACCGGTCACCTTGGCTCCGGCGTCAATGGGCAGATAACCGTTGGGTCCCAAGCCAATTCGGCGGGAGAAAAAGGGCCGAATCTGGCGAAACCCAAAAGTGGAGAACAGATCAGCATTTTCAGTAAAAAACTGCCGGCGTTCGGGAAAGAACAGGTTGAAGCGGGTCAGGTTCAGTTGCTGTACATCAACATCAACCTGAGCAAAATCGGGGTTGAAGGTGAGGTCGGCATTCAAACTTGGGGTCAGAGCCATTTTGGCATCCAAACCCAATCGAGGAGAGCCCGTCCAGGATTCTTGCACATTCTGCTGGGTGAGCCAAGAAACATAGGGTATGAGCACATTGTTGCGGCTGCGCTCGTGCATGGGTGTCTGAAACTCCAGGGTATCCACCAAAGTCAAGGTAGAGACATTTAGGTTTCTGGGCACTTTGACCCAAGTCGATTCTTCGTTGTTTTTCAAATCCAAGCGAACCACATTGAACGCCCACTGGGTTGAACCGGGAACAAAGCGAATCGAATGCAGGGGTATGGCCATTTCGGCCACCCAATAATGCCTGTATTTTGCTGTATCCTCGTGAAACCAGCCTTGATTAAACTGGGTTTCTGAAAACCATACCTGATCCCAGGCCGTGGTTACCCCAAAATTACCGCCGTTCTCGACCGAACCTTCGCGCTGAGAATTGTAGGGACTTACCCCAAAGGAAAATCCGTTCTGCCCGTCCAAAAAGGGGCTCAAAGTCAATATCACGGCATCGGTATTCTTCACCGAAAAATCTCGCTTAAGGCTCTGAACGACATAGGGTTTATCTGGATTGCGGTCCAAACAAACGAAGGCCGCATAGAAATTCTTGTCGTCTATGGCGAAAGCAAAGCGGGTTTTTGTTTCAGACTCAGCCGTGTCATACGGGTAGTGCTGAATAAAGCCTTCGTAAAACTGCGACTCCCGCCAAATACTCTCATCCAAAGAGGCATCCACCTGCACAGAGCCCATGGGTACCTGCACCTGTGCCTTGGCCCCCTGGGCCCACAGCATTGCACTAATCCCGATCAGCCAATTTTTTTTTCTGCTCATGGGTCATGGAATTGATGGAACTATAGCTTGATTTTTGGGAGGCCGGTACATGGAACTTCAACGTCTTTCCAGCCATAATGGAATTACCGCTGATGTGGTTCCATGCTCTCAATTGGTTGCTGCTGCAATCGAATGCATCAGCCAGGGTATAAACATTATCGCCAGATTTGATTTTGTAATAGACCCAAACGTATTCTGGACCTATGGGCGTTTGCTGGACCTGGATCGAATCAGATGCAGAAACGGAATCTGAGGATAAGGAGGGGCCCGCCAACCAACGAATAAAACTATCGCGCTGCGATACAAAACTATCGGCAATGACGGGGGGCAAACAAAGAGGGTAAGCTTTCCCCGGATAAGGAACTACAGAAGATTTTAGGGCCAAATTCAAGGCTTGAAAATCACTCCAGTCCAACCCAAAAAACTGCTGCAATTCCGAAAACTTTAGGGGTTGGTTCAGAGACTCAACCACCCTTCCGGAACGGCTAACATAAGGTGTGGCACTTAGCGATTTCCCCATCATCTGCAAGGTATTCATGCCCGTATCGGTGCGGTAGAAGACCGCCGCGCAAGCGTAAAATTGAACGATCGTTTGACGAGCATCGGGATCCAGGCGTTCAAAAATGGATTCGAAATCCCGCAGGCTGTTCATGCTGTGAAGCAGCTGATTCACGTAAATGGGGCCCTGCCTAAAGGCCACAATGGCCAAACGCCAATCTTGGTAGATGGTGTAAAGGGCCGAAAGGTACTGCAGGGCGGCCTTTGTGCTTAGGCTGGGATCGTACCGCTCATCGAATAGGGGCAGCTCCTTCAACCCATACTTCTTTCCAATGTTATAGGGCAAGGGCCATAAACCACTGGCACCCGTAGAATCTCTGAACTTAGGTTCATAACCCGTATTCGACAAGGGCAATACAAGCAGCCATCGGGGCAGATTGAATTCCTCACATAGAGAAGCAAAAGCACTGTCGAAATATTCCCATCGACCCAACAATTGGGAACTGCTTCCTTGATAATTGCGAGCAAAATCTTGCACGCTGGTCTCTATATCGTCGTGGTAAAAAAAAGGTAGATCTTCCTTTTCTGACAGTTCCAATATCCTCAGGTGGGTTGGAGTTGGTCTAAACGAACCGGGTTGCGCCTGTAGAGACGCGCTGCTAAAAAGTAGTATTGTCCAGACCCAAGCGCGCATGATTTAAGAGGCCAGTTCCACCAGGAGTTGGCTCAAATCAAACAATGACTGTTCCCCGCCACGTTTGCCCAACAACTGCATACCAATGGGCAGTCCTTGCTCATTCTTGAACAGAGGTAAGGAAATGGCTGGATTGCCCGCCAAATTGGCTTGAACCGTGAACAAATCAGCCAAATACATGGCCACTGGGTCTTTTGATTTTTCACCCAATTCAAAAGCTGGCGTGCTGGTTGTCGGTATCAATATGGCATCAGCATGGGCCAAAACATCATCGGTTTGCTGGCGAATCACCGCTCTGACTTGCTGAGCTTTGTTGTAATAGGCATCGTATTGATCGCTGCTGAGCACGAAGGTGCCCAACATGATTCGACGCTTCACTTCAGAGCCAAAGCCTTCGGTACGAGACAGGGTATAGGTGCTTTCCAAATCGGTCGCATTTTGGCTGCGGTACCCGTACATCATTCCAGAATAGCGGGACAAGTTGCTAGAGGCTTCGGCCGTCGTCAAGACATAATAGGCCGGAACCATGGCATCCAATAAGGGGAAATCAAAAACCGTCACTTCGTGACCGGCCGCTTCCAATTGCGCCATTAAGGCTTTGGTATGGGCCACTACTTCTGCATCCATTCCCTCGTGATCCAAGGCCTGACGCATGACAGCAAAACGAGCTTTTGCCGGTGCTTGGGCTTCACGGTAAACGGGGGCCTTTGCCTGAGACATGCTGGCGTCTTTGCCATCAGGCCCAGCCATAATTTCGGTCAACAAGATGTTGTCCTCCAAACTTTGGGTAAGAGGTCCAACCTGATCAAAACTTGAGGCATAGGCCAACAAACCCCAACGAGAAATCAACCCATAGGTAGGTTTGGAGCCAAACAATCCCGTGAAGGCGGCTGGCTGACGAATGCTGCCACCGGTATCCGTGCCCAATGAGGCATGAGCCATTCCAGCTTGCACCGCTACAGCACTTCCTCCTGAAGAACCACCGGGAACCCGAGTAGGATCGGCGGCATTTTTTACAGGACCGAAGGCTGAATTTTCATTCGATGCACCCATGGCAAACTCATCGCAGTTGGTTCGCCCGATGAAAATGGCGTCTTCCTCCCACAGGCGCTCTACCGATGTTGCGGTGAACAAGGCTTCGTACCCTTCCAAAATGCGGGAGGAATTGCTGACCTTGTGGCCTTCGTAAGAGAGGTTGTCTTTTAATGCGATAACCGCACCCGCCAAGCGCCCCGCGGTACCCGCTTGGACCTTGGCATCAACTTCTGCTGCACGAGCCCGCGCTTCATCGGCCCATACTTCCACAAAAGCATTCAGGTGACGGTTTGCTTGTTCCCGTTCCAAGTAGTGCTCCACCAACTGGGCACAGCTAATCAACCCCGCTTCGAGGTCTTGGCGGATATCTTGAATTCGGGTGTAGTGCTTCACGGTTTTTTCTCGGAATCAGATTCCTTCATTCCCTTTTCAATCTCGCTTCGAACGTTGTCTTTGGCGTCGTTGAATTCACGCACACCACGACCCAATCCACGCATCAGTTCGGGAATTTTTTTGCCGCCAAAAAGCAGCAACACGATAACAAGGACCCAAATCCATTCGCCACCGCCCATATTGCCTAAAAATAGCATCGTATTCATACCGGTAATTTTGTTCAAAGATAGGCACAAAAGCCCGTTCTATGCCTGCGTCCAATCGGCCTTAGCCATTTGGTTGAATTGCCATGGAGCGCCGTTGTTTTCCAAGTTGTTGAACATGTTGTTCAGCTCGGAAGGAGCGGCACTTTCTTCCATCACCTTATACTGACGCATTTGCACGATGATATCAACGGGATTGATGTTAACAGGACAAGCTTCTGCACAGGCATTGCAGGTCGTACAGGCCCACAATTCTTCAGCCGATATGCGGTCGTGCAAACTCTTTCCATCTTCGAATCGACCATCTATGGCTTGGCCTGCCTTCGCGGCTGCATCCATAGCCGTTCCCACTTCCTCCAATCGATCTCGGGTATCCATCATCACCTTTCGAGGCGACAGTTTCTTTCCCGTCAAATTCGCTGGACAAACGCTGCTGCATCGACCACACTCCGTGCAGGTGTAAGCATCCATCAGGTTCTTCCAATTCAAATCTTGTACATCTTTGGCTCCAAAACCGGTTGGGGGCTCATAGCCCTCTGGAGGGGTGGCCGAAGGATCCATCATCAATTGAATCTCGGTAGTCACCGAGCCCATATTTTCAAACTGACCTTTGGGTTTCAGGGAGGCGTAATAGGTATTGGGAAAGGCCATGATGATGTGCCAATGCTTGGAATAGGGCACATAATTCAAAAAGGCCAAAATGCCCAAAAAGTGAAACCACCAAGCCCCGCGTTCCAAGGCAATCAAGGTTTCTTCGCTCAAATCAAGCACCAAGGGTTGTAGGTATTGGCTAACTGGGAAGGAGCCCAAGTAATCGGTGTCCTCCAGCGATGAACCATCGGCCATTTCCATGTGTATGACAGCCGCCTTTGACAAATAATGTTCACTCCCGCGCTCTTGCAAGGTTTTATCGCTGGCATTCATGATCAGCAAAGCACTCATCAAAATGATCTCAACGCCTAGGATGATCAGGGCATCTTTCTGCGGCCAACCCTTTAGTTCGGGTTTGTTCAAACGCGGAATAGTCCCTGCCAAACGGCGTACCAAAAAGACCACACAAGCCAGCAAAACACCCAAGGCCAACCACTCAAAAAAGCCGATGGCCAAATTGTATACAGGTCCAATGAAAGCCAATACACGGTGAGTACCTGCCAGGCCGTCAATGAGTATTTCCAAGACTTCGATGTTGATAAGCACAAAGCCCAAATACACCAATATGTGCATGATTCCAGCCAAGGGGCGCTTGACCATTTTGCTTTGACCCATGGCGACCAAAGCCATTTGTTTCCAGCGTGCTGCTGGGTTGTCACTAAGATCAATATCGCGGCCCAACAAGATGTTGCGGCGAATGAATCGAACCCGACCTACAAAAAAATAGGTGCCCACTAACAACGCTACAGCGAACAGAATCTGCGCAATCATAGAATTTCGAAGTTACGCGCTTAGGCGCTGTGAGCAAAACTCAGTTGCTCACTCAAAGCGCAAGTGTTTTACACTCTCACCTGAATCTTTCAATTCCAAGAGGGCATCAACACCAATAGCGAAATGGCTATCGACAAAGGCACCTGATACCTTTTGGTCGCTGGCCGAGGTTTTTACCCCTTCAGGCACCATAGGGTTATCACTGACCAGCAACAAAGCGCCGTGAGGTATTTTATTGACAAAACCTACGGTAAACAGGGTAGCCGTCTCCATGTCGATGGCCATGGCTCGGGTCTTGCGCAAGTATTCTTTGAATTCTTCGTCGTGTTCCCAGACACGGCGATTGGTGGTATATACCGTTCCAGTCCAATAATCCACTCCGTGTTTCACAATGGTGGCAGACACCGCCATTTGCATGCGAAACGAAGGCAAAGCCGGAATCTCGGGCATGATGTATTCACTTCCGGTTCCCTCACCTCGAATGGCCGCAATGGGCAATACCAAATCCCCCAATTTTGTGATCTTTTTCAAACCACCACATTTGCCCAAGAACAACACTGCCTTAGGGTCGATGGCACTCAGCAAGTCCATACAGGTGGCAGCCATGGCACTACCCATTCCAAAATTGATAATGCTCAAGTCACCAGATGTGGCCGACTGCATGGGTTTGTCTTTGCCCTGAATGGAAACACCAAATCGCTCTGCAAATAGGCTAACATACTGGGAAAAATTCGTCAGCAGAATGTAGGATCCAAATCCTTCTAAGGGTACTCCCGTGTACCGGGGCAACCAGTCTTTTACAATTTCTTCTTTGGTCTTCATGGTCGTTTAAAAAAAAAGGCCGCCGGCTCTCGCCGGCGGCCCCTCTATGCATTAAGCTTGCTTGTCTTAGTAAGACAATTTGAAGTCTACTCGGCGGTTCAAAGCGCGACCGCGTGAGCTGCCGTTGTCAGCAATTGGCATTTCCTGGCCATAACCAACTGCCGTCAAACGGCTTTCGGCTACACCCTTCAATACCAAGTAACGAACTACAGATTCAGTGCGCTCTTGACTCAAGGTCTTGTTGGCTTCAGGGCTACCTACGTTATCGGTATGACCTTGAACCTCAACAGAGGCCTCCGGGTACTCGTTCAACAACGTAACCAATTGATCCAAGTTGCTGAATGAAGATTCCAAAATAACGGCCTTACCAGTTTCAAAGTTGATACCCTTAGCGGCCAAAGCAATCTTTTTGATAACCTCAGGCTTGATCTCAGGGCAACCCTTGTTGGCTACAATACCAGCCACATCAGGACACTTATCAATGTTGTTGTACACGCCGTCTCCGTCTGTATCAGGGCAGCCTTCTCCAGCTACGTCGCCGGCTACATCAGGACACTTGTCTTTGCGGTCTTCGATGCCATCACCGTCAGAATCGGGGCATCCATTGAACATGGCTGAACCAGGAACTGTGGGGCACTCGTCACGGTTATCAGCAATGCCGTCACCATCTGTGTCAGGGCATCCGCCGAACTCAGCCTTACCGGGTACATCAGGACAAGCATCTTTAGAATCCTGGATGCCGTCACCGTCGCGGTCAGGGCAACCGTTGAATTCTGCTTTACCTGCCACATCGGGACACTTATCATCGGCGTCAAAGATGCCGTCGCCGTCAGTATCGGCGTTACAACCATTTGTATCCACGTAGTTGCGGTAACGCTCTTCTGTGTTCTTACACAAGTCATACTTGTCGGGAACACCGTCCATGTCTTTGTCCTTGGGACCCTTGCTGCTTCCACCCATCATGGTAGATTCACCAATGGCGAATGTCACACCAATACCGTGGTAACCCCAAGCATCGTTGGTACGGAACAACTTATGGGTAATGGGATGTACGGGATCTGGGTATGCATCCACACAACCATCCCACATATCAGAGAAGGTGTAGGTCAACGAATAGCTATAGTGCAAAGCAACTTTGTCTGTCAGGAACAGGTTGAAACCAGCGCTACCGGTAGCCTGGGCGTTCATGTCAACAAAAGCGGGCTTTTTGGTTACGTCCCAATACACATCATCTTGGGTGTAAGGAGCATAACCCCAACGCACTTGGCTGAAGGCATAGAAGCCACCCAAACCACCCTGAATGTAGGGAGCAAATTTGGCGTCTTCGGCCAAAATAGAGCCGTTGTTGAATTTGAAACGAGCGGCCACTGTCAAATCCATGGTGTTGGCTCTGAACGACTGGTACTGGTATTCGGTACGCAGGTCCCAATCTTCCCACTTGCGGGTGAATCCAACGTCACCGAATGAGAACGCACCCACCAAATCAATGGCAGGGTTCACATAGTAACCGAAAGAAACGCCACCGCCTTGGTAGTCGGGAGATTTGGCAAACATGAGCGAAGAGCCCATATCGCCTAGGTATTCACGGAAGCCGCCGGTCAATTCCAGGGTGTGTGTGCCTGGAGCCTGTGCCATCAACGAACCCGCTGATAGACACGCCATTGCGGCGCTCAGGATACCTTTTCTTAAGTAGTTGTTTTGCATAGATGGTTTCGTACTAGAGTAGGTGTTAGAAAACAAATATAAGGAAGTGGGTTAGAAAAAAAACTTTTTGGCAAAATTTCCACACTAGGCTGACACGCCGTTAAAAAGGCCAGAAAGCCCCATTCTACAAGGCTTGTAAATCAATTGTAGACCAGCACTTGATTGGCACTTCTCTGCACAATGTACTGAGCCAAACGACCTTTGGCAGGCCCCTGTAAGGGAAAACCGGCATAGGTGTATCGACTGTCGCAACACTTGACAAAATCGCCGCCAATGAATGATCCGCACATGAGTTGAATCTCGATGGAGTCAGCCCAAATCATGGAACAGCTTGAAGTGGGTTCAAAAGCACAGCCTCTTTCAAA
>JBJOHK010000029.1:0-5947 GCA_046047755.1 Bacteroidota bacterium | reverse complement strand
GCCTTGGAATGGCTGAACATGAAACGCTCTGATTTCGGGCTTTAAGAGGGAGTGAACTAGCGGAAGCTTATAAGTCCACATGTTCCAGCGCCTGATCTATGGCTTCTGACTCATAGCCGCGCCCTAATAAGTACCGTTTGGTTTTCATGCGGCGCTCGAAATCAGTTCCACTCAGCGTGGCAAGTTTTTTTTCTGCCAATTTGACCAAGGTTTGCTCGTATTGGGGTTCCTGAATTTCACTCATGGCCGTTTGAATTTGACGTGGGCTTAAGCCTTCTCGTTTCAATGACAATTCTATTTTTTTGCGACCCCAACCCTTGAGTTTGAATTTGCCCCGCACAAAACTGGAGGCATATCGCGCTTCATTCACAAAGCCCTCTTGCATCAATTCGATCAGCATTTCACCAGCCTCTTGCTCATTTAAGCCCAATGAACGCAGCTTCTCCAAGACTTGTTTGTGGCTGCGCTCTTGGTAGGCGCAGTACTTTTCAATCTTGGGCTTGGCCTGGCTGGGTGTGAGTCGAGAAGGCTGTTGTTGGCGAAATCCCACCATGCTTCGAAGGTACTTCAACCACCCATCAGCGCAAAACCTGCAAAAATGTCAGTTCTCATGCACTGGTACGCGATTTGAAACAAGAAGAGCATGAGACAAGGACAGATTTCGGTTCAATCGGAGAACATTTTTCCCATTATCAAGAAATTCCTGTACACCGATCAGGAGATTTTTCTGCGCGAGCTAGTCAGCAACGCTGTCGACGCCACTAAGAAATTGAGCACCCTTTCCCGTGTGGGTGAATTTGACGATGACCCAGCCACAGCCAAGGTAATTGTCAAGGTAGACGAGAAGAAAAAAACCATCACCATTTCTGATTCGGGCATTGGAATGACCGAAGAAGAGGTGGAGAAATACATCACCCAGCTGGCCTTTTCTGGCGCCCGTGACTTTGTTGAAAAATGGAAAGACAAAGACCCTGCTCAGATGATTGGTCATTTTGGATTGGGCTTTTATTCGGCCTTCATGGTAGCCGACAAGGTGACCATCGAGACCAAAAGCTACCAGAAAGGCTCCAAGGCCGTTCACTGGGAATGCGATGGTAGCACCAGCTATGAAATCGGAGATGGAAAGCGCAAAAAGCGCGGTACCGATGTCATTTTGCACCTCAATGAAGAGTCTGTTGAAGCCTACGGCAGCCCTTGGAAAGTGCGCCAATTGCTCGAGAAATACTGCAAATTCTTGCCGGTAGAGATCGAGTTTGAAGACAAGGTACTGAACAACCCCAACCCCATTTGGGTCAAAAAACCCTCTGAGTTGGAAGGCGAAGATTACAAGAAATTCTTCGAAGAGTTGTACCCCATGCAAGAGGCTCCCCTCTTCCACATTCACATCAATACCGACTACCCCTTTAACTTGACCGGTGTCCTGTATTTCCCCAAGGTTAACCAAGCCTTGGACAACCGTCAGAACCGCGTTCAATTGTACTGCAACCAAGTATTCGTTACCGAAGATGTCAAAGACGTATTGCCCGAGTACTTGGTCTTGTTGCAGGGTGTCATTGATTCGCCTGATATTCCTTTGAACGTGAGCCGCTCTTCCTTGCAAAGTGACAGCAACGTCAAAAAGATCACCTCACACATCTCCAAAAAAGTCAGCGACAAATTGACCGAGATGTTCAAAAATGATCGCAAGGACTACGAGAGCAAGTGGGAGTATGTTGACCTGTTTGTCAAATACGGATCATTGGCCGATGAGAAGTTTGCCGAGCGCACCAAAGACATCGCCATGTTGAAAGACACCGATGGCAACCTATACACCATTCAAGAATACTTGGACCGTGCGGCTGTCAATCAAAAAGACAAAGACGGTGATACCGTGGTATTGTATTGCAGCGACCCCAAAGCCCAGCACCTGAGCATCAAAAGCGCCAAAGAAATGGGCTATGATGTGATGATCATGGACGGCCCCTTGGATACCCAGTTCGCCTCTTGGTGCGAGCAGAAGTTTGAAAAGACCAAATTCCGCAACGTAGACGGTGGCAACATTGATGAATTGATTGAGAAGGAAACTACTTTGGAATCGGTCTTGAGCAAGGAAGAAGTAGAAGGCTTGGAAAACAGCATCAAGAGCTTGGTTAACGAAACAGCCTTCAGCATCAAAGTGAGCAACCTCTCCACGCACAGCGACTTCATTTCCGTAAGCCGCTCAGAGTGGGAGCGCCGTATGGATGACTATGCCAAATTTGGTCAGAGCATGCCTTTCGGTGATTTGGGCTTGAAGAAGCAAAATTTGGTCATCAACCCGAACAACCCCATGGCTGCTAAAATTTTGGCCAAAGAGGGAGATAGCCGTTCTGAGTCGCTGCGCTATTGCATTGATTTGGCCCTGCTGAAAAAAGGCCAGTTGCAAGGCGAAGACTTGGAGCGCTTCATTGCACAAGCATCTAAGCTGGTAGACTAAACCGGCTGTTAATTGGTTAAAAGCCCCGAATAATCGGGGCTTTTTTTATGCGCCGATCAAGGTGTGAACCGAGATTTCAGGGAAGATTCCCATACGGCCGGGGTAACCCAGATAGCCGAAACCACGGTTGACGTACAAGTGCTGATTTTTCTCTGTGTATAGATCCAGCCACTCTTTGTACACCATTTTCACTGGGCTCCAACGGTAAAACTTGGTGTCAACACCGAACTGCATACCGTGGGTATGACCAGAGAAAGTAGCGGCAATCTTGGTTTTGCCCAAGACTTGTTCGCGCCAGTGGCTCGGATCGTGGCTCAGCAGTAACTGCACAGTAGTATCCAAGCCTTCACTGGCCTTTCCCAAATCTCCGTATTTGGGGAAACGCCCTTTGGCACTCCAGTTCTGAACGCCAATGATGCCCAATTTCTCTCCGTCTTTTTCCACTACCCGATGCTCGTCGAGCAAGATGTCCCAACCCATTTGCTTGTGATAGGAAATCAGATCGTCCAGGTTCTTCTTCTTAGCTTGGGGTGAGGGCCAAGGAACATAGTCCCCGTAGTCATGGTTTCCCAAGATGGAGTATACTCCCATTGGGGCCTTGATTTGGCCGAAGAGGTCCATCCACGGCAACACCTCATCGCTTCGATCGTTGACCAAATCACCGGTAAAGAAGACCATATCGGCTTTCTCAGCTTTGATCATATCTATGCCACGGGCCACGGCATCACGACTCCAAAAAGAGCCTGAATGTATATCGGAAATCTGAACAATTTTCAAACCTTCGAAGGCCTTAGGCAAGCCCTTTATGCTCAGTTTGCGGCGTTTGATTTGGTAGTTGTGCGCCCCTTTGACTACCCCCCAGATGGCCGTACCCACAAAGGCAGCACCAATTCCAAGGCCCAGGTAGTTCAAGAACTTCAAACGGGTCATGCCCGCAGGGTTGTTGGGCACTTCTGTATTGTCGGTGAAAAAGTAGGCGTATATCCAGCGAAACAGACGCAGCAAATCATCGGCCATCAAGAACAAAGCCCAGATGAGTTTGGCTATGGTAATGGAGAAAAATAAAACCGCAACAAAGCGCAAAACTTGAGGGCTGATGGTGAAGGCATCAAAGCGCTGCAAGGTCCAGAAGATCATCATAGCCGCTGTGTAGCCCCAGTAAACCCACTTCAAAATCAAGCGCGAACGCTCGCTCCAATTTTGAGTGACAAACTTCAATCCGAACCAAGCATACAGGTCGATGGCCAGGAAGAAGACCATGAAAAACGACATTCCAATTAGGCGGCTTTTAAACATGAGGGTGCAAAAGTACAGAGGGTTAACAGCGCATAGGGTTAAAAGTTCGACCAAGTCCCTATTTTTGGGGTTTATGAACCGCTATCGCCTTGTAACCCTTTGTGTAAGCTTGTTGCTGCTAAGCGCTGCCAAAGCCCAGAGTTTTGAGCAAATTTTGAATCAATACCCTGTTCGCAGCGTAGGCCCTTCAGCCATGAGTGGTCGCGTAACAGCCATTGCTGTTCCCAGCCATCAACCCCAAACCATTTATGCCGGTACAGCCAGCGGTGGGGTATGGAAGAGCGACAACGGCGGTATCGCCTGGAAACCCATATTCGACGAACAGTCGGTGCAGAGCATTGGCTCGGTGGCGGTCAACCCCTTGAACAACGATGAAGTTTGGGTGGGCACGGGTGAAGGAAATCCCCGAAACTCTCACAACTCAGGAGCAGGTTTGTACCGCAGTTTAGACGCCGGTCGCAGCTGGACCTTCATGGGTTTAGAGAACACCAAAACCCTGCATCGAATCATCATCAATCCTCAAGACCCCCGCATCATTCACGTAGCGGCCATGGGTTCGGTTTGGGGACCCAACAGCGAGCGCGGCGTATACCGCAGCACCGATGGGGGAACTACTTGGAACCTAGTTTTGTCGGCCAACACCACCACAGGCTGTGCCGAATTGGTGCAAGACCCTAGCAACCCTAACAAACTTCTAGCAGCCCTATGGGACTTTGAGCGCAAGCCTTATACCTTCCGCTCAGGTGGCCCTGGTTCTGGTTTGCACATGAGCGTCGATGGGGGAGCCACTTGGACACGCTTGAACAGCGAACAAAACGGAATGCCCAAAGGCGATTTGGGCCGCATCGGCATCGCCATTTCGGCTTCTGAGCCCAATCGGGTGTACGCCATGATTGAAGCGGGAGAGACTGGAGTATATCGTTCCAACGACGGGGGATACCACTGGTCTTTGGTAAGCACCGAGGCTAACGCCGGTAACCGACCATTCTACTACCATGAAATCTACTGCGACCCCAAAAATGAAAATCGCGTATACAGCATTTGGAGCCAGGTGTCGGTGAGCGAAGACGGAGGTAAGCACTGGGATATTCTTGCCGATTGGGGCGAAATCCATCCTGATCATCACGCCTTTTACATCAACCCGGCCGATCCCAAGCACTTGATAAATGGCAACGACGGGGGATTGAATATCTCCTATGACGGGGGGCAAACCTGGCGCTATGCTGAGAACATTCCCGTGGGTCAATTTTACCACATAGCCATTGACAATGACCTGCCCTACCACATTTACGGTGGCTTGCAAGACAATGGCTCTTGGCGCGGTCCGGCCTACCAATGGGTGCGAGGCCCCATTCGCTCCCACAATTGGCAAGAGCTGCTTTTTGGCGACGGATTCGACGTTCAGCCCCACCCAGGCAATTCCATGAAAGGCTATGCCATGTACCAGGGTGGAAACGTATACCGCTACAATCTAGAAACACAGGAATCGGTAAAGATCAAGCCTGAGCATCCCGGGGCTTGGCCCCTTCGATACAATTGGAATGCTGCCATTGCCTTGCACCCCTCAAAGCCCGATGCCTTGTATTTTGGCAGCCAGTACTTGCATTACAGCGAGGACGAGGGCCGCAGCTGGCGCATCATTTCTCCTGATTTAACCACCAACGATACCAGCAAACTGCACCAAGCCGAAAGCGGCGGCTTGACCATCGACGCAACCAATGCAGAAAACTACTGCAGCATTATCGCCATCGGCAATTCAGCTGCCGATGAAAAGGTATTGTGGGTAGGCACCGATGACGGCAATCTTCAGCTGAGCCGTGACCATGGGGCCACCTGGAGCAACGTTGCCAAAAACATCAAAGGCCTTCCCAAGAATGCCTGGATTCCTTATTTATACGTAAGCCCAAAAAATCCAGGAGAGTGTTGGGTCATTGCCAACAATTACCGCCAAAATGACTTTGCCCCCTACTTGTTCAAAACCAGCGACTACGGTAAAACATGGACTCGTTTGGCGGGTCCCGACCAGGTTTTGGGTCACTGTTTGAGCGTATTACCCGATCAAAAGAATGCCAATTTGGTATTCCTGGGAACCGACCGAGGTTTATGGGTGAGCCAAAATGCAGGGGCTACTTGGACCCGATGGAAACAGTTCCCAGCATGCCCTGTGCAAGACCTGAAATACCAAGCCCGTGAAAA
>JBJOHK010000028.1:0-5861 GCA_046047755.1 Bacteroidota bacterium | reverse complement strand
GGTTCGTTCTCAGCCTTCCCTTCTTCATTACGATCAGGAAGAGTTGAGCATCGTTGAACCTTTACATGTGCCACAGTTTGTGCCATATTCTAGAGGTCTTTCTTCTCGAGTGTTTCTCTGGGAACCGTTTTTACAGAATCAATTGGTGGTATCCGAACCTCGAGATACCCAAGGCTCCGAAAAGGGTCTTTGGTACCTCGAGGTCGGGTTCGACCAAAACCAGACTGGGATTTTGTATTCAGCCGTTTCCGAGCGTTCCTCTTATATTCATAAAAACTATTTTGATCGCGTAAACCAAGGCGAATACAGTTTGCAGAGCTCGCGCCTGTCTGTTTCCATGGAGCGGGATTTGACCCATCACTTGCGCGCTCACACAGGCCTGGCTTGGGCTCAAAACCGTCGCGGCCAATCGTTCGATTTTCAGGATAGCATGCCAGCGAGCAATTCAGTGGGAGCCACCCCCGATGCCTATGGAAATTACCCGATTTTTGGTTACCTCAGTCTGGGTGATCCTGTGCAGTACACGGGCCAAACTACTTTAAACTTTCTGAGTATTCCTTTGGGATTGAGCTATCGTTTCGATCAAAAGGCTGCTTGGCGTTGGATGGCCGATGTTCAATTGCAGGCCAATCGCATTTCTGTTCAAGGCGGCAAAACCTTGAATTACCACTATTTGACTTTAGAAGATTGGACTCAAGACTCCTATAAATCATGGTTCGCTTCCAGCCGATTATCGGTCGGTATGGAAAGAGAACTCCGAGAAGGGTTGTCCTGGTCAGTTTCTGGAAATATGCAAGGAGCCTTGACTCCATTGTATCAAAGCGGGTCGGCTGTGAAAGCCAACGCGTGGTCAGCGGGATTGAGTACCCAGTTGACCTGGTCTTTGAAAGGAGGCCGCCGATGAGAAATTTGTGTTTCATCATACCTAACTTGCTGGGCATGAGTAGGCTGGTAGTTTTACTGCTCGCTTGTTCTTTCGGCAGTTGGGCCAAAGGGCAGGTGCTACAACCTCTGGGGAATGGTGTACCCGGTAAGGTTGTAGCATCGTATGCCGATGGCAACGAGTACGTTGTCTTATTTGATGAAACGTCTACCCCTGATAATAATGACTTTACTGCCGCCACTTGGGATGGTGTACACTGGACCTATTACCCAGGTTTGACTACCCCAGCCTTGGTGGAAGGAACACAAGGAACGTATAACTTTCACAGTGTGGTGCGCTACCACGATACCTTGTATGCCGCTGCTTACATAGCTCAGGCTACCCAAGATGCCAGTAATGCCATCAGTCACCTTTACCGCTGGGATAAAACCGAGTGGGTGCAGGAGAGCAGCATAGCCTCGACCAATTACGGTATCATGGCTATGACTGTTTACGATGACAAGCTTATTGTGGCCGGTCGATTCACCAACCAAGTAAATGGCGTAGATGTTCAAAACATTGCCGCGTTTAATGGTACAACATGGTCTTACCTTGGAAGTTCAAGTTCTGAGCAGGGAACTGATGGGACCATCAAGAGTTTGCTGGTATTGGGCAGTCGATTGTACATCGCTGGTGATTTTCAATATTTTGCCAGTACCTACACTGGAAACATTGCCTATTACACGGCTTCGAACGGAGAATGGGGTGGAATAGGCTCGCCATTCAGCGGTGAAGTTTTGGATTTTGCTACCGTCGGTTCTGAGATTTATGCTTTGGGTCAAAGCAATTTAGCCGACTACGAAATTCGCAAGTTCATTGGAACGGGATGGTCAGATCCCTTGGGCTTTGATTCCTTTAGTATCGCCGAACCGCGCACCATCGCTGGAGCTCCAGGTTTCTTGATGATAGGCGGACAATTTGAAAAAGGCGGAAATGGGTCTTCGTTGATTCGCTACGAATCAGGGGCATTTGTCTTGACTGGCAATCGCATTTCGGGTTCCTTTCAATTAGGACAACGAGGAGACGATGCCTTTGTCTGGGGAGACTTTACCGAGCAAAATACGGGAATACGCCACTTTTCCAATCTGGAGAACAGTGCCGGTAACTTAGTGGGAGATGTCTATTTCGACGCCAATTCCAGCTGCAGCAAAGAATCTTCCGAACCTGGAATACCCTTCTGTCCAGTTCGATTGGAAAACAAAGTAACAGCTGAGGTCTACTTTGCCATAACCGATGACCAAGGCCATTTTTCCATAGCCTTGCCAGCCGGTGATTACCAATTGACTCTTCAGGCAGGAAGGTATCTGTATTCCGTATGTTCTAACAATCAGACTACTCGAATTCGTCAGGGATTGTATGCTTCTGCTAGTCTGGGTCATTATCAGCAGCCCAGTATCCAAGATTTGGAAGTGCATTTGGTGCCTGTTAGCCCTAGCATAAATAAAGCAGGTGAATCGGCTCGTTTTCTGATGACCGTTGTCAATCATGGTACTTCTAAACTCAGCGGTCCAACGCTTCATTTGAATCACGATGCCTCTTTGACCCAATTGCAAAGCAATCCAAGCCCAAGCAATTACGACGGGACACAGGCAGTTTATACCTTAGTCGATCTTCCCGCCTTTGGCAGCCAAACCTATGAACTAGAGTTAACCTTGGCGGCCGATGCTGATCCCGATAATTTCAAGCCTGTTTCCTTGTATGTCGGAAGTTTCTTTACCAAAGACGACAAGTTCGCCGCAGACAACAGTGATACCCTGATGATGGGTCCGGCTGGGGGAGGCGATTTGCCACCATCAGTGAGCAAAGAAAGCTTGGAAGGTTCTGAAATTGATTACCGAAATACTACTTGGACCTACCGTGTAGACTTCTTGAATACCAGCGCGGGCTTTGTGAAACGAGCCGTATTAATCGATACCCTCGATAGCCGTCTGCCTTTGAAACGGTTGCTGGTCACCGATTATTATCCCTTAAAAGCCAATTTGTCAATTGTTCAAGGACGCATTCTCGTGGTCGAGTTCCCTGAGGCCAATTTGTCATCATTGGAGAGCAACAGCGCTTCAGCCGGTGGCTTTGTTCAATATCAAGTTGATTTGACTAAAACCTTGTCTCTCAAACAAGAGATAGACAATACCGCATGGGTAGACTTTGATTCCCGTTTCTTGGAATCGTCTGATAAGTGTACGGTGACCATGCAAGATCTGTTGTCTTCTGTGCATCGCAACACGGCTTTGGAATATGCCGTTTACCCGAACCCTTCCACATTGGGATGGAACTTGGAATTTGCCAGCGTGAAGAATCGCCAATGGCAGTTGTTAGATGCCAGCGGGAAGCTGCTGCAACAGGGCTCGGTTCAAGGAGCTAGCATGTTTGTTTCTGGGGCGACTTTGGCTCCCGGTGCTTACATGATTCGAGTTGACGGTCAGAGTGCCGTATTGCTCAAGCGTTAAGCCAGCATTTTTTTAGCTAGATCAAGGTTGTACTCGATGAAATCGAACAATCCTTTGTCGTAGTCATCATGGCCCATAGATTGACCTTCTGCTGTCAGGACTTGTGGGGTGAATTGGCTTTCGAAATTTTTGGCTGAAACTACGCTTTGAAGATTCAGATGCCCGATGACCTTGTTGATGACATAACTGAGTTGAACAGCTGGGATTCGCCCCCCACGGCCGCTGCTTACGCCTACCGTAGCCCAGACTTTATTATTCCAACAAGCTCGGAATCGCCCACTGCCCAGTTGATGGATCATGTTAACCGCTTCGGCACTGGGAAACCAATTGTACTCGGGCGAGAGTAGAAATACCAAGTGGCTTTGTTCCAAGGCGTTGACTAGCTCGCCTTGAAAGGGGCTCAAATCATCGGGACTCAAAGCTTTTTCATTGAAAAAGGGTATGTCGTATTGAACAAAATCAGGGCGAAAAACATCCAGTTCAGGATGCTTGGATTCAAGGTGATTTTGAATGGCTTTTCCGACCCGAGCTGTATTGGAATGGGCTCGAGAAGAACAACAAAGAATGGCAATTTTCATCTAGTGAATGGAATTCACGAAATCATACAAATTGAAGCCGGGTTTTGTTTGGGCCACTTGCAACATTTCGAATAACGTTCCCCTTTGAAGATCCTTCATTCGGTTGCGTTGAATGAGGGTAAATGCCTTGTCAGTGAGCAGTTGAAGTTTCTTTTCAGCGCTCAATCCCAGGCGGTGATGAGCCTCCAAAGCCTTAGATAATTCTTCGATGCCTTGGTTTTCGGTAGCTACAGTGGCCACCACGGGGGCTTCCCATTTGTCGCTAGCATGAGAATGTGACAAGGATCGAAGCGATTTTAACATGGCTTCTGCACCGGGCCTGTCGCATTTGTTTACGGCATAAACGTCAGCAATTTCCATGACCCCGCTTTTCAGGGTTTGTACCTCGTCGCCGCCTTCAGGGACTGTTAGAACCAGGGTGGTGTCGGCCAGACCTGCGATTTCTATTTCGCTCTGTCCAACTCCAACGGTTTCTATTACAATGCGATCAAAAGGCGCTTCTTGCACCAAGTCACATATTTCGAGAATGCTGGCGTTTAATCCGCCGAGAGACCCACGAGCCGACAAACTGCGTATGAACACAGATTCATGCAAAAAAAGCCCAGGCATTCGCAAACGATCACCGAGCAATGAGCCCATATTGAAGGGAGAGGAGGGGTCGACGGCTAAAATGGCGATGCGAAGGCCCTGCTCGGCCCAAAAGTGAACCAAGGCGTTGACCAAGCTGCTTTTGCCCGCTCCGGGAGCGCCCGTAATGCCGATAACCGGAACTTTTCGCCCCGTATGGCGCAGCAATTCCGTTCCTTCAGCTGTGGCGTTTTCAACCCAACTGATGCCCCGCGCCAAAGACCTTTGGTCGCCCGCGCGAATACCAGACAATACGGATGCTGTGTCCATTATGCGAAGATAGCCAATTGAGTTTGAGCCCATCAAGACCCCATTCGGTTTCAATGACGCAGCAGGGCTAAAAGGCTAACTTAACGTTGCTCATCGGGCAAAAGGCAAAGCCGACAAAGGGGTTTGCTCTCCCTTCTCCAAGAGCATGGCGCCGGCTTGGGCAATCATGGCCGCGTTGTCGGTGCAATAGCCAAACGAGGGAATATAAACTTCCAAACCATTGGAGGTGCCCAACTCGGCAAAGCGGCGACGAAGTTCCGAATTGGCAGATACGCCGCCTACTAGACCCATGGAGGCGGGTTTGTGCCTTAAAATGGCTTTTTTCACACGCTTCAATAAGCTGCTCACAACTTGATGTTGATAAGAGGCACAGATGTCAGCCATTCGCGTCTCCATGAATTGAGAGTCCTGCTCTTGCTGCTTTCTCAAAAAATACAAGAGGCTGGTTTTGATTCCCGAAAAGCTAAAATCAAGCTCGGGGGTTTGGCTATCGGGGAACTCGAAGGCATGGGAATCGCCTGCCTGTGCGAGGCGATCTACATGAGGCCCTCCGGGATAACCCAATCCCAATAATTTGGCCGCTTTGTCAAAGGCTTCGCCCGCGGCATCATCTTGGCTTTGGCCGATGATTTCCATTTCCAAACCTTCCTTGATCAACAAGAGTTGGGTATGCCCTCCACTCACCAATAAGGTCAGAAGCGGAAATTGAACCTGATGTTCCAAGTATAAAGCAGCGACATGGGCCTGCAAGTGGTGCACGCCAATCAGGGGCTTGTTTAAGGCTAAGGATAGCCCTTTGGCTGTATTCCAACCCACCATCAAGGATCCCATCAGACCGGGACCTTGGGTACAGGCAATGGCGTCCAAATCTTCCAACTGGATTTCGGCTTTTTGCAGGGCGTGTTGAATAACCGGAATGATATGGCTTTGGTGGGCTCGCGAGGCCAATTCCGGCACCACTCCACCCCAAGCTTCATGCACTGGCTGACCCGCGGTTTCATTGGCAAGGATTTTGCC
>JBJOHK010000027.1:0-22945 GCA_046047755.1 Bacteroidota bacterium | reverse complement strand
TATGCGTCGCATGATTTTGCCACTGCGTGTTTTGGGCAGTCCCGATACGAATTGAATTTTATCGGGTTTGGCAATGGGGCCAATGATGCGTGTTACCGTGGCCAACAAGGCCTGTCTTTCCATGAATTCATCTTTTGGATTTTCAGCGCATATAACAAAGGCGTAAATGCCTTGGCCTTTGATGTCATGGGGGAAGCCCACCACTGCTGATTCTACCACTCCTGGGTGTTGATTGATGGCGTTTTCCAGTTCAGCGGTTCCAATTCTATGCCCACTGACATTGAGCACATCGTCAACCCTGCCCGTAATGCGGTATTGGCCCTTGGCATTTCGTAAACACCCATCACCGGTAAAATAAAGACCTGGGTAGGTGCTGAAATACGTTTGACGGCAGCGCTCGTGATCGCCCCAAGTGCTGCGAATCATGCCCGGCCAAGGGAAGCGAATGCACAAATTGCCACTGGATTCGGTCTCTTTCAATTCCTGTCCCTTTTCATCGACTAAAACGGGTTGAACGCCGGGGAGTGGGAGAGTAGCATAGGTAGGTACAGCTTCGCTAATACCAGCCAAATTGCTGATCAATATGCCACCCGTTTCCGTTTGCCACCATGTGTCTGCTATGGGCAACTGGCAGTGGCCAATGTGTTCATGGTACCAATGCCAAGCTTCGGCGTTGATGGGCTCTCCTACGGTTCCCAATACCTTTAACGAAGCGAGAGATTTCGATTTTAAGGGTTCAAGCCCGCAGGCCATGAGACTCCTTATGGCGGTGGGGGCTGTATAGAGAATATCGACTTTGTGCTTGTCTACTATATCCCAAAAGCGACCGGCGTCAGGCCATGTGGGTACTCCTTCAAACATTAGGGTGCGGCCACCGGCTAGCCACGGGCCGTAAACGATATAGGAGTGGCCCGTGATCCAGCCAATGTCAGCCGTACAAAAGTGAAGCTGTGGTGATTGGTATTGGAAGACGTTTGTGAAGGTGTATTGGGCCCATAGCAAATATCCAGCGGTGCTGTGCACTACGCCTTTGGGTTTGCCGGTTGAGCCCGAAGTATAGAGAATGAACAAGGGGTCTTCGCTGTTCATGGGTTCGGCTGGGCACTTAGCCCTATCGCTGTCTTTAAGCCTTTGAAGTTCAACCTGCCAATCCCAATCTCTGTCTGCTTGCATGGAGCACTCTTCTCCGAGGTGTTTCAATACCAATACTCTTTTGACGCAGGAGCATTGTTCTAGAGCTTGGTCGACTACCGATTTCAAGGGTATACTCTTCGCTCCTCGATAAGCACCGTCACAGGTCAAAATGGCTACTGCTTGAGCATCGTTGACTCTATCGGCGATAGATTGAGCCGAAAATCCGCCGAAAATGACGGAATGTATAGCCCCAATTCGAGTGCAGGCTAGAACGCCAATGGCCAATTCGGGTACCATGCCCATGTACAAGCAAACGCGGTCGCCTTTGCCTATGCCCATTTCTTTGAGAAGGGCGGCAGTGGCTTCCACTTCGGCATGCAATTCGCGATAGGTGTAATGCCTGCTGGAATGGGTAGGGTCATTGGGCTCCCAAACGAGAGCCTCTTGATCCCCTCGTTCAGCCAAATGCCGGTCGAGGCAATTGTAAGAGGCATTCAAGGAACCGCCATCAAACCACCGAATTTGGGGCTCATGGAAGTTCCAACTCAGGACTTCGTGGAATGGAGTAAACCAATCTAGGCTTTTGGCCTTTTCGGCCCAAAATTCTTCTGGTTTTTCTATGCTGTGTTCGTATTCGGAGCAATAGTGGTCAAAAGATTTAATGCGCAATGAGTCAGATGCGGGCATATGGTTCAATTTAATGATTGTCTATTGAAAAAGAGTTACGGATTTTCGCAAAAAATAAAAAGCATTGTGGATTTTTTTTTATAGTTTACTTATACAAACCAGCCCATTTGCATGAAGCCCCAAGAATTTTTCGTTGTACAACTGAGAGAAATGTGTCCGGCTCATTTGAACCTAGCCGAAGAATTGGCCGCGTTATTGAACCTCAGCTTGGATAGCATTTATCGTCGTTTGCGCTGTGAAACCGACATCAGTTTAGAAGAAACGCTCGCCATTTGTGCTCATTTTGAGTTGCCTTTGACTTCCGTTTTAGAGCAGCAGCCAAATACGGTATCCTTTCGAACCAATTCGTTGGAAGGCGATTCAGAAAGCTTTACCCAATACTTGAAGGTTATAGTTGGGGATGTAATGGGGATGCGTTCTGAACCAGAATTTGAGATTATCTATGCCGCAGAAGACTTGCCTGTTTACTACAATTTCTTCTTTTTCGAATTGGCCCGATTCAAGATGGTTTACTGGAATAAGAGCATTTTGGGTTCGAAAAATTTGGTGGGTCGCTTTGTAGAAGATGTCGATGTGCCCAATCATTGGGTGGAGCAAGTGCCCATTGCCAGAGCGGCATTTTTGGGAGTCAAAACCCAAGAAATTTGGAATGAGGATACCCTGAAGAGTACGCTCAAACAAATTCGGTACTATTGGGAAGCGGGGTATTTTCGAAATTCTGAGCTGCCCCTTCGTTTGTGTCAAGATCTCTCTGAATTGGTAGAGACCTTGAGTAATCAAGCTCAAGCAGGGCGTAAATACAATCCCTTAACCAAGGAGTTTACGGATGTTTCATTTCGCTTGTATAGCAGTGATTTGATGATTGGAAGCAATACAGTAGCGCTAAGGTCTAAGTATTCGATGGCTAGTTACTTGGGTTATCATACCTTCAATTTTATGCGCACCAAGAATGCTAATTTCAATCGATTCACCCAGGAATGGCTGGATAATATGAGGCAGAAAGGGGTTTTGATTAGTGAAGCTGGAGAAAAACAGCGATTGCAGTTTTTTCATTCCTTGAATCGCCAAGTAGAAGAACTTAGAGACTTCATTTCCCGGAGTTCTTGAAATATGTGACTTCTGGCACATTGGCATCATTCAATTTGTTGCATTATTGCATCTATGAAATGGTTTCCTTCTCTTTTATTGATGGGTGCACTGAGTATGGGCGCTTGTCAAGGTCAAACGGCCGAATCTAGTTCAACCACCACTACAGAGGCTGCAGCATCTTTTCAAAATATTCAAGTTGCTGGTGCTCAGACTATGATCAATAGCGGTGAGCATATCTTAATAGACGTGCGAACTCCAGGCGAGTTTACTGAAGCGCATATTGACGGGGCCACCATGATTGATATCAATGGGTCTGATTTTGAATCTGGAATGGCAGCCTTGGATAAAAGCAAAAGTTACGTTGTCATTTGCCGCTCTGGCGGTCGTTCTGCCCGTGCCTCTCAGTATATGATTGATCATGGCTTTACAAAGGTGACCAATGTTGAAGGAGGTATGAATGCTTGGCTTGCCAGCGGATACCCCTCTGTAGCTGGACAATGATTCAATTGATAATTCTACGAAAAAGCCCCGCCGAAGCGGGGCTTTTTTTATGACTATCTGGCCCAAACTCTCCAAAAGGGCCGATGGTTTCTGATTTAGAATGAATAGGAATACTTCAAGCTGAAGTTGCGTCCAGGGTTGAAGCGGGTAAAGAATTGATCTTGGGCCAAGTAGCTGGAGAAGATCTGCTCTTTCACATCATTCAATACATTGGTCACTTTGAAGCCAATGCTCATTCGGTCTTGAGGTCCAAAGCTGTAGTTAGAATTGAAGTTCAAACTATTGAACGGTACGGAGTATACATCGCTTCTGTTTCCGTATCCCACAAAAAGCAAGGTTGGGCCCTGAACATTCAGGTAGAGTCCCGCATCAAACTTCTTGTCTTTTGCTGCATAAGCCAATCCGGCATTTACTATGTAGGGGGCTTGGCCAGCCATGGCGCGGCGTTCTCCAATCACCTGGCCCTCTCGAGCACTCAATTCGCGAGACATTTTTTCACTGGGTGTCATGGCTATGCTGGACTGAGTGAGGGTGATGTTGGTGTTGAAGGTTACGTTTTCGAGTGCTTTGGACCACTGTTTTAGGTTTTTTCGCACTTCCAATTCCAAACCTAAGATTTGAGCATTACCCACGTTTCGAGGTTGGAAACTTCCCTGGTCTGACAAAAATTGAACAATTTCAATGGGATTTTGCAAGCCTTTGTAGAATAAACCCATGGAGAGCATCTGCCCTTTGTCCATGAAGTTTTCCCAGCGCACGTCCAAGTTGGTGATGTGGGTGGGTTTCAAATTGCCGTCCCACAATTCCGTCTTGCTTCCACCGGTTTGGGTAGTTTCGGGGAACATGCCACCAATAAAAGTTCGTCCGGAAATAGGGTCAAGTATGGTGGCAAAAGACATTTCTTTTAAACTGGGTCGGGCTATGGTTCTGGTAGCCGATACGCGAAGATTTTGGCGTTTGCTCAAGGCGTGAATCAAGTTGGCGCTTGGGAATAAGTCTAGTCCATTCAAAACTCTTTCATCTTGCAATTGGCGCGGCGGATTCTCTTGGTTGATCCCTGTGTAGAATTGCTGATACAATTCTGAACGCAGGCCCAAAATCAATTTGGTTCGCTTATTTAAAGGAGTCTCGCTTGAGGCATACGCGGCCAAATAGTTGGAACGAGCTTTGAAGGCATTGGGGTTACGGGGAATGAACATTGGGGTATATCGCAACCCTTGTATGTTCTGGCCCGAGAAATAATTCTCCTCTACGAATATTTGATTGGGGTCACCGGTGAAGTCCACGTTGTCAATAGAGAATTGGAAATTCTGAATGTTGTAATCGCGGAATTTTACGGTACTGGCTAAGCCCAATTTCAAGTTACCCTTAAGCCCTTTTCGCTCCGTTTCACGTTCAATGTCCACTTTGCCGGCAAGGTTGTACTCCAGCAAATCTCTCCATATGCGTTCGGGCAATCCCACTTCGGTTGAAATGATGAAATCGCCTTCGCGGAATCGAGCAAAACGAATGTCTGGATCAGAAATGGACGAGCGGGTAGGCGTGAATTTCCATTCCAATTTCCAGGGGCTCTTTGAGAAGTTTTGGGTTCCGTGAATGAGCAAATTGGTCAAGCTGCGCTGAGTGTAGTCCAGGTTGAATTGGGTCGCGTTGAAATCGGTGCCGTTGTTGGTGCTGGCAAATAGGTATTCCCCTGACTTTGATTCTCCATTTTGGATGTGCAACAAAGTGAGTTTGATCTTTTTATCGGCGGTTTTTAAGGCCACTGTAGCTAGCGCTCCCAGGAGAACCTTGTTGCTGGCTTCATCACCTCGCTGAGTCGTAAAGGTTGATAGTTCGTTGATCGCTGGGTTAGGGTTTTTTCCGTACAAATTGTATTCGATTCCTTGATAGAAGTCGGTTTCGTTTTTATAGGTGGCGGCAAAGGAATAACCGAGTTTTCTCCCGCCGCTCAACTTCTTTTGATTGGAGAAATTATAGCCCAGACTAAAGTCCATGAAACTCGTATTACGAGTGGCTCCCATGATGGGATTAAAGCCTCTTAAGATGCTTTGGTATTCTTGACCTTTTGCACCATCTGGACTAGCAATAACTTGGGCATATTGGGGTATGTCGGTGCGTCCGTCTGTGGGAATGGCTCGAGTTCCATCATCAAATCCGAGCCAATCGGTTTTACCGCCTTTGTAACTCAAATAATCTGAGCGAAAATGCATTTTGGGGTTGTACCCGAATCCTCCAGAAAAGCTGCTGCTTTTCTTGTCTGGGAAATCTTTGGTACTGATGTCGACTGATCCGCCGGTAAAATCGGCAGACAAGTCGGCCGTAAAGGTTTTGGCTACGATGATGTTATCGATCACATTGGTGGGGAAAAGGTCCATCTGTATGGTGTTGCGGTCGGGGTCCAAACCGGGTATATCCATGCCGTTTAAGGTAGTCTTCGTGTA
Organism: Bacteroidota bacterium; assembly: GCA_046047755.1. GTDB lineage: Bacteria > Bacteroidota > Bacteroidia > NS11-12g > UBA955 > JALRLA01. The sequence continues at coordinate 17,090 of JBJOHK010000027.1, read as the reverse complement.
GCGGTCACCCAGGCCGCGAACGAAGACATATTTGCCACCTTCAATGGAAACGCCTGTCACACGGGACATAGCACCTGCAGCATCGCCATCGCCAATTTTCTTGAAGTTGGCCGAACTAATGCCGTCCATCATAGTGCCCGATAGGCGCTTGGCCGTAAGCAGGGCTTCTTCTGTGTTTTTATTGGATTTGACTGTGATATTTACCTCGCCAATTACCTCTTTTTCGGGAGCAATGCTCACTTGTCCAAGGGATTCAATCAAGTTTTCAGTGCTTTTGACATCAGTTAATTTGACCGTCTGAAACCCTTCTTTTTCTAATACTAGGGTATAGGTTCCGGGTTTCAATTCTAACTCGAACTGACCATCCAAATCGGAAAAAGCAAATGCGCTAGAATCGCTCGACTCAATTCGAACATCCTTGATGAATTGTCCTGTAGACTCATCGAAGACACGACCTCTTACCGTGCCCATTTGTGCGAATGCAGGAATGGAAATGACTGCTAAGGCAATCAGGGTGATGAATTTATATTGTTTCATGGGGAGAGTTTTGTAAAAAAAACCTGCACCCCTTTCGAAGTGCAGGTTTTGATTATATTAGAATGGTTTAGTTAGGAAGTACACCAGCGGCGTCACAACGGGTCCAACCTTTGAAAGTGGCTGTGCTAGCTCCAACGGTATTCGCACCTTCAGTTACTGCTTTTCCGTAAGCGTCAACACCACCTTTAAGAACTTTAGTCAAATCAGTGACCCCTGCAGGAAGAGCGACTTCCAAGTTTTTGAAGGTCAACTTGCCAGCGGCAAAAGTCAAGTCGGAGCCAGTGCTCAAGGACAAGTCACCACGACCATCTACAGCCGGATCAGGGAAACCATAGAAGTAGATGTTTTCGAAAGCACCCAAGGCGTTGCTGCGAAAATCTGCCAACTCTGAAGCATCGTCTCCGACGCAAATTCCATTCATCACTTTGTGACCAGCTTGCATAGAACCTTCAGGACCGTCAATCTCCAAGGCATGGTCGGTGTTTCCACCGCAGATAACTACGAAATTATCTATGCTTCCACCGAATGATTGGTCAGTATCCAGGCCATCATCACCAGAGTTCCATACAATTACATTTTTAGCGTTTACGGTTCCGCCGAAGAATTCAATTCCATCATCTTGGTTGGAAACAACTTCAATGTTTTCGATGGTAGTTCCAGAACCTACGCCACCCAAGGTCAAGCCATTGATTTCGTTTCCTTCGCCGATGTTAGCACCGCCGTGACGAATGGAGATGTACTTCAAAACACCGCTGTTATCAGTGGCATTGCTTCCGCCATACAACCCGTTGGCGTCAGTTGGTGGAATTCCCTCGATCGCCATTTCAGTGACGTCACCTGTCAACGAACAAGGAGCATTGCCCAAAACGATAACACCACCCCACAAACCGTTCAAATTGTCGTCCATGTTGGGGCTGCTAATGGAACTATATCCTGATTCAATTTCGTCAGCGATGCTGGTGAAAATGATGGGCTTTGTAGATGTTCCTACTGCATTGATTTTAGCTCCACGAGCGATGATCAAAGCCGTAGCGTTTGCACCTGAACCAGCTTGGCCTTTGATGACAGTTCCAGCTTCGATGGTCAGTTCTGAGCCTGCTTCAACCGAAATGCGTCCGGCCAACACATAGGTTTTGTCGGCTGTCCATGTGGTGTTGCTTTTGATGTTTTCGCTGATGATGACCACCTTGTCATTGGTTGGTGGAGTCACGATCACGGTGTCTGTTTTGCCGCATGAGGTCAATGCAGTACTGCTTGTGGCCAAAATGGCAAGGCCTGTAGCAATCGATAAGAGGTGTTTCATAGTCTTATTTGTCTAAAATTTCTGCTGCAAAGATTCCTCTCTAATATTTCGCCAATGTTAAGGGCTTATTACATTATTGGAATGCGATAGTTACACATGATTTCTACATGATTCTGCGCTAATAAATGCCTTACGGCATGTTGAGGTAGAGAGGTAGGCCAAGTCCTTTGAATCTGACCTGGATTTATTAGGCTAAGCGCATCAAGAGTGCAAGCCATTTCATTCGGCGATAACTCTTTTGCATTTCGGGCCATAATCGGGATTCAATTTGCTTTTCATAGGCCTCGAACGATTCAAGATTCTTGTTTTTGAATCCATTGATCAGGGCTTCGCTTGCCCAATGTCCAGAAATGATGGCCTTGTCAATGCCATGCCCATATAAGGGGTCAACGAGTTCAGCGGCATCGCCGATAAACAGAGCCGCTGGGGCACTGTTGCGCAAGGGTTTGTTGGGAATGGGAATCTTATGGCCTTGAAATTCAGTCTCCGCTTGTGTGCCTTCTAGGAACTGGGCAATTTTCGGGTCTTTTCGACAAACTTCTTCGTAAAGGGCTTTGAGCTTGACAGGCTCTTGACTGATGACGCCAAAGCCGACATTGCAGCGGTTCTCGCCGACAGGGAAAATCCAGAAATAACCGGGCAAAGACATGGACTTTGGTACAAAGAATAGGTTGTGCTTGGGCATAGGATTCCAATGGGTTCGGTATTGGGAACCCGCCACTCCCCATTGTGATTTGTCCATGCTTGAGAGTCCAATTTGTTGCCGGAAGTCACCGTTTGCCCCATGGGCCAAAATCAAGCCTCGAGCAAAAAATGACTGGCCATGGTTGTCGGATAGCATCCAATTTCCATCCGATTGTCGGGCTATAGATTGAATTCGATGGGGTGCAGCTAATTGGCAATTCGGCTCTTCAAGAGCCGCTTCTAGCAGCACTTGGTCAAATGATTTTCGAGCTGAATTTATGGCTTGCATAGACCAGGAACCCTGGGCGATGCGTCTACCTCTCCAAAAGGCTTGATAACCGTCAATGGGACGGGACGTCTGGATGCGAATGCGTGTGGCCAAATCGGGATAATGCTCCTGCAGAAGGCGCATGGCATTGTTGGGAATGGCATCCCCACATACCTTGTGACGAGGAAAATGGGTCTTATCGATCAACAAAACTCGATACCCGGCTCGTGCCAATCCCAAAGCAGCTGTAGACCCGCCTGGTCCAGCACCAACAATGGCTACATCATACAAAAGGGGATGGGTCACCCTGCAAAGGAACTTGATGCGTGTCGGATTTCTTATTGTAATATTGCAATATCATAATGGGAACTATCAAATCTGATCTCCGAGAACAGGAAGATGTACGACTGTCACAATGGTCGGCACTGCTTTCCAATCCAGCCAGATTGGCCATTTTGCGCCATTTGCTCAAACAAGAATCTTGTATCAATGCTGATTTGGTCGAGGTGCTAGGACTGGCCCAGCCCACGGTTACCCAGCATTTGAAAGCGCTGAAGCAAGCGGGATTGATACAGGGACAGATAATGGGAGATCGGCGTAATTACTGCCTGAGCAAGGTTGGCATGCAATCCATGCAAGCTGATTTTTTGGCTTTTTTTCAAGAAATGGAATCATGGAATCAGGCATCATGCGATTGTTAATACTGTCTGGGCTCTTGCTGCTTGCTGCTTGCCAATCCGCTACTTCTTCCGAACCACAAACTTCACCCGTAACTACTCAACAAGAAAATCCTATGAAGACCTTTTGGAATTCGCTTTCGTCTGATATGGACGCTATACCCAGTGCCCGCCAAGCGGAATTGAAACGCATGGCTGATTGGATTCAGCAACAGCTTGAACAAAACGATACCGCTTCGCTGGTATTCATTTGTACACACAATTCTCGCCGAAGCCACTTCGGGCAGGTTTGGGCGCAAGTAGCCGCTGATCAACTGGGAATTAAGGGCGTTGCTACTTATTCAGGCGGAACTGAAGCTACCGCCTGCAACCCCCGAACCATTGAGGCCATGATGCGCGCGGGTTTACTCGTTTTGCAACCTGAATACATCAGTGACAATCCCGTTTACCGGATTCAAGATCCGGCTTTATCCTTATGGTCCAAACGTTTCGATGATCCAAGCAATGTGAAGGATCAATTCGCAGCCATTATGACTTGCAGCGATGCCGATCAAGCATGCCCATCTGTACCTGGGGCTGCCTTTCGATTGGCCCTTCCCTATGAAGACCCGAAAGTAAGTGATGGGACGGCTCAAGAAGACAGCGTGTACGATGCGCGTTGTCGCCAAATTGCAGCCGAAATGCGTTGGGCTTTTGAACAAATCAAGCGATGAAACAGCTTTCATTTTTGGATCGGTACTTGACCCTTTGGATTGGCTTAGCCATGGTAGGGGGAATCGCCCTCGGATACGCATGGCCCAGTTTCGGTGCACAGATGCAGGCATTGTCCTTTCGGGGAACCAACTTGCCCTTGGCCCTGGGTCTCATTTTGATGATGACTCCCCCTTTAGCCAAGGTTGATTACAGCCAATTGCCAGCCTTGCTGCGAGATCGTAGAACCCTAGGCTTGTCGTTGGTTTTGAATTGGGTAATTGGGCCGGTATTGATGTTTGTTTTGGCGGTAATCTTTATGGGTGATGAGCCTCATCTGATGACGGGCTTGATATTAATAGGACTAGCTCGATGCATTGCTATGGTATTGGTTTGGAATGATTTGGCTGATGGGAGTCGAGAATATGCGGCTGCCTTAGTGGCCTTGAATAGCTTGTTTCAGGTCTTCGCTTATTCAGCCCTGGCTTGGTTCTTTATCACCTATTTGGCGCCCAAAGTTGGGGCAGAGGGTACGGTAATTCAGGTGTCAATGCGCCAAGTAGCCGAGTCTGTTCTGCTGTATTTGGGTATTCCCTTTGCTTTGGGTTACGGCCTTCGCAAACTATTGGTCAACTTCCGCGATTTAAACTGGTACTCTACGGTGTTCATGCCCAGATTCTCGAAACTTACCTTGATAAGTTTGTTGTTCACCATTGTGCTTATGTTTGGTTTGAAAGGGGAACAATTGGTTCAATTGCCAGGCTTGGTGCTCCAGGTGGCTGTTCCTATGTTGGTGTACTTTTTGCTCATGTTCCTTTTGGGCCTATACATCAGCAAACGCATGAATCGCCCTTACGACCAAGCCGCTGCGGTAGCTTTTACAGCGGCGGGAAACAACTTCGAATTGGCGATTGCGGTTGCCATCGGAGTCTTTGGGTTGAATAGCCCCGAAGCCTTCGTTGGGGTCATTGGTCCCTTGGTGGAGGTTCCCGCTTTGCTGATTTTGGTACGCGTCAGTTACGCGTTGAAGAATCGCTGGTTTTCCTAAAAGCGCTTGCGATGCCAATCCAAATAGGTGTCGGCGTCAAGCTCTGTTCTGGACGCTAAGTTGGTCCAGAGGCCTTGAGCACTTGGGCAGTGGTCCCATTGAGATTGGTAGGTGCCTTGGAAAACTTTGCCCTTTGAGCCACTTCCGTAGGCGAAGAACCCTTGGGTTTTGCCCTGAAGAGACTCTCCTTCTTCCAAGGCTTGGGCCATGATGCCCAAAAGGGCGATAAAGATGCTGGTGGTGTACCCATTGCCCATCTCCCCTGAAGCGCGTTCAGCTCCTTTCATTCTCGAGGATACAAAGGTTCGGTATAAAGCTGATTTGCTGGCTTTTTTGGTCCATTCAGGGTCATCTGAATAGGTCCCAATCTCAGCTTCTAAAGGGGCCAGATTTCCCGTTTTTGACAAGCTGTTTACCCATAGTTGGCTGCCCATTCGGCGGCCTTGATACGCATAGGGCAAATGAAAAGCGAGTTTGTCAAAATGTTCAACCCACTGGCATTGAGCATGGGCTTCAAAGCGGGCCAAAGCTTCTTTGAGGCGTTGGGTGTAGCATTCGTTAGAATAGGGCCCGTCAAAAGTGGGTTCAATGCGGTGGGTCGCCACGGTGGTTTTGGGATTGTTCCAGAACGCAGACTGTGTTTTGCTCCAATCGGGGCTCATGGTTATGCCTAGCGAATTCAAGAGGTCTCGAGCGATTTCTCCCTTGTCAAATACTTGTAAGGGCTTGTGAAAGTCTTCTACACCGGCATAGCCAACCCCTACTGGAGATTCTATGCTCAATAAGCGGGGATTTTCAGAAATCAGCAGGGCCACCGCTGCGGCACCTTGGGTATATTCTCCGGCAGAACCTTCCTCGTATAGGGCGATGTCAGATGCTATTGCTATAGCCGTTTTTCCAGGGTTCAGACGCACATATTCAACGCAAGAGAGCAAGGCGTCTGCCCCCGCGATGCAGGCAAATGTGAGATCAACAACATCACAAGCATTGAAACACCCGGGCTGGCCCAAGGCGGTTTCTACTTGACTTAAGGCATATGATGCGGTGGGCTTAGCCCCATCATGGTGGCTTTCACTACCCAAATACACCCGGCCCAATGTTTGGGTATCTATGTTGTTTTCTTGAAACAGTTGCAGCATAGCTTGAGCGGCCATGTCTCGAGCATCTGAATCGGGTTGAAGCATCGACATGGAGCGCAAGCCCAAGCCTTTCTCCAGTTTGTCTGGGTCCAAATTGCGCAAATTTGCCAGCGATCGAACTGGAAAATGCTGCGCAGGAATGAACAAGGAAATTGCGTCTAATCCGACCTTCATGAAGAGAGAACAAAGATACTTCAAAAGGGTTGGTGTCTGAGTGACACTTTGTCGAGATAATCGGCGTTCGGGCGATCCCCTGGCATGGCCTAACTTTGAGGCATGAATCAGGAACATCAATGGGCTCTTCGTTTGGATCAGGCTGCGGCTCAAGCTCAGGCCACTGCTCAGCTTTCATTAGAGTCAGCCTTTAGTTTGGATCAGGCCTACGAAATTCAGCGATTGAACATCGAAGAACGCAAGCGACGAGGGTTTCCGTTGGTGGGTCTGAAGATGGGTTTTACGTCTGAGGCCAAAATGAAGCAAATGGGCGTGAATGATTTGATTTGGGGCCGTTTGACTCAAGATATGGTATTGGGTTCTGGCGAACCATTGTCCTTAAAGAAATTCATACATCCGCGGGTGGAAATAGAAGTAGCATTTCGCATTTCAAAAACCATTGACCGGGAATTGCAGCCCGACGAATGCATGGATTTCGTGGATGGCATTTGCGCCGCATTGGAGGTTATCGATTCTCGGTATGAAAATTTCAAGTTCTCCCTGGAAGATGTGGTTGCCGACAACTGTTCTTCTGCCGCCTATGTATTGGGTGATTGGATGCCAGTGAGTGAAAATTTGAATGGGTTGAACATGGCCTTGTTTGCCGATGGGGAGCTGTTGGAACAGGGTTCTTCAGATGATATTTTGGGTAACCCATGGAAATCATTGGCTGCGGCTACACGATTGGCTGTGAAATACAAGGAGATCTTGCAGCCGGGCATGGTTGTATTGGCTGGAGCTGCAACAGCGGCCCACTTCTTGAAGCCCGGTATGCAAATAAAAGGGGTTGTCGATCAACTCGGTGTCAGTGGCTTTCAAGTGGCTTAAGTACCTTTGCCAACCATGGCTAATGCTGAATCCCTAGTGCAAAAAGCCGCCGACCTTCTGTGGGAGGCTGAGCAATCAGGAACACTTTGTGCCCCCGTTCGCGAGTGGCTTGGAGACCAAAATATAAAAGATGCCTACGAGGTCCAAACAATCAATCATCAACGCAGACTTCAAAAGGGCTTCCAATCTGTAGGTGTAAAAATTGGATTGACCTCAAAGGCGGTTCAAGCCCAGCTCGGTGTCGATCAGCCCGATTTTGGGGTTATATATGCCCAGACCCAAATCGAAAATGGAGCCACCCGCTCCGTTCAAGGCCTGCATCAGCCCAAGATTGAAGCAGAAATGGCCTTTCGCCTGAAAGCCGACTTAAACAAGTCTAATCTTACCGAATCTGATGTCTTAGAAGCCATTGATTGCGTAAGTGCCTCCTTAGAATTGGTGGGGTCTCGCGTTCAAAATTGGGACATTCGAATTGCCGATACTGTGGCCGACAACGCCTCGGCGAGCCATTTTGTCTTGTCCAATGAGTCAAGTTCCGTTGAACAAGTGGATATGGTAAATGCGGGAATGAAGCTGTGGCGCAACGGGGAATTGGTTTCTCAGGGAAAAGCCGCGGCTTGTCTGGGTTCCCCCCTGAAGGCCTTATTGTGGTTGGCACAAACTTTTTTCGAATTGGGTCAACCCTTGAAGGCCGGTGATTGGGTTCTTTCAGGGGCATTGGGCCCCATGGTGACCGTGGCGCCTGGCGATCGATTTACCGCTGAAATTGAAGGATTGGGGTCAGTCGGTCTTAACTTTTCACACGAATGAAACGCAAAGTAGCCATAATCGGTTCGGGCAATATTGGTACCGATTTGATGATCAAGGTGATGCGTACCTCTTCGGTTCTAGAGATGGGCGTGTTCGTAGGCATTGATCCTGAATCTGATGGTTTGGCTCGCGCCAAAAGAATGGGGGTTGAGACCACTCATGAAGGCATTGAAGGATTGTTGAATCACCCCTTGTGGTCAGAAATCGACGTGATTTTTGATGCAACCAGTGCGAAGGCTCATGCATACAACTACAATAAAATTAAAGAGTATCCAGGGAAAATAACCGTCGATTTGACCCCAGCAGCTATTGGTCCTTATTTGGTTCCACCAGTGAATTTTCACGAATTAAAAGACGTTCCCAATGTCAATATGGTTACTTGTGGTGGCCAAGCGACCATACCCATGGTGGCCGCTGTGAACCGTGTAGCCAAAGTTCATTATGGGGAAATCGTCGCTTCCATTTCCAGCCAATCAGCCGGCCCAGGAACACGAGCCAATATTGATGAATTCACCGAAACTACGGCCCAAGCTATTGAGAAAGTTGGAGGAGCCGACAAAGGCAAAGCCATCATCATATTAAACCCTGCTGAACCACCGTTGGTCATGCGAGATACTGTGTTTACATTGAGTGAAATGGCAGACCCAGAAGCCATTCGGAAATCAATCGCCGACATGGTGAAAGAAGTGCAGCAATACGTGCCGGGTTACGAATTGCACCAGGAAGTTCAATTCGATACCATACCGGAAGACAAGCCTGTATTTATTGACGGCCTTGGTTATCGCCATGGTTTGAAAACCAGTGTGTTGCTAAAAGTAAGAGGCGCAGGGCATTATTTGCCCGAATACGCAGGCAATTTGGATATCATGACTTCGGCGGCGTTGGCCACGGCCGAACGAATGATTTCCCAGCAAGAGAAAGGAGCAGAGGCATGAGCGTTTATATACAAGATGTAACCCTTCGCGATGGCATGCATGCCATCGCGCATCAATACAGCAAGGAGCAGCTCAAGCGTTTAGCTCTGGCTTTAGACGAAGCAAAGGTTGACGCGATTGAAGTCGCCCACGGTGATGGTTTGACTGGCGGTAGCTTCAACTATGGTTTTGGAGCGCACAGCGATTGGGATTGGTTAGAAGGCTTAGCCTCTGAGCTCAAGCATGCCAAACTCACCACTTTGTTGTTGCCCGGTATTGGGACCATTCATGACTTGAAGCGCGCTCGGGAATTGGGTGTTGAGTCAGTTAGAATTGCCACCCACTGTACCGAAGCTGATATTTCGGCTCAGCACATAGCGGCCGCCAAGGAATTGGGAATGGATGTCGCTGGATTTTTAATGATGGCCCACATGAATGAGCCCAAAAAGTTAGCTCAACAAGCCCAACTCATGGAAAGCTACGGGGCTGATTGTGTGTATGTGACCGATTCGGCAGGAGCCTTGTTGCCCGACCAGGTACGCGATCGCATGTTGGCCTTCAAGGAGGTGTTGAAGCCTGAGACTCAAATTGGCATTCACTGCCACCACAATTTGAGTTTGGGAGTGGCCAATACTATAGTTGCACTTCAGCATGGTGCCGTTCGTTTGGATGCCAGTTTGGCGGGCATGGGAGCGGGAGCTGGTAACGCTCCATTGGAAGTTCTCATAGCCGTTTTGGACCGCATGGGAGTCGATCACGGAACCGATTTGTACCGTCTGATGGACTTGGCTGATGATGAAATACGGCCCTTGCAAAGTCGCCCGGTTCGGGTAGACCGCGAAACCCTTTCTTTGGGGTATGCCGGAGTTTATTCCAGTTTCTTGTTGCATGCTGAGCGAGCAGCGGCCAAGTACGGAATCGATACCCGTGACATCTTGGTAGAACTGGGACGTCGAAATATGGTGGGTGGTCAGGAAGACATGATTGTCGATGTGGCACTCGACCTCTTGAAAAAGCCGTAAATTGGGTCCATGAAATCCCTTTGTACAGCCTTTTTGATAGGGCTGTTCACACCTCTATGGTCTCAGCCCAGCCAGCCAGCCTACCATTCATTGGTTAACCCCTTTATTGGAACCGGCGGGCACGGTCACACTTTTCCCGGCGCCTGTGCTCCTTTTGGTATGGTGCAATTGAGCCCCGATACCCGCATCGATGGCAGCTGGGATGGCTGCAGCGGCTATCATTACAGCGATTCGAGCATCTATGGTTTCTCGCACACCCATTTGAGCGGCACTGGTTGCAGCGATTATGGCGATATTTTAATACAGCCACAGGTGGGAGTAATGGAAGTCAAGCCTGCGGCTCAGCAACCATTGGGATTTTCACACCAAAATGAGTCGGCCGAGGCAGGTTATTACAGTCTTGTGCTCGATAACGGGATAAAAACGGAGTTGACCGCCAGTGCCCACGTGGGTTTTCACCGCTATCGATTCCCTGGCCCACAAGGCTCCTTGCTACTTGACTTGGAGCATAGAGACCCGACTTTGGAATGCAGCTGGCGCATTTATGACTCCGTAACCCTTGTGGGATACCGCATCTCCAAAGCATGGGCCGATGAGCAGCATGTGTATTTTGCCATGCGTTTGAGCCGCCCCTTGCCATTGGCCAAATGGGCTTACGATGCTGACAATGGCATCAGTAGTAACGGTTCCAAACAAGTATTGATTCGCTACAAAAATTGGGACAATAAACCCCTGGAATTGACCCTACAAGTAGGGCTTTCGTCGACCAGCGTTGAAGGGGCCATCGCCAATTTGAATGCCGAAACCATGGGCTTTGACCAAGCTCGTCAAGCCGCTGCCCGCCTTTGGGATAAAGAATTGGCTCGAATTCAGGCCCGATGGGACAACAAGCCTGGAGCTGATACCTTGTTCTACTCGGCTTTGTACCACACCATGATTCATCCCAGTTTGGCCTCTGATGTCGACGGGAAATACCGAGGTCGGGATCAGCAAATTCACCAAAGTTTTCATCCGGTTTACACGGTATTTTCTCTGTGGGATACCTACAGAGGCTTGCATCCGCTGCTGGGCTTGATCGACTCAACGCGAACGGTAGATTTTATTCGAAGCATGCTGTTGCAATACCAAGAATCGGGGAAACTGCCCGTTTGGGAACTGGCCTCATGCGAGACTAATTGCATGATCGGTTATCATTCGGTTTCGGTCATTGCTGATGCCTACTTAAAAGGCATTTACGGATTTGACCCCTATTTGGCCTTGGAGGCCATGCAAGTTTCGTCAAATGCGAAAGAGGGTGACTTTGAATACCTGGGTTATTCGCTGGGGCATTTGGATGTGAAAAAGGTAGCCGAATCGGTTTCCAAAACCTTGGAATATGCCTATGACGACTGGTGCATTGCCCGCATGGCAGAGATCCTCGATCAAGATTCAGTGGCTAGGGTAATGTATCGCCGCAGTGAGCGCTGGCAGAACCTTTACAACCCTAACGCGAGTTCGGCCTTTGGGGGCTTCATGCAACCGCGTCGAAACGGGTTGTTCGAGCCTTTCAATCCCTATGAAGTCAACAATCATTATACAGAGGCCAATGGATGGCAATACCACTTCTATGTACCGCACGATGTGATGGGGATGATGAGCGCGGTAGGAGGCAATAAGGCCTTTGAAGCCCAGTTGGATTCATTGTTCAGTACGCGCAGCCAGACCGATGGGCGCGAGCAGAGCGACATTACGGGATTGATTGGGCAGTACGCTCACGGCAATGAGCCCAGTCACCACATGGCTTACCTCTATGCCTTTACCCAGCACCCTGAAAAGGGTCAAGCGCTGGTGGATCAAATATGCGAAGAGTTTTACCGCAATAGCCCTGATGGCTTGATCGGAAATGAAGACTGCGGCCAAATGAGCGCTTGGTACGTGTTGAGCTCATTGGGCTTGTACCCGGTTTGTCCCGGCTCAAACCTATGGATAGTGGGTTCGCCTCAGGTGAATTACGCCCTGGTCAACAGAGGTTCTCTTCCGCCATTGACCATTCGTGTGGCTCAGGAAGAATCAGCCAAGGGCCCTGTTTGGTTGGCCCATCCAGGGATAGAGGCCTCGCGCGATGGACAGCCCGGTCGCATGGCTAATGGTGCTTTTGCCCGCAGCGATGCCTGGCTCATGGTAAGCCATGGCAACTTGTTGTATACCCCAACCTTGGTATTTCGAAAAGAAAGCTCAGAAAAAGCCTTGTTGATGTCGCCCAAGCAGCATTATAATACCCAGTTTGTGCCCGGACCTTTGGTGAGTCTTCACGGCGATACATTGAACGTGCGAATGCCTGAAGGTGTTCAAGCTCGATGCAGAGTGGAAATTACTAGCCCTGCGGGGAAGCGCATTTTCTATCCCGATGAGAACAATGCCGTGCGAAGCGATGGTTCTTTTGATTTGGGCATAGAGGGCTCCCTTACGGTCGCCCTGCGCTTGGAACTCGCGCAAAAATCAGGAGGTTTGCCCGGTTCTACCCAACAACAGCAATTCGCCTATAGCGACTGGGTTGTCGTGCGCCACCAAGTGCCCAATCAGATCTATGAGCTGGAGTTGAAATCGGTACCCAAGCCCATGTATGCGGCCAGTGGCGATCAAGCTTTGGTAGATGGCATAGAAGGAGTAGTGGAGTGGCGCGCGGGAGACTGGCAAGGTTTCTATGACCAGGACTTAGAGGGTACTTTGGATCTTAGGGAACGAAGCAAAGAACCCCTACAAGTAACCTTTCGATTTCTGTCAGACGAGAAGGCTTGGATTTTTGCCCCTCGTTCGGGCGAAGTAGAATTCTCAAAGAATGGAAAATCCTGGAAGACAGGCACGGGTTGGGCTCGCGCCCTTGCAGAAGGCCCCGATGAGACGCCAAGCATCCAGGTGGTGAGTGTGGATATCCCTGTTGGTACCCGTTTCCTGAGGTTTAAAGTTGATAATTATGGAGCCTTGCCGCCCTGGCACTTAGGTCATCATGACCAAGGCAGAACCTACATTTTCTCAGACGAGATTCGCATTGAGCCGACCCCTCGGCACGACTAGAAACAGCGAGTATCCGGTCGATTCTGTCTTAATGCAACCACAAGCTGCGGCTGGCGCCTTGTTGTCCAATTTGAACTTCAACAAAACCATGGGTGGCTGGAATTTGGCTGCGGTCAAATTTGATTTCGTAGGTTCCGGGCACTTGGTCTTGGGTTTGAACCCATTTGAGGGTACGCCCTGTTTCGTCGAAAAATCGAATTTGCGCTTTGCCAGACTCTCCCTGTTTGAAACGAAGCAATATTTGGTTGCCTCCTTCAATCGTATAGGCCATCAATTGCATGTCATTGAAGGATTCAATGCAGCGCATATTGGCCGCAGCTGATGGGGTGATGTACACCTTGTAAATGGCTGCTTTGGCTCGGCTTTGGAGGGTGTTTGAGGTGAATACATTGGGTGCATCACTTTCAATTCCGCCTACGATATAACCCAATAATACCTCTTGGTTGGAGTTCAAGTCATCGTACATGACCGCATCGTGTTCCAATTTCAAGTTTGAAGCAGGAATGAATTCAGCCGCTGCTCCCAAGAGGGAGGGCATATGGGTATCAAGGAGGTATTCCTTGAACTGATCATTGTCTCCGCGTTCTACGATGGAAATATGGTCCACGAAGGGGACATTGACGTCTTTGATCAAGTTTCCGCTAGCGTCAGAAGTGTACAAACCAATGCCTCCAAAGAACAGGGAGTATTGTTTGTTTTGGGTAGCGCTGAATAGAGGCACGCTGGCGGTATGGTATTGGTTGAGAAGCTGCTCGAAATCAGACACCTCTGTAACGGACTGGCTGTTCCAAAGCACCAAATTGGTCCAGGGTAGGTCCACCCCGTATTGAAATACCCCTGAAAACAATCCCAATTCTATTCGGCCATCAGCCATGCGAATAGGGTGGGCGTTGTAGTCACGCTTATGGAAGAGCAAACTGTCGTAATGACTCTGGAAATTTGAAACCGCTAAGCTGGGTTTAACCCGCACTTGAAATTCGTATACTGAATTGGTGTACTGTTGGGTAAATCCAGGGCCGTGATCAGGTCCCATGGGGTTGTAAGAACCTTCGAACAAGTGCCCACCCGCTAATACGAGACTACCTTCATGATTCAACATATGCCCACCGGTTATTTGGAAGCGGCTGTCTTGAATTTGTTGTATATAGGGCAAGGGGCTTTGTCCTGATTTAATGGCTTGGATGGCCGCCCCGACTTCTATGCTGCTCAAGTTGGCAAAGGTGGTATGGGCGGCTTTTGTGGGCGAGTAGGCGTATCCGCCGGCGATCAACAAGGTGTCTTCAATTTGTACAAATTGAGGGTTTGAAGCGCTGAGTTGCTCTTGGATGGCCGCGGGGAAACCACTGGGGATGTAGGACCAAAGGGAATCATTTTGGGTATTCCAAACCCACCAGGTTCCTTGAATGCCGGCTTGGTCAAATGCGGCGAAAGGCTGGCGCTTGTGCAAGCCATCATTACGCCCTGCGATAAACAAGATATCCTCTCCACTTTGACCCCAAGCAAAGCTTTGCATGGCTGGGAAATTGGCTGGGCTATGTGCCTCGAGTCGAATTCCGAAAGGAGCCTGTGCTTGGGCCTGGGCCACAGTTGCGCCTAAGAATGTGAGCAGTGAATTGACTATGAATGCTTTGGGTGAAAATGGCATAATCCAAAGGTACAAGAGCTTCTGAGTTTGAACGGTGACCTTCGTCACCTTTTGAGGATTTGTCGATTTTGAGCGTTTAAAATTCTTGACGCTTTGAAATCTGTACTTTGACAGCCAAAAAGTCTCTATATCTTTGCTCCATATTATGAAACAAAATTTCATCATAGCCTCGGCGGTAGCCCTGTTGGGTTTGTCGAGCTGCATCAACAGCCAAGAAGCCTATGACAAAGCCAAGTTGTCAGATTTTGTCGCTGCCCAAACCACCCAAATTGTAGAAGAAAAAGCAGGTGCTAAGCACAGCATGAGCGAAGCCGAACTCGATCGTATGGTCGTAGAATCTAGCTCTCGTGTTAAAGTGTTGGACACTGACATGGCCCAAGTGAAAAGCCAAATGACTGAATTGCAGTCGGCTTTGGAAGCCATCGACGCTTTGGAGGCTGAAGCTCAAGCTGAATTTGAGCGCTCTAACGTTACTACTGTTTTCTTCGCTTCTGGTTCATCTGTGCTGACCGCTGATGGAATGCAAGCTTTGTACAACTGGAAATCTTCTTTGGATCGCGGTGGTTCTTACAACTACAGCGTGGAGATTTTTGCTTCAACTGATAAGACAGGTTCTTCAGCTGGTAATGCCAAGCTTCGCGACAAGCGCGCGGAAGCCGTTCGCAAGTTCTTGGTGAATACCTTGGGCATGAGCGGTGTGACCATCAACATGTCTACCACCCAGCCCGCCCAAATGGCCGTTTTGAGCTTGGATCGTCGTGTAGTTGTTTCGGTTAAAGTTCAGAACTAAGACCTTCATTCACAATTGTGTATAAAGCCCCCACTTGGGGGCTTTTTTTTGTGCCGAACTTCGGGATAATTATTTGTTCAGTATGGACCGTAACGCAACTCACTTTGTCGTTCCTATGGGTTCTTCCTTGTGGTGGCTCATGAATCTAGGCTTGCTCGCGGGTTTGGTACTGGTTCTAGGCTTTACCCGTAAAGCGAATCGTGAACAGCGACAGCTTGTCGCCAAAACCATCGCGGCCCTTCTGTTTGCTAATTTTGCCATTAATCAGGGTGTCATGGTGCTAAATGGCTGTTGGGATTACCACACTTGTCTGCCTCTTCATTTGTGTTCCATGTCGGTTCTTTTGTCGGCGTATATGCTCTGGACGGGACATGCCTGGACCTACGAATTGGCACTTTTTTGGGGAGCCGGAGCGGTACATTCCTTCATTACGCCTGAGTCCACTACCGGTGGTGGGGTGTATGAATTGTGGGAGTATTCCATTTCCCATGGTGGCATTATCCTATCGGGCTTTTACGCGACCATGCGCTTGGGTATGGTGCCCCGCGAAAAAAGTTGGTGGAGGGCGTTCTTGTTTACACAGTTGTGCATACCGGTTATAGGTTTGGTCAATTACCTGCTCGATTCTAATTATATGTACTTGGCTCAAAAGCCCAATGCCGATAACCCCATGATTATTGGGGAGTGGCCTTGGTACATCATTGCCTTAGAGGCGGTCGTTCTGGTTCACTTCTGGTTGTTTTATCACTTGCATAGTTGGTTGGCCAAACGAAGCCAATAATTGATATGGTATTTTCCTCTCTCGCCTTTATTTATGGCTTTCTGCCACTTTGTGTACTCCTGTACTATGCGACAAAAGTCATGGCCATACGCAACCTTACTCTGTTGCTGTTTAGCTACTTGTTCTACGCTTGGGGTGAGCCTTTTTGGGTGCTGCTTCTGGCGTTCAGTTCAGTATTTGACTACGCCAATGGCCTTTTGATAGCCAAATTCAGAGGTACATGGAAGGCCAAAGCTTTCCTTGTAGGGTCAATTGTTGTCAACTTTGGCATGCTAGCGGCCTTCAAATACGGTGGCTTCCTATATGATAACCTAGACTATTTCATCAAACTGCCTTTTGCTCGGCCCGAGGTCGATCTGCCTATTGGGATTTCGTTTTACACCTTCCAGACGGTTTCCTATACCTTGGATGTCTATCGAAATGAGGTCAAGGCCCAGAAGAATTTCGTGGCCTTCATGATGTTTGTGTCCATGTTTCCTCAGTTGGTGGCAGGGCCCATTGTTCGCTACAATGCCGTCGAAGACCAATTGTTGAAACGCGATTTCAACTGGGACCGAATCTGGTCGGGCGTCAACCGATTTGCCTTCGGATTGTTCAAAAAGGTCTTCATTGCCAACGCTACGGGGGCCCTGGTCGGAAAGTACCTGGATGCCCAATTGATGGACCTTACTTCGCCCGATGCTTGGA